>NZ_MUAV01000027.1:0-52726 GCF_003265965.1 Rhodovulum viride | reverse complement strand
ACCTGACGGCGACCCAGCCTGGAGCGGTGGCGCCATGACCTTGGCCCGGGCCGCCCGCCAGCCGTGGCGAACGCCGCGGCGGAAGTCTCCGCTGCACGTCTCGAAAGGCCGGGCCGGCGCGTCCGACGATGCGTGCCTTTGTCCGACGCCGACAGCATGCTGTGGATACCGGCGGCATCACGCAGGCTGCCATTCGGCCGGTGCGGCCGACCCGGCGGCAGGCCAGTGAAGCGCATCCCGCAATCTGCGGGTAAGGCAGCGGACGGCCGGGACTTGATTCCGAAAGAGAATTTCCGGTTTCACCGCCGTGCTCTCATGACACGGAGGGTGGACTGGCCATATGGCATGTCTGGCGGTCCGCGGACCGGACGTCGCGTTCTAGGATCCGGGGCCATGGCTCGGATACGGCCGAGGGCATCGAAATGCCCGGTGCATTGGCCACACAGGGGCAGCAAGCGATTTCGAGGATGAACTTGAGGTCCAGCTTCGAGGGCTGCCGCATCGCTGACTGTCGCAGATGGCGTGCGGCTTGGTGTTCATCCCGCCTTTGGTTCGTCCGATCAGGCGACCACGCTTCCCTTTTGGGCGGCCGTGCTGGTCGCCGTTCGATGGGCCTTGAGGTCTGTCGCGTCGATCATCACGGTCTTCTCTTCGCCGTGTTCCGCCGCCAGCCCTCCCATCATCCGTGCGAAGGTCCTTTTTTCGCTCCATCGCTTCCAGCGGCTGTTAAGCGTTTCCAAGGCTTGCGCGGCCCCACCGCGACCACGGTCCGCTTCAACTGTGTGGACCATTGGCAGAAAGAGCATCTCGCTAGCGTAAGCCATTGCGGTTGATGAAGATAATCCCAATCAATACGCGCCTGTCGTCGACCTGCGGCTCACCATGAGACTTCAGAAAGAGACGGGCCAGACGTGCCATCTGCGCGTCGGTCAGCCAGAAGAGATCGCTCATGTCACCTCTCCGTTATCGGAGTCGTGAGGTCATGCTGCGCGACCGAAATCAAAGCACCCTGACCCGAAACCGTTGCCTTCCCGCTGCGCGATTTGGTAGCGTCCGGGCAGGGAGGAAAGACCAATGAGCCATGAACCGGTTATGCCGGCGGTGACGGCCATAGAGTCCGTTCTGGTCGTTGACGATCACCCGCTCTATTCCGATGCATTGGCCGTCGCCCTTCGACATGCTTTTCCCGATGCCGAGATCCAGACGGCCACGACGCTCGCCGAGGGATTGGGGACGCTAGGCTCCGGGTTTCTGCCGGACCTTGTGATGCTTGATCTCAAGCTGCCAGATGTCGCGGGGATCAGTGGCTTTGCCCGGCTGCGCGAGCGACTGCCGCAGGTGCCGATTCTGGTGATTTCGGCGCTGACCTCGGTCGAGGTGGTGACGGCGCTGATGGACGGTGGTGCGGCCGGTTTCGTGCCCAAGGATGCCTCGATTGACGATCTCAGACTGGCCCTGGCCGAGATCCGCGCCGGCAACCGGTATCTGCCGCTGGCCTATCGCCGCGCCTGCCGGTCGGCGGCGCGCGCGCCGCGGGCTGCCAGCGCGCAGGAAATTGGCCGCCGCATTGCCGAACTGACGCCGCAGCAGGCCCGTATCATGCGGCTGATCTGCGCGGGCAAGCCCAACAAGCAGATTGCCTATGAGCTTTCGTTGGCCGAGGCCACCGTCAAGGCGCATATCACGGCGCTGTTGCGACGGCTTGGGGTGCAGAACCGGACCCAGGCGGCTGTGCTGATCGAAAGCGCCACGGTCGATGTCGGGGCGGGGTTCTCGGAGGCCGATGCCCGGTCCTTCCTCAGCCAGTAGCGTCCGGGATGGCGCCGCGCCGCGGCCGGACCCCGGTCCCGGGACCCCCGGCGTCGGCTTGTCGCGGTCGGCCGACCCGGCGCGTGCCGCGTCCGAGGCGGCAGCGCAGATCGACCGGACCCAGGCGCGCTTCGTGCTGGCCTTCATTCCCGACCGGCTGGCATGCGCGTCGCTGGCCGAGGCCCTGGCGCAGCAATTGCCGGGCCTGCCCGTTTTCGGATGCAGCTCGGCCGGGCAGATCACGCCCGAGGGCTATGAGGACGACGCGCTGCTGCTGCTGGCCTTTCCGCGCGCCCATTTCCGCTGTGCCACGCGACTGATCCGGCCACTCTCGCCGTTTTCGATCGAGGAGGTCTCGACCGAGGCCCGCCGTCTGGCCGCCCAATTTGCACATAGCGCACGGTGGAACCGACTGGCGCTGATCTTCGCCGACGGCCTGTCCAAGCAGGAAGACCTGCTGGTCGCCGCGCTGGCGGCGGGGCTTGAGGACGTGCCGGTCTTCGGCGGGTCGGCCGCCGATGCGCTGCGGTTCCGGGAAACCGCGATCCTGCAGGACGGGGCGCTGCACCGCGATGCCGCCCTGCTGGTGCTGATCGAGACCGATCTGGAGTTCCGTGGCCTCGGCTTCGACCATTTTCTTCCGACCGAGCACCTGATGGTGGTGACCGAGGCCGTACCCGAGGAACGGCTGGTGCTGGAACTGAACGGTGCGCCCGCGGCCGAGGAATACGCCCGGCTGGTCGGCTCCCCGGTCGAGGCGCTCAGCCCGCAGGTCTTTGCGGAACATCCGGTGCTGGTGCGCAACAATTCGATCTACCATGTCCGGGCGATCCAGAAGGTGACCGAGACCGGCGCGCTGTCCTTCCTGTCGGCAATCGATGACGGGCTCTTGCTGACGCTCGGACGCGGGCGCGAGATCCTGCGGACGCTTGATGACGAACTTGCCGTGACCGACGCGGCGGGACGGGGGCCGGAGTTCATCCTGGGCTTCGACTGCTTCCTGCGAAAACTCGAGATCGGTCAGAAACAGCTGACCGCGCCGGCCTCCGAGATTCTGCGCCGCCACCGGGTGCTGGGCTTCAACACCTATGGCGAACAGCATTGCGGGGTGCATGTGAACCAGACCTTCGTGGGCGTCGCCTTCTTCGAGCCCCGCACCCGGGGTTTGGCATGATCGACCCGGACGCGCCGCCAAACGTCATCATCGCCCGGCAGGCGCGCATCATCGACGCTTTGATCCGGCGCAGCAACCGCCAGCACGACATGACCGGCAGCGCCTACGGTCTCTTCCAGTCGGCCGTCGCTCTGCAAGGGCAGGTCTGGGCCAAGACGCGCGATCTGGAACGGACCTCGACCGAGCTCGAGCGCGCCCGGGTCGACCGCGAAGAGACGCGCCTGCGGCTGAGCGAGGCGCTTGACGCGATGGAGGGCGGGTTCGCGCTGTTCCACGAGGGGCGGTTGCAGGTCTGCAACGACCTTTTCAGGTTCATCCTGCCCGATATCTCTGCCCGGATCCTGCCCGGTCTGACGGTCGAGGACTATTTCCGCGCGGTGCAGTCAAGCCGGGCGCTGGCCGATCCCGACCGCGCCTGCCGCGACCTGGCCGAGGCCATCACCCGGCGCACCGCCGAGGGCGCGAGCCTGACCTTCGTGCTGGAATTGCAGGGCGACCGCTGGTTCCAGATCGCGCGGCAGCGCACCCGGTCGGACAACCTGATCCTGACCCAGACCGAGATTACCGACATCGTCCGCAAGAACCGGATGGAAAAGGATCTGCTGATCGACATGCAGGCGCATTACCTGCAGGCCGCCTTCGATCACATGACGCTGGGGATCTGCACTTTTTCGCGGACCGGCGAGGTCACGATCCGGAACGGCCGGTTCCGCGAGCTTCTGGCGCTGCCCTACACACTGGTGCAGGACGGCACGACCTTCAGCCAGATCCTGCGCCACGTGAAGGAGAACCGCCTGGTCGCCGAGGCCGACATCGCCGATATCGACCTCTGGCTGACGCGTCTGCGGGCCGAGGGGCAGCTGCGCCGGCGTCTGCGCCACGCGAGCGGCCGGGTACTGGACCTGCATGTGCACCTCTTGCCCGATCGCGGCTTTCTGGCGGACATCTCGGACGTGACGCTGGAATCTCGGGCGACCGAGGTGCTGGAAAAGCGGGTCGAGGAACGCACCTACGAGCTGACCGAGGCCAACCGGCGGCTGCGCGACCAGCATGCGGCGCAGACCCGGGTCGAGGAAGAACTGCGTCAGGCCAAGGCCGAGCTTGAGGCCGCGATGAGTTCCAAGACGCGGTTCCTTGCCGCCGCGAGCCACGATCTGTTGCAGCCGGTCAATGCCGCCAAGCTGATGATCTCGACACTGCGCGACAGCGCGCGCGGCAGCGGGTTAGAGCCGATGGTCGAGCGGTTGCAGGGCTCGTTTGCCTCGATGGAGTCGCTTCTGCGGGCGCTGCTGGATCTGTCGCGGCTGGAAAGCACCGGGGCGGCGCTGACGCCGGGGCCGGTCTGTCTGGGGCCGATGATGCGGGCTCTGGGCGAGGATTACGCGATGGTCGCGGCCGAAAAGGGCATCCGGCTCGATGTGATCCCGGCCGCGCTCTGGGTCGAGAGCGATCCGCAATTCCTGATGCGGTCGCTGCAGAACCTCCTGGTGAACGCGATCCAGTATACCGAGACCGGCCGGGTTCTGGTCGGCTGCCGCCGCCGCCGCGGCCGGGCGCTTTTGCAGGTCTGGGATACCGGGATCGGCATTTCCAGCGAGGATCAGGCGCGGATTTTTGAGGAATTCACCCGGGCGGGCAACGCGCTGCCGGGCTCGGGCATGGGGCTGGGCCTGTCCATCGTCGAGCGGACCTGCCGACATCTGGGCCATGATCTGAGCGTCCGGTCTGCACCCGGGGTGGGGTCGGTCTTCTCGATCGCACTTGACCGGGTGGACCCGCCCGAGGAGGTCTGCCGGACGGGCTGCGACGAGCGGGCAGGCGGCGCGGGCGGCAGGATCGACGGGCTGATCGTTCTGGCGGTGGAGAATGACAGCGATGTGCTTTTCGCCATGACGCGCGCGCTCGAATCCTGGGGGGCGGGGGTGCTGGCCGCGCGCTCGACCGCCGAGGCGCTGGGGCTTGTGGCCGAGATCGGCATGGCCCCCGACCTGATCCTGGCCGACTATCAGCTCGACGGCGAGGATAATGGCGTCCTGGCCATCGACGCGCTGCGCCGCGCCGCGGGCGTGAGGGTTCCGGCGATCATGATCACCGCCGATGCCAGCGAGGACCTGCCGCGGATCGGGGCGGACCGGGGCTTTGCGGTGCTGAGAAAGCCCGTCGATCTGGTGCGGCTCCGGCCGCTGATCGGCCGGACCCTGCGGGAGGGCGCTCCGGTCATGGCCGACGAAAGTCTGGCGTGACAGGCAGGGCCGCGTGGGTAGGCTCGGTGGCAAAGGGAGGACAGGCGATGCGCAGCAGGATGGTGGGTCTTCTGGCCGGGCTTTTGCTGGCGGGGGCCGCAAGCGCGGTATCCGCGGCCGATACGGCGCCCGGCGAGGCCTATGACCTGATCTTCCGGACCGGCACGCTTCACGGGGTGTCCCGCGACGCGGGGCTGGTCTACCAGCGGTCCTTGCAGAACGAGGCCCTGCCGGACGAGGAGGCGGCCGAGACCGGAGAGGTGCGACTGATCTTTCCGCCCGGATCGCCCGATACGGCCGATCTGCGGCTGGTTCAGGGCGAGCGGTTTCGCGCCATCGGCAGCTTTCCGGCCAGGGTCGGCAACCCGGTCGCGATGTATTTCGTCGAGAGCGTGGTGCGCGACATGGCCCGGACCATGGGCGGCAGCCCGTTCTATATCCGCAACCGCCTGAAGGAGGCGCTGATGCGTCCGGCCGAGCGGCGCGCGGTGCAAGTGTCCTGGGGCGCGGGCGAGGTGGCCGCCGAGGTGGTGGTGCTGCATCCGTTCGAGGACGACCCGGCGCGCGCCCGGATGGGGGCCTTCGCCGATATGGAGATCGCGGTGACGGTGTCGGAGGAGGTGCCGGGCTGGTATCGCAGCCTTTCTGCGACGGCCCCCGGACCCTCGGGCGAGGTTTATGCCGTGCGGCTGACCCTGAGCGTGCCGGCCGCGGAGCCCGCGCGATGAGGCGGGCTGTGTTTCTTCTTGCGGCAGCGCTGGGCACCGGGGCGGCCGGGTCGGTGGCGGCCGAGGATGTGGCGGCCGCGCTTAACGACTATCCGACCGCGGTCCGGGCCGATTACGTCTTTGCCTGCATGGCGGTAAACGGGCAGGGGCGCGACGTGCTGCAGAAATGCGCCTGTTCGATCGACACCATCGCCTCGATCCTGCCTTACGAGGACTATGTCGAGGCCGAGACAGTGCTGTCGCTGCAGCAGGTGGGGGGCGAGCGGATGTCGATGTTCCGGACCGCGCCCACGGCCCGGGCCTTCGTGGCCGAGTTGCGCCGCGCCCAGGCCGAGGCCGAGATCGTCTGTTTCGAGTGAGCGCGGGGCTCCCGCCCCCGGCCTGCACGGGGCTTCGCCCCGCTTGTCCGGCGTTGGGCCGGGCCGCGCGCGAGGCGCGCGGCGCCTCCGGCGGGGGTATTGAGGCCAAGAAGAAGACAAGGGATCAGATCTGGCCGTCTTTGGGCAGGTCCTGTTCGAAGACATGGCCGTCGGTATCCTCGGCCCGGACATGCAGGCTGGCGGCGCCATTATCGGAATAGGAGAAGCGGAAGACCGGGTTTTCGCTGATCGAGATGCCGCCCTCGACGCGGAACAGAAGCTCGTCGCCCTGACGCACCTCGATCCGGTCGAGATAGAGCGGCGGGATGAAGAGCTGGGTCACCTGATCGCGTTGCAGGCCGGAATAGTTCGGGTGGCGGATCATGATCTGGGCCTCGCGCCGGGGCGTTGAAAGCGCGGGGGCTGTGTCGGCGAAGGGCTTGAGCCGCATCCGCCCCATTTCGGCCAGTGCCAGTTCGGGGGTCTTGCTGGCCGGGGCCGAGCAGCCGCCCGAGGCCTTGACGAAGCGGCCGTCCATGAAGAGGCCGGTTTCGGTATCGGCGATGACCCGGACGTTGGAATACTGGTTGACGCGGACCCGAAGCTCGAGATCGAGCGGCGCCATGGCCGGGCCGAAGACGATGTCGGCGGCCAGCGGCATCGGGTTTTCATCGATCACCAGGCGGGCGCGGGAGATATGCGCCTCGGGGGCGGTCTGCCGGATCCGGATCGGGACGGTCGCGGCCTCTTCGGCGCGGTAGGGCGCCTCGATCTCGAAGGGCGCGGGGCCTTCGGCGAGGGGGGCGTCCTGGCCGAGGATCTGCGGCCGGATCTCGTCCCAGACCGGGCTTGCGGTCAGCGGGTTGGCGCGGAGGCTGTCTTCGGCGGCTGCGGGCATGGCGGCCAGCGCGGCCAGCGCCGCGGCGATGACGGTCTTCATGGGAACCTCCCTTTTCCGCATGAGATGCCGTTGAGGATGCCATAGCGGCAGGGCTCTGCCCATCGGCCAATGGTCGGTGTCGATCACGGTTGCGGGATCGGGCAGGGTCGGTGCCGGAGGCCCATCGGCAGGGAGGGGGCATGTTCGAGGCGGTCATGACGTTGTGTCTGGCGCTGTCGCGCGAGGTCTGCCGCGAGGTGGCGCTGCCCGGGATCTGGACGGCCGGGGCCGAGGACTGCCGCGCGGCGCTGGCTGCGATGCCCGGGTCCGGTGCGTCTCCGGGGCTTGTGGCGGAGGGGCCGCCGCGCTGCCGGGAGGCGGGGCCCGCGCTGGCCTTCGACGAGATCGCTCCGGGGGTGCTGGTGCATCGCGGTCAGGTGGCCGAGGCCGATGGGGACAACCTTGGCGACATTTCCAATATCTCGGTGGTGATCGGCACGCGCTCGGTCGCGGTGATCGACAGCGGATCGGCGCGTTGGATCGGCGAGGCGGCCTGGCGGGCGATCCGGGCGCGGACCGCGCTGCTGGTCAGCCATGTGATCCTGACCCATGTGCATCCCGATCACGTCTTCGGGGCCACAGCGCTGACCGAGGCCGGGGCCGAGGTGGTGGCCCATCAGGGGCTGGCGCGCGCGCTGGCCGACCGGCAGGCGGGGTATCTCGAGAGTCTCGGTCGGCTGATCGGGTCTGCCGCGCTGATCGGCACCGCCCCGCCGCCGGTCGACCGCGCGGTTTCCGGCGAGGCCGAGATCGACCTTGGCGGGCGGGTGTTGCGGCTTCGGGCATGGCCGCCCGCCCATAGCGGCACCGACCTCACCGTTCTCGACAGCGCAAGCGGCATCCTTTTCGCGGGCGATCTGGTCTTCGACGATCATCTGCCCGCGCTTGACGGCACGGTGCGGGGCTGGGCCGCGGTGCTGGAGGAGATGGGGCAGGACGGCGCCGCCGTCGTCGTGCCCGGCCATGGCGGGCCGGTGCTGCCCTGGCCCGCGGGCGGGGCCGCGACCGCGCGCTATCTGGAGGTTCTGGCGCGGGATGCGCGGGCGGCGGTCGCGACAGGCGAACGGTTGGGCGACGCGATCGGCCATATCGCCGGGGAAGAACGCGGGCACTGGCGCCTGTTCGACGCCTTCAACCCGCGGAATGCCACGGTGGCCTTCACCGAGATGGAGTGGGAGTGACCGCAGCCGCCTGCAGCATCTGCGCGATGGCATAAAGCCGCTTTTCCAGCAGCACCGGCGTTTCGCAGACATAAGTCAGCGATTTCTGCCGGTCGGTATAGATGCGTTCGTCCCAGGCGAGCTGCTCCTCGAGACTGTCGGCGCGGTCGTAGTCCGGCGGGTCGGCCTCCATCGCTGCGTCCATCTCGGCGCGCGCGGCGTCTATCCGTTCGGCGAGAGCGGTCTGTTTCAGCGCGTAGGATTGGATCCCCTTCATGATGGTGCGGCGCTGGGCGGCGAGCCGGTCGAAGCTGGCCTGGAACAAAAGCCCCATAAGCTCGGGCCCGGCCGCCTGCGCGGCTGCGAAATCGGCGACCCGGGGGCCGAGGTCTTCAAGCGAGAGCCGCCGGAGCGCGAGCCGGGCGGCAAGATCCGTCACGGCCGAGCGGGTGTCGGGGTCGAGGGCCGCGAGCCCCTCGGGGTCGATCGGGTCGGGCCACATCAGGCCCGGCGAAAGCCGGTCGACCTTGCGCTGGATGCAGGGCCAGGTCGGGTCCGAGAAATCGGCCGCCGCCGCGGGCAGCGTGCCTGCCAGCGCGCACAGCGCCACCGCCATCGTCGCAATGGTCCGCATGTCAGATCCTCCCATGGGGGACTTTATCGGACCCGCGTCGCCTGTCCACCGGGTCGCATACCAACCAAGGTCGCAATTGCCGGTGGAAGGGGGGGCTTTCATACTCGTAACATAAGAGAATTCTAAGAACCGTCTCCGGAGGAACTATCCCATGAGAACCCGTGCCGCCGTGGCCTTTCAGGCGGGCAAGCCGCTTGAAGTGACCGAGGTCGAACTGGACGGCCCCCGCGAGGGCGAGGTCCTGGTCGAGATCAAGGCGACCGGCATCTGCCATACCGACGAATTCACCCTTTCGGGCGCCGACCCGGAGGGGCTTTTCCCGGCGATCCTGGGCCATGAGGGCGCGGGCGTGGTGGTCGAGGTCGGGCCCGGCGTGAAAAGCGTCAAGCCGGGCGATCACGTGATCCCGCTTTACACGCCCGAATGCCGCGAATGCGACTATTGCCTCAATCCCAAGACCAATCTCTGTCAGTCGATCCGCACCACCCAGGGCCAGGGGCTGATGCCCGACGGCACCTCGCGCTTTCGCACGCTCGATGGCGACCCGATCCTGCATTACATGGGCTGTTCGACCTTCTCGAACTACACCGTGCTGCCCGAGATCGCGGTGGCGAAGATCCGCGAGGACGCGCCCTTCGACAAGGTCTGCTATATCGGCTGCGGCGTGACCACCGGCGTCGGCGCGGTCGTCAACACCGCCAAGGCCGAACCCGGTTGCCGGGCGGTCGTCTTCGGGCTGGGCGGGATCGGGCTGAACGTGATCCAGGGCCTGCGGATGATCGGCGCCGACCAGATCGTGGGGGTGGACCTGAACCCCTCGAAGAAGCAGATGGCCGAACGCTTCGGGATGACCGATTTCGTCAACCCGTCCGAGGTCGAGGGCGATCTGGTGCCCTATCTCGTGAACCTCACCAAGGGCGGGGCCGATTACAGCTTCGACTGCACCGGCAACGTCAAGGTGATGCGCACCGCCCTGGAATGCGCCCACAAGGGCTGGGGCGAGTCGATCATCATCGGCGTGGCGCCAGCGGGGGCCGAGATTTCGACCCGGCCGTTCCAGCTGGTCACCGGGCGCACGTGGAAAGGCACCGCCTTCGGCGGCGCGCGCGGCCGCACCGATGTGCCGAAGATCGTCGAATGGTACATGCAGGGCAAGATCGAGATCGACCCGCTGATTACCCACACGCTCAGCCTCGACGAGATCAACAAGGGCTTCGACCTGATGCATTCGGGCGAGAGCATCCGCAGCGTGGTCCTGTACTGAGGCCGCGCGGGATGGATGTGGTCACCCAGAACAGATGCTTCGACGGGGTGCAGATGGTCTGCACCCACCCGTCCGAGGTCTGCGGCACCGAGATGACCTTCGCGGTCTACCTGCCGCCCCAGAGCGGGACCGGCCCGGTGCCGGTGCTGTGGTATCTGTCGGGGCTGACCTGCACCCATGAGAACGCGATGACCAAGGGCGGCTTTCAGGAACATGCCGCCGCCCATGGTCTGGCCGTGGTCTTCCCCGACACCTCGCCCCGGGGCGACGGCGTCGCCGATGACGAGGCCTACGATCTGGGCCAGGGCGCGGGGTTCTACGTGAACGCCACCCGCGCGCCCTGGGCCACGCATTACCGGATGTACGATTATGTGCTGACCGAATTGCGCGATCTGGTGATGGACCAGTTCCCGCTGGCCGACCGCCACGGGATTACCGGGCATTCGATGGGCGGGCATGGCGCGCTGACGCTGGCGCTGCGCAACCAGGACCGGTTCGACTCGGTTTCGGCCTTCGCGCCGATCGCCAATCCGACCCAGTCCGACTGGGGCCGCAAGCAGCTGAGCGCCTATCTCGGCGATGACGAATCCGCCTGGGCATGCTACGATTCAAGCATTCTTCTTGAGGAATACGGCTGGAAGGACGCGATCCTGATCGACCAGGGCGCGGGCGACCAGTTTCTCGATCTGCTGCGCCCCGAGGCGCTGGCGGGCGTTCTGGCCCGCCGTCGGCAGGCGGGGCTCGTCCGGATGCAGCCGGGCTATGACCACAGTTACTATTTCGTCGCCAGTTTCGCGGGCGATCATGTCGCCTGGCATGCCGACCGGCTGCACCGGCCGCAAAGCTGACGGACCAGAGGGAGGAACCGGCCATGACAGGAGGGGATCGCAGCACGGGACGGCGCGCGGCCCCCGGCTCTGGTCGGCCTGCCTCTCTCGCCGCCGTCGCCGTCGATGACGGACCCGCAGCCGCCCTGACCCGGCCCCGGCGCCGGTCCCGGACCATTTCAGCAGAGGAGGGCAACGCCTGACATTTCCGAACGCGGCGTCGGAGGGAGGACCAAGACACCCGATCGCCGCGCATTCCGGTTTCGAAACGCCAGGACGGTGAGCCCGTCACGCGGCCGAGGCCGGAACAAGGACAAGACCAACGCAAGGGAGTTGAACATGAGAACGATCTACGCCTTGACGTCTGTGATCGCCCTCTCGACGGGGACGGCGGCGCTGGCCAACGAAGCGCTGCAGCAGATGATGGACGACCCGACCCAATGGGCGATCCAGATGGGGGACTACTCGAACCACCGCTATTCCGAGCTCGATCAGATCAACGCCGACAACGTGGGCGATCTGAAGGTGGCCTGGACCTTCTCGACCGGGGTCCTGCGCGGCCATGAGGGCTCGCCGCTGGTGATCGGCGACACGATGTACGTGCATACGCCCTTCCCCAACATCGTCTATGCGCTTGATCTGAACGACAACGGCCGCATCAAGTGGCGCTACGAGCCCAAGCAGGATACCAGCGTCATTCCGGTGATGTGCTGCGATACCGTCAACCGCGGCGTGGCCTATGCCGACGGCAAGATCATCCTGCATCAGGCCGATACCACCGTCGTGGCGCTCGACGCCAATACCGGCGAGGTTCTGTGGTCGGTCAAGAACGGCGATCCCGAGAAGGGCGAGACCAACACCGCCACGGTGCTGCCGGTCAAGGACAAGGTACTGGTCGGCATCTCGGGCGGCGAGTTCGGGGTGCGGGGTTCGGTCACGGCCTATAACCTGGAAACTGGCGAGCGGGAATGGCGGGCCTATTCCATGGGCCCGGACAGCGACACGCTGATGGACCCCGAGAAGACCACCATGCTGGGCAAGCCGGTCGGCGTCGATTCCGGCACCGCGACCTGGGAAGGCGACCAGTGGAAGATCGGCGGCGGCACCACCTGGGGCTGGTATTCCTACGACCCCGAGCTGAACCTCGTCTATTACGGCACCGGCAACCCCTCGACCTGGAACCCCAGCCAGCGCCCGGGCGACAACCGCTGGTCGATGACCATCATGGCCCGCGATCCCGATACCGGAATGGCGAAATGGGTCTATCAGATGACGCCCCATGACGAATGGGACTTCGACGGCGTCAACGAGATGATCCTGACCGATCAGGAAATCGACGGGCAGATGCGCAAGCTGCTGACCCATTTCGACCGGAACGGCCTGGCCTACACGCTTGACCGCGAAAGCGGCGAGTTGCTGGTGGCCGAGAAATACGACCCCGCGGTGAACTGGACCACCGGCGTCGACATGGACCCGAATTCCGACACCTATGGCCGCCCGGCCGTGGTGGCGGAATATTCGACCTCGCAGAACGGCGAGGACGAGAACACCACCGGCATCTGCCCGGCGGCGCTGGGCACCAAGGACCAGCAGCCCTCGTCCTATTCGCCCAAGACCGGGCTCTTCTACGTGCCGACCAACCATGTCTGCATGGATTACGAACCGTTCCGCGTCAGCTACACCGCCGGCCAGCCCTATGTCGGCGCCACGCTGTCGATGTATCCCGCGCCCGACAGCCATGGCGGCATGGGCAACTTCATCGCCTGGGACAACATCAAGGGCGAAATCAAGTGGTCGATCCCGGAACAGTTCTCGGTCTGGTCGGGGGCGATGGCCACGGCGGGCGACATCGTCTTCTACGGCACGCTCGAAGGCTATCTGAAGGCGGTCCGGGCCGATACCGGCGAAGAGCTTTACCGCTTCAAGACGCCCTCGGGCATCATCGGCAACGTGATGAGCTACGAACATGGCGGCAAGCAGTATGTCGCGGTGCTGTCGGGGGTCGGCGGTTGGGCCGGGATCGGGCTCGCGGCGGGGCTGACCAACCCCAATGACGGGCTCGGCGCGGTGGGCGGCTATGCCGCGCTCAGCGACTATACCGCACTTGGCGGCCAGCTGACCGTGTTCACCCTGCCGGACTGATATCCGGCAGCGCTTGCCACAGGGACCGGCGCCGCCTTGCCTGCGCGGCGCGACGACCGGGCGCCGCGCCGGTCCCGACCATAACAGAACAGGGTGCGAAGATGACGAAGATGAAACGCCTGCTTCTCGCGGGCCTTGTGACCGGGATCGCCAGTGCGGGCGCCGCGACCGACAATGCGGCGCAGGAGGCCCGCGGCGACAGTGCCGCCGTCACCGAAGAGAACGGCCGCTATTTCACCGCAGACGGGATTCCCACCTACAAGGTGGCGGCCGACGGCACGGTCGACTGGATGACCTATTCGGGCTTCCGGCGCTACCATTCGGAATGCCATGTCTGCCATGGCCCCGACGGCATGGGCTCGACCTATGCGCCGCCGCTGAAGGATGCGGTCGAGCAGATGGATTATTACGATTTCGTCTATACCGTCTCGAACGGGCGCGAGAATGTCGATGTCTCGCATCAGAAGGTCATGCCCTCCTTCGGGCACAACAAGAACGTGATGTGCTATCTCGACGACATCTACGTCTATCTCAAGGCGCGCGGCGACGGCGCGATCCCGCGCGGCCGACCGGCCAAGAAAGAGGCGAAATCCGATGTCATCGCCGAGGACGTGAATGCCTGCATGGGCTGACATTTTCGCGGCAGCGTCCTGCGCGGCCCTGCTTTGCTCCCTGGCGGGCGCCGGGCAGGCGCAAACCTCGGACCTGGTCTCGAAGACCGCGTTCCGGGTTTGCGCCGATCCGGCCAATCTGCCGGTGTCGGACGATCAGGGCGAAGGCTACGAAAACCGGCTGGCCGACCTCTTCGCCCGCGAGCTGGGGCTGCCGGTGGACTACACCTGGTATCCGATGGCGACCGGGTTCATCCGCAACACGCTTCGGGCCAATCGTTGTGATGTCGTGATGGGCTATGCCCAGGGCGACGAGATGGTGCTGAACACCAACCATTACCTGACCTCGTCCTATGTGCTGGTGGTGCCGCGCGCTGGGCCGCTGGCCGGGGTCGAGACGCTGTCTGACCCCGCGCTGCAGGGCCGCCGGATCGGCATCGTCGCGGGCAGTCCGCCCGCCACCCATCTGGCGCGCGCCGGGCTGATCGGCAGTGCGCATTCCTATCCGCTGATGGTCGACCGGCGCTATGAATCCCCCGCCGAGGACATGCTGAACGATCTTGCATCAGGCGAGACGGCGGCGGCGATCCTCTGGGGACCGATCGGCGGGCCTCTGGTCAAGGCGGGCTATCCCGGGCTGAAGGCGGTGCCGCTGATCCATGAAGAGCTGCCGCCCCGGATGGTCTACCGCATCACCATGGGCGTCCGCCCCGGCGAGAAGGTCTGGCAGCGCAAGCTGAATTCGCTGATCCGCCGCAATCAGGGCGAGATCGACGCGATCCTGCGCGAGGCCGGGGTGCCGCTTCTCAACGACATGGGAACGGCGGTGCTGGACGCAAGCCAGTGAGACGCGGCGCGGCCGCTGTCCTGCTGGCTGCGCTGGCCCTGCCCGCGCTGGCAGGTGTGCCAGAACCATCCGGCTACCGGATGGACGACTTCCGCGCGCCGGTGCCCGGCACGCTGGAAGGCGCCCGCGTGGTTGGCCCCGAAGAGGCGCATGCGCTTTGGGCCTTGGGCGAGGCGGTCTTCGTCGATGTGCTGCCGCGCGCGCCCCGACCCGCGAACCTGCCCGAAGGCGCGTTCTGGCGCGACAAGCCGCGGCTCTCGATCCCCGGCGCGGTCTGGTTCCCGAATTCGGGCTATGGCGCCATCGCCCCGGTGACCGAGACCTGGTTTCGCGACGGGCTGCGCGCGGCCACCGGCGGCGACAGCGCCCGGCCGCTGGTCTTCTTCTGTCTCGACGCCTGCTGGATGAGCTGGAACGCCGCGAAACGGGCGCAATCCTACGGCCATACCCAAGTGATCTGGTTTCCCGAGGGCACCGATGGCTGGACCTTCATGGATTACCCGGTCGAGGCGCTGACCGCTGCGCCGGGCGAGCCCGTCACGCAGTGACCGCCCCCCTCAATAGCCCGGGAAATCTTTCCCCGCATGGGTGATCGTGCCCTCGGTATCGGTCATGGTCGCCTCGGCGTGCCGGGTGCCCGCGGGGACGTTCAGCCCGATCTCGGGGTTTTCCGACAGCGAGATCGATCCGGTGAGCGCAGCGTAAGGCTGGCCGTCAAGTTCGACCTCCAGCCGTTCGACGTAGCGCATCGGGATGAACAGAAGCGTCACCTGATCGCGTTGCAACCCCGACAGGCTCGGATGGCGTATGCCGATCCCCAGCCGCGCCTCCGGCCCGGCATGGGCGAGCGCGGCCAGCCGCCCGGCGGCGCCAAGGGGCGTCATCTCGAGGCTCATCTCGCCCAGCCGGGCCAGCGCTGCCTCGGGGTCGGTGCCGGGCGGCGCGGCGCAGGCGCCCTGGCCCGAGGTCTTGACGAAGCCTTCGGCCAGATAGACCTCGCCATCGGCGGTTTCGGCCAGCACATGCAGGGGTGTCGGTCCGTTGATGCGAAAGGTGACGTCGAAGGCCAGCCAGGGTTCCGGCCGGGCCAGCTCCAGCACCGCCGAGACCGGCATCGGGTTCTCGTCGAGAACGACGGTGACGCGCTCGATCAGCCGCCCGCCCGGGGCTTCGGCCTCGATCCCGATCACGGTGCGGGCGTCGTTCTCGGTGCGGTAGGGGCTGGCGATCCGGATCGCCTCGCCCGCGGGCAGGGGCGTGCGACCCTCCAGCAGCATCGGGGCGATGGCATCCCAGGCGGTCTCGGCGGTCCGGGCCGGGACGGGCGCCGCGGCCAGCAGAAGGCACAGCAGGAACGGGCGCATCAGGGAGCCTTTGCGATGAAGCGCCCGAAGGCGCGGGGGCCGTCGCCGGTTTCGATCTCGCCGGTGGCGGTCAGGGTTTCGGCGTCGATCAGGCTGACGCTGTTGGAAAACCAGTTGGCCACGACGACAGTGCGGCCGTCGCCCGCGCTGTCGATGCCCTCGGGGTATTCGCCGACCGCGATTTCGGCCAGGGGCGCCAGCGTGGCAAGGTCGATGACGCTGACCGTATCGGCATACTGGTTGGTGACGAAGGCGCGCCCGGCCGCGAAGGCCACCCCATAGGGGCGGGCGCCGACCGGCAGCGTCGCGAGGACCTTGCCCGCTTCGGGGTCGAGGACGCTGACATCGTCCGAGCCGACATTGCCGACGAAAAGCCGCCCGTCGGGGGCAAAGCCCAGCCCGAAGGGGCGGCTGCCGACCGGGATACGGGCGTGAAGCCCCAGTGTCGCCAGATCGAAGACCGAGACCTGGTCGGCATCGCGGTCGGCCGAGGCAAGCCAGCGCCCGTCGGGCGAGACCGCAAGCCCGGCGGGCGCGCTGCCCGTGACAAGCTCGGTCGCGACCGTCAGCGCGGCGGCGTCGATGGCCCAGATCCGGGCATTGTACCAGTCCGACACGAAAACCCGTCCGCCCGCCACGGCAACGCCCATCGGCCCGCCCTCGAGCGCAAGCCGCCCGGTCTCGGCGCCCGCCGGATCGAACCGGCGCAGCGTCTTGCCCTCGGGCGAGACGACGAAGACCGCGCCGGGCGCCACGGCCACCCCGGCTGGCTTGCCGGGTACGTCGATCCGGGCGCGTTCGGTCCCGGCCGCGAGATCGAGGATCGACAGCCCGTTGCCGTTCTGCACCGTGACATAGGCCAGATCCTCCGCCGCGGCCGGTACGGCGAGGGTCAGCAGGGCCGCGAGGGCGGCAAGGGGCCTAGGGCGCGCCAAACCGCGCGACCAGCGCATCGAGCCCCGCCTGATAGACCGCCGAGACGGCGGCGATGGCGGCCTCGTCGTTCAGCTCGGGCGGGGGATCGTTGTTGGGGTAGCCGCGATAGAACGCGCCGCGCCATTCGACCTCGGACCCGCCGCCCTCGCGCGGCTTGACGGTCAGGTGCGAGGAATAGTTGGTGACCGGCAGAACCTCGACCTTCACGTCGGTGATCCGGTAGGAATAGCTCATCTTGCTGGCGTCGTACTTGTAAAGCACCTCCGAGATCGTCGGCCCGTCGGCCGTGCCCAGATGCAGAACGCGGGTCGCGTCGATGGCATTGCCGCCCTCGCCGTCGGTGGTGGCGACAGCAGGATGCCAACTCATGTCCTGGAAATTGCCGATGGCGGCCCAGACCTCTTCGGGCGGGGCGGCCAGGTCTGTCGTCAGGGTGATCTTCTGGCGCGTCGGCCCATGGGCCAGCGCCATGGCGGGCATCAGGGCCACAAGGCCCGCCAGGGCCGCGCGTCTTCCGATGGATGTCACGAGTTTCCTCCCTCACTCTTTCCCGAAATAGTGGTTGTCCAGAATATAGCGGATGCCGCGCAGCCAGGACTCGTCGGTGTTCGACCGGATATCGACCGACCGGCCCCGGACCATCCGGCCCTCGGGCATTTCCAGCAGCACCAGGTTCATCGACAGGATCAGGTTCGAGACCTTCTGGACCTCGCCCTCCAGCACATAGGCGGCGCCAAGCTTTCGCCCCATCCGCAGATCGCAGCCATAGCATTTCGCCGGGTTGAGCGTGGCCTCCAGCTCGGCGGCGACCGGGGTCAGGTCCATCAGGGTGAAGCCCTCGGCGCGGAAGCGGCGCGCGACCTCGTCCCGCAGCAGGGCAAGCCGCGCGGTTTCATCGTCGCGGGCGCCGAAATAGGCGCCCTCGGTCGAGGTGTCGAGGAAGGCCACGCCCAGAAAGGCAACCGGCCCCTTGCGGTCAAGCGGCGGACTCTCGGGCGCCCCGGCTTGCGCGGCGCCGAAGGGCAGCGCGGCAAGGAGGACGGTCAGGGCGAAGCGGCGCAACATCGTGCCAGCTTAGGAACGGCCGGGGTCGCTTCAATGCGCCTTTAGTATCGGTTTCCCCCGGCCGGGATCGTCTGCCACAGTCGGGCTGCGGGGCCCGCCAAGAGGCCCGACCGGGAGGATACCCATGCTGCGCCCGATCTGCCTGCTGCTTGCGGCGGCGCTTGCGGTCCTGTCCGCGGGCGGTGCCTTTGCACTTGAGGTCCGGGTGGGCGTGATCCGTGTCGACCGGCCGCAGCTGGCGCCGATCTCGCGCCTTGAAGCATGGCCCCGCGACCTCGGCTTTGCCGGGGGGCGGCTTGCCGACGAGGACAACGCCACCACCGGCCGGTTTCTCGGCCATGCCTATATCACTGAAACAGAAGCGGTTGTGCCGGACGCGGCCCTGGCCGCGCTCGACCGGATGCTGGGCGAGGGCCTTCGGCTGTTCGTGGTGCTGGGGCAGGCCGACGATCTGCTGGCGTTGGCCGACCGGGCCGGGGACGGGGCCTTGGTGCTGAATGCGGGCGCGCGCGAGACACGGCTGCGCGATGCCGATTGCCGGGCCAATCTGCTGCATGTGGCGCCGAGCGAGGCGATGCTGGCCGATGCGGTGGCCGAATTCGCGATCTGGAAGAAGTGGACGCGCTGGGCGCTGATCTCGGGCTCGCATCCCGAGGACCGCGCGATGGCCGAGGCCTATCGCCGGGCGGCCGCGAAATTCGGTGCAAAGATCGTCGAGGAGCGGGTCTTCGAGGATACCGGCGGCGGGCGGCGCACCGATACCGGCCATGTCCTGGTGCAGCGCCAGATCCCGGTCTTTTCCGAGGGGATGAGGGACTACGATCTGGTGATCGCGGCCGATGCCTCGGACGTTTTCGCGCCCTATCTGCCGTTTCACATGTGGGACCCGCGCCCGGTGATGGGCGCGGCGGGGCTGCGCCCTGTCAGTTTTCACGCCGCCACCGAGGCCTGGGGCGCGACGCAGTTCCAGCGCCGCTTCGAGGCGCTCACCGGCCGTCAGGTCCGCGAGGAGGATTATCAGGTCTGGCTGGCGCTGCGGGTCGTGGGCGAGGCCGTGACGCGGACCGACAGCGCCGATCCGGTCGCACTGCGCGACTACATGCTGGGCCCGGGGTTCGAACTGGCCGCCTTCAAGGGCCAGAAGGTGACGTTTCGCGACTGGAACGGCCAGCTGCGCCAGCCGATCCTTCTGTATGACGGGCGGATCAATGTCAGCGTCTCGCCGCAAGAGGGCTTTCTGCACCAGCGCTCGCCGCTTGATACGCTGGGGCTCGATGCGCCGGAATCGACCTGTGCGGCATTCAGATAGGGGGATGGACATGAGAGCGATACCGATCGCGCTGGCGCTGGCGCTGGGGGCAACCGGCGCCGAGGCCAACAAGGTCTTCGTCTCGAACGAGAAGGGCAACACCGTCACGGTGATCGACAGCGACAGCTGGCAGGTCATCGACGAATTCGCCGCCGGCAACCGCCCGCGCGGCATCACTATCAGCCCGGACGGCACCAAATTGTACGTCTGCGCCTCGGACGATGACACGGTGCGGGTCTTCGACACCGCCACCCATGACGAGCTTTATACCCTGCCCTCGGGCCCCGACCCCGAGCTGTTCGTGCTGAACCACAGCGGCAACCCGCTTTACATCGCCAACGAGGACGACAACCTGGTGACCGTGGTCGATACCGAAACCCATGCCGTGCTGGCCGAGATCCCCGTGGGGGTCGAGCCCGAGGGCATGGCGATCAGCCCCGACGGGCGTGTGGTGGTCAACACCTCGGAAACGACCAACATGGCCCATTTCATCTCGACCGAGGATTACCAGATCCACCACAATATCCTGGTCGATCAGCGCCCGCGTTATGCCGAATACACCGCCGACGGCCGCAAGCTATATGTCAGCGCCGAGATCGGCGGCACGGTCAGCGTGATCGACATCGCCGAGGACGGCACGCCCGCGCTGGTCGATACCATCCGCTTCGACGTGCCGGGCGTGCTGCCCGAATGGCTGCAGCCGGTGGGCATCCGCGTGACCTCGGACGGCAAATGGGTCTTCGTGGCGTTGGGCCCCGCCAACCGGGTTGCGGTGATCGACGCGGCGACCGACGAGGTGGTCGATTACATCCTGGTGGGCCAGCGGGTCTGGCAGATGGCCTTCACCCCCGACGAGGCTTTCCTGATCACCACCAACGGCAATTCCAACGATGTCACCGTCATCGACGTGGCGCGCCAGAAGGCGGTGCGCTCGATCCAGGTGGGCCAGCAGCCCTGGGGCGTGGCGGTGACCCCGGACGGAACGCCCGACTGAGCATGTGGAAACGCGCAGCGAGAGGGAGGAGAACGATGCTGAAACGACTGACCGGCGCGGCGCTGGCGGTTCTGGCGCTGCTGGGACCGGCCCGGGCCGAGGATCTGCCGCAGCTGCGCGCGGCGGTGCTGAAGATCGGCACCGTGACCTGGGAGCTTGAGACGATCAAGGCCCATGGCTTCGACCGAGCGCATGGCTTCGAGCTGGTGCTGGCGCCTTATGCCGACAATGGCGCGACCCGGGTCGCCTTCGAGGGCGGCGCGGCCGAAACCATGGTCGCCGACTGGATCTGGGTCGCGCGCCAGCGCGCCGCGGGCCGACCCTATGTGGCGATCCCCTATTCCACCGCGGTGGGCGGGCTGGTGGTGCCCGCGGACAGCGATGCCGAAACGCTGGCCGATCTGGCGGGCCGCAAGATCGGCATCGCAGGCGGGCCTTTGGACAAGTCCTGGCTGATCCTGCGCGCCTATGCGCAGGCCGAATACGGCATGGATCTGGCGGCCCGGACAGAACAGGTCTTCGGCGCGCCGCCGCTGATCTTCAAGGCCGGGATGTCGGGCGAGCTGCAGGGCGCGATCAACTTCTGGCATTTCCTCGCCAGGATGCGCGCGGGGGGCATGCGCGAACTGGTTTCGGTGTCGGAGGCCTCGGCCGCGCTGGGGCTCGACCCGGGCACGCCGCTTCTGGCCTATGTGCTGGACGAGGGCTTCGTCGCCACCCATCCCGGGATCGACCGCGCGCTTTACGCGGCCTCGCGCGATGCCAAGGACCTGCTGGCGACCGACGATGCGGCCTGGGACGAGATCCGGCCGCTGATGAACGCCGGGACCGACGCCGAATTCGAGGCGCTGCGGGCGGACTGGCGCGCGGGCGTTCCCGCGCCCGGTAATGTTGCGCCCGAGGCCGCCGACCGGCTCCTGCGGCTGATGGCCGAGCTTGGCGGCGCCGATCTGGTGGGGGAGGCGACGACGCTGCCCGAGGGCACCTTCGCCGTGGTCGAGTGACCCGCGATGCCGGACCGGATCGTCGTGCCCCTTGTCTCGATCCTGGGGCTTCTCGCGCTTTGGGCGGGGGCGGCCGCGCTGACGGCCGACCCGCAGATCCTGCCCTTTCCCTGGGCGCTGGCCGAGCCCTTCGGCCAAGCGATCCGGTCGGGCGAGCTGCCCTATCATCTGGGCCGGACGCTGACCCGGGTGGCCTGGGCCTTCTGTCTGGCGATGGGGGGCGGGGTTGCGCTGGGGCTGGCGATGGGGCGGCTGCCGCGATTCGACCGCTGGCTCGATCCCTGGCTGGTGGTGTTCCTGAACCTGCCTGCGCTGGTCCTGATCGTGCTGTGCTACCTCTGGATCGGGCTGACCGAGACCGCGGCGATCGTCGCGGTGACGCTGAACAAGATCCCGCAGGTGACGACCGTCATCCGCGAGGGCGCACGGGCGCTGTCGCGCGATCTCGACGCCATGGCACAGGTCTACCGGATGCCGCCTTTGGCGCGGCTCCGCCATGTGGTGTTGCCGCAGCTGGCGCCCTTCATGGTGGCGGCGGCGCGGTCGGGCATCGCGGTGATCTGGAAAATCGTTCTGGTGGTCGAGTTTCTCGGCCGCTCGGACGGGATTGGGTTTCAGATCCACCTGTATTTCCAGCTCTTCGACGTGACCATGGTGCTGGTCTACGCGCTCTCTTTCGTGGCGGTGATGCTGGCGGTCGAATGGCTGTTCCTGCAACCTTGGGAACGCCGCATCCGGCGCTGGCGCGCGGCATGATCTGCCTGCATCTTCTGTCGAAGCGCTTCGGTTCGGCCGAGGTGCTGGGCCGGATCGACCTGCAGATCGCGGCGGGCGAGACCGTCGCGCTGCTGGGGCCTTCGGGGATCGGCAAGTCAACGCTTTTGCGGATCGTGGCCGGGCTCGATGCCGATTTCGAGGGCCGGGTCGAGCGCCCCGGGCGCATCGCCATGGTGTTTCAGGAGCCGACCCTCCTGCCCTGGCGGACGGCGCTTCAGAACCTGCGGCTGGTGCATCCGGGCCTGAGCCGGGCCGACGCGCAGGACATGCTGGCCCGCGTCGGTCTGACCGACAAGGGGCGGGCCTATCCGGGGCAGCTGTCGCTGGGCCAGCAAAGGCGGCTGGCGCTGGCCCGGGCCTTTGCGGGGCAACCGCAAGCGCTGGTTCTGGACGAACCCTTCGCCTCGCTCGACCCCGAGACCGCCGAAGCGATGCTGGCCCTGACCGAACGGCTGATTGCCGAGGCGCGGCCCGCGACGCTTCTGGTCACCCATGCCCGGGCCGAGGCTGAACGGCTGGCCTCGCGCATTCACGTCCTTGACGGCCAGCCGGCCGTGCTGCGGCGGTGAGTGCGATGGCCGAGGCGCTGCGGCTAGAGAATGTGAGCCTGTCCTACGGGGCGCGGCAGGCGCTGGACGATGTGTCCTTCTCGGTCGCGCCGGGGCGGTTCTGCGCGCTGTTGGGGCCGAACGGGGCGGGCAAGTCGACGCTGTTCGGGCTGATGACCCGGCTTCTGGTCACCCGCACCGGCCGGATCGAGATCGCGGGCCATGACATCGCCCGCGCGCCGCGTCAGGCGCTGGCCCGGATCGGGGTGGTGTTCCAGCAGCCGACGCTGGATCTCGACCTGACGGTCGCGCGCAACATGCGCTATTTCGCGGCGCTGCACGGGCTGTCGGGGAGGGCGGCCGAAATCCGGATCGACGCGGCACTGGACCGGCTGGCGATGCGCGAGCGGGCGGGCGAGAAGGCCCGCGCGCTCAATGGCGGGCACCGGCGGCGGATGGAGATCGCGCGCGCGCTGGTGCATGAACCCGACCTTCTGCTGCTGGACGAACCGACGGTGGGGCTCGACGCGATGAGCCGCAAGGCGATCACCGCCCATGTCCACGATCTGGCCGAGGACGGGCTGAGCGTGCTGTGGGCCACCCATCTGGTCGACGAGATCGCGCCCGGGGACGATGTCGTCGTGCTGCATCGGGGCCGCGTGCTGCGGCAGGCCCAGGCCTCGGACATCGCGGGGGCCGAGGGGCTGGCCGAGGCGTTTCTGGCGATGACCGCCGAGGGGGGCGGGGCATGAGCGGCTGGTTTTCTGCGCTCAGGGCCATCGTCGGGCGCGAGGCGTTGCGCTTTCTGCATCAGCGTGGGCGGTTCCTGTCGGCGCTGGTGCGGCCTCTGGTCTGGCTGGTGGTCTTTGCCGCCGGGTTTCGCGCGGCGCTGGGCCTGTCGATCATCCCGCCCTATCAGACCTATATCACCTACGAGGTCTACATCGTTCCGGGGCTTTGCGGGATGATCCAGCTTTTTAACGGGATGCAATCCTCGCTGTCGCTTGTCTACGACCGCGAGATGGGGTCGATGCGGCTTTTGATGACCTCGCCCCTGCCGCGCTGGTGGCTGCTGTTCTGCAAGCTGACGGCGGGCGTCGCGGTGTCGATCCTGCAGGTCTATGCCTTTCTGGCCATCGCCGCCGGTTTCGGCATCGTGCTGCCGCTGGCGGGCTATCTCTGGGCCTTTCCGGCGCTGATCCTCAGCGGGCTGATGCTGGGTGCCCTGGGGCTGTTCATCTCGTCCACCGTGCGCCAGCTGGAAAACTTCGCGGGCGTGATGAATTTCGTGATCTTCCCGATGTTCTTCCTGTCGACCGCGCTTTATCCGCTGTGGAAGATGGCCGAAAGCTCAGGGCTTCTGCGCGACATCTGCGCGCTGAACCCCTTTACCCATGCGGTCGAGCTGATCCGGTTTGCCCTCTACGAAAGCCTGAATGGCTGGGCGCTGCTTTGGGTGGCCTCGGGCTTTCTGGTCTTCTTCCTGCTGGCGCTCTGGGGCTACGACCCGGCGCGCAGCCGCCCCGGGCGGGACTGAGGCGGTCAGCCCGCCGCCGCGCGCCAGAGGATCTCGGGGGCTTCCGCGGTGGCGAAGGCCTCGGCCCTGGCCTGAAGCGCTGCGTGATGCGGTGACTTGATGCAGACCGGGTCGGCCGCCGCCGGATCGCCCGCCAGCGCCATCGCCTGACAGCGGCAGCCGCCGAAATCGACGGTCTTGCGCTCGCAGCCCGCACAGGGCTCGCGCATCCAACCGGTGCCGCGATAGGCGGCGAAAGCGGCGCCCTCATACCAGATTTCGGCCAGCGGACGGTCGCGGATGCTGTCGAAGACAAGGCCCGGGATGGTCTGGGCGGCATGGCAGGGCAGCACCGTGCCTTCGGGCGTGACGTTCAGCCCGGTCGTGCCCCAGCCGCCCATACAGCGCTTGGGATAGTCCGAATGGTAATCGGCCCGGACATAGTCGATGACCAGCACGCCCTTCAGCCGGGCGCGGGCCGCGGCCACGGTGGCATCGGCGGCGCGGGCCTGGGCGCGGGTCGGCATCAACGCTTCGCGGTTCTTCAGCGCCCAGCCGTGGAACTGGACGGTTGCGACCTCGATCCGGCGCGCGCCCATCTCGACCGCCATCTCGATGGCGCGCGGCAACTGGTGCAGGTTCTGGCGGTGCAGCACCGCGTTCAGGGTCAGCGGAAAGCCGATCTTGCCGATCAGCCGCGCGACCTCGAGCTTGCGGTCGAACCCGCCGCGATAGCCGCCGATCCGGTCGGCCATGGCGGCATCGGTGCCCTGCAGCGACAGCTGGATATGATCGAGCCCGGCCGCATCGAGCGCGCGCAGCCGCTTTTCGGTCAGCCCGATCCCCGAGGTGATGAGGTTGGTGTAAAGCCCGGCCGCCCGGGCCTCGGCCACCAACTCGGTCAGATCGCGCCGGGTCGCGGGCTCGCCGCCTGAGAGGTGGAGTTGCAGCACACCCAGATCGGCCGCCTGCCGCAAGATCCCGGCCCAGGCGGCGGTGTCGAGTTCGCTGTCCTTCCGGGTCAGCTCCAGAGGGTTCGAGCAATAGGGGCAGGCCAGCGGACAGCGGTGGGTCAGCTCGGCCAGCATGGCGATGGGGGGCGGAACACTCACCGGCGGACCTCCAGAAAGCGGCGGTCGAGCAATGCGCCCAGAAAGCCCTGGCTGTCGGCGGCGATGGCGGCCTCGGGGGCGTCATAGGTTGCCGCCAGCGCGGCCGCGATGGCGGCGAAGCTGCGGATGCCGTCGATTTCGGCCAGAATCGCCCGGCCGGTCTCGTCAAGCGCCAGCGTGCGTTCGGGCGCCAGCAGCACCCAGCCGCCGCGCAACCGGTCCCGATGCAGACGCACGCCCCGCGGCAGGACGGGAATGTCCTCGGGCCCGATCATGATGCCCGCGCAAGCGCCAGCCCCTCGCCCGGCCGCCAGGCGCCGGGCGGAATGCGGGCGGGTGCGACATAGGCGGAATGGAGCGCGTCGAGCTGCGACCACAGAACATCGGTCTTGAAGATCAGCGCATCGGCGGCGGCATCCTGACGGTCTGCGGTATCGGCGTGATCCAGCACCCAGGCCAGCCCGAAGGCCACGTCCTTCGGCGCCTCGGTCAGACGCTTGCGGAAATAGGACAGGCTGCTGTCATCGGCGAACTCGTAGTTCCGCAGCAGGCCCTCGATCCGCTCGGCATGGATCTTCGGCGCGAACAGTTCGGTCAGCGACGAGGCCACGGCTTCGAGCAGGGTGCGTTCGCGCACGAAGCGCACATAGGCATCGACGGCAAAGCGGGTGGCGGGCAGCACGCCCGCGCAGGAGGCGACATAATCGGGATCGAGCCCCACGGCCGAGGCCAGCCTGAGCCAGCGCGCGATGCCGCCCTCGTTGCCGTCGCTGCCGTCGTGATCCTCGATCCGCGAGCGCCAGGTCCGGCGCAGCGCCGGGTCCTCGACCCGCGACAGGAAGGCCGCATCCTTCATCGGGATGCGGGATTGGTAGTAATAGCGGTTGATGACCCAGGCGCGCACCTGATCGGGGCTGCACTGGCCCCCATGCAGAAGGCCGTGGAACGGGTGCAGGTCGTGATAGCGCTCGGCGCCGATCCGGCGCAGCCGGGCCTCGAAGGCATCGCGTGTCGCGGGGGTGTTCATGGGACGATCTCCAGTCCATCCTGTCCGACGATCCAGCCCGCCGCCTCTGCCTCGGCCCGTTCGGGGCTGGAGGGATCGAGCACCGGATTGGTGTTGTTCATGTGCACGAAGACCTTCTGTCCCACCTCGAGCCCGGCGAAGGCCCGGATCGAGCCCTCGGGACCGCTCATCGAGATATGGCCCATCCGCCGTCCGGTCTTCTCGCCAAGCCCGGCCCGGATCATCTCGTCGTCGCGCCAGAGCGTGCCGTCGAAGAAAACGAGCGCCGCGCCGGTCAGCCGGGCCGCCAGATCGGGGGGGACGGCGGCGCAGCCGGGGATGTAGAAGGCCTCGGTCCCGCCTGCCTCGAGCCGGACGCCCACGGTCTGCTCGCCGACGAGGTCCGTCTCAACCGTGTCGCCCTCGAGATACAGCGGCACCTTGCCCGGCACCGGGAACAGCTCGGCCGTGAGGCCGGGTGCCAGCGCGAAGGGGCGGCCAAGCGCCACCGTCTCGCGCCTGACGAGGCCGGGTTTCAGCGCCGCGAAAATCGGGTTGGCGTCCAGCACCTCGTGGATCGCGGCCGTGGCCATCAGCGCGAAGGGCTGCGCCTCGCGCAGGGTCAGAAGCCCCGCGACATGGTCGATATCGCCGTTCGTCACCAGCACTGACCGCAGCGGCATCTCGCGCAGCCCGGTCGGATGCAGGTCGGGGCAGTTGGCCAGTTGCTGGCGGATATCGGGCGAGGCGTTCAGCACCGCCCAGTCGCGCCCGTTGCCGGTCACCGCCAGCGAGGACTGGGTCTGGGACGGAATCCGGCCCGCGCGGGCCGCATCGCAATTCGGACAGCCGCAATTCCATTGCGGCAGCCCGCCGCCGGCTGCCGCCCCGAGGATGCGCGCGCGAAGCGCCATCGTCGCGCTCCGCGCGCCGACGGGTCAGAACAGGACGCCGTCGTCTTCGCCGCTGTCGGGGCCGTACATGTTGATTTCCATGCCGCATTCGATTTCGCGGATGACGGGGGTCTTCCAGCTCATGTGATCTCCTCCCAGAGTCGGTCTTGGAACAGATCCAGAGTGTCCGGCGGAACCGCATGCCGGTCAAAGACTATGTTCTAAGAAAAATTAAGGATCGGGCGACGAAAGCGGCTTAGTCCGAGGTCAACTGAAGCACAAAGCCGCGATTGCGGAGGGTCTTGATCTCGAGCCCGTAAGTGGCGGCCGGGGCGAGCTTGCGGCGCAGATAGCCGATATAGACATCGACCACGTTTTCCGAACTGGTGCCCTCGCGCGCCCAGAGCCGGTCGAACAGGGCGGCGCGGGGCAGGACATGGCCGCGATGGGTCCAGAGACATTCAAGCAGCGCGAATTCCCGTTCGGTCAGCGCGACGCTGCCCTCTGGGCCGTGCAGGCTGCGCGTGGCCGGATCGAGCCGCGGCACCGGATCGCGCCGCGCCCCGGCGGCACGGCGTTCCTGCACCTTCAGCCGGGTCACCAGCTCGTCGAAGGAAAACGGCTTGGCGATGTAGTCGTCGGCCCCGGCATCGAGCCCGGCGGCCCGATCCTCGACCTCGCTCAGCGCCGACAGCATGACGACCGGGGTCCGGTTCCCCGTAGCCCGAAGCGCGCGGACCAGGGCGATGCCGCTTTCGGAACCGATCCGGACATCGACGATGGCGGCGGCGAAGCGGGCGGCGCCAAGCTGCGCCAGCGCCTCGTCGGCGCGGTGGACGCAGACCGCCTCATAGCCGTGCAGCGCCAGCCCGCGCGCAAGCGCCGAGGTGATCTCGGGGTCGTCGTCGACAATCAGGACAGAGGGCCGGGGGGTGGCGGTCATCGGCGGGGCTCAGTCGGCAAGGGGCACATAGGCGCTGACCAGCGTACCCGGGGCCGTGCCGAGGCGAAAGCCGTCCGGCACCGGGCTTTCAATCGCGATCCGGCCGCCTTGCTGGTCCAGCACCCAGCGGGCCAGCGCCAGACCGATGCCGAAGCCTTCGCCGGGCGGGGCGCCGCTGCCACGGCCGAACCGTTCCAGAACGCGGATGCGGTCCTCTTGCGGGATGCCGGGGCCGTTATCGACGACCCGGACGCAGCCATAGCCCGCCTCTGGCCCGACCGAGAACCCGACCCGGCCGCCCTCGCGGGCGTGGCGCAGGACGTTGCGCGCAAGACCCGCGATCACCTGGCGCAGCCAGTTGGGATCGCCCGTCACCTGAAGCGCCGGGCCCGACGTCACGGTCACCTCCAGCCCGGCTGCCTCAAGCTCGGGCCGGGTTTCTGCCAGCGCTTCGGCCAGCGCGATCCGCAGATCCATCGGTTCGGGGCACAGCTCGATCCGGCCGCTTTCGGACCGCGCGACCCGCAGGAGATCGTCGATCCGTCGGCTGAGCCGCTGCGCCCGCCCCTGGATGGTGGCGAAGGCGTCCTGCGGGGCAGCCCCCTTCAGGCCCAGTTCGGCCTCCATGAGGATCACGGTCAACGGCGTGCGCAGCTCGTGGCTGATATCGGCAAAGAACCGGCGGCGATCCTCGTCGATGCGGGCCAGCGCGGCATTGGCGGCGCGCAGGTCCTCGGTGCGGGCGCGGATCGTGTCGTTCAGTCGGGCGCGGTCGCGGGCCAGCGCTGTCGCCGCGCGGTTGGTCTCGGCGAAAAGCTGGCCGATCTCGTCGGCGGTGCGTTCCGGCAGATCGGCGGCGAAATCGCTTGCGCCGATCCGGCGGGTCGCATGACGGGCGCGGTCGAGCCGGGCGAATTGCGGGCGCAGCAGGCCCAGATAGAAGCCGCCCACCATCACCGCCGCCAGTGCCGCGACCGCGAGCGCAAGCCCGGTCAGCGTCCGGCGCAGGGCGGCGATCCGGGTCAGGATCGCGTCGCGGGTGCGGATCTCGTCGCCGACGGCCTCGTTCAGCAGCGGGTCGAACGCATGGGCAAAGCCGTTCAGGACGCCCTGCAGCCGCTCGCGGTCCCGGGTCTCCGAGGTCAGCCCGGCGCGGGCTGTCCCGAAGAGGGCATCCATCCGCGCGATGGCAATGCCCTGGGTGGCGCGGCGCGATTGTTCGGCAAGCCCGAGTGCTGCGGCCTCGTCGACGGCCGCCGCAAGGTCCTTGCGCATCAGGTCGAACGTCCGGTCAAGGTCCGCGGACACCGGCGAGAGCCGGGCCGCGCGGGCCTCGGGGGGCAGGCCGGACTGGATCGCCTCGGCCGCCACGACGAGGAAGGTCGAGACCTCGGTCGACAGCACCGCGTAGCGGGCGATCCGGCGTTCAGCCTGCAACGATGCCGCGATCCGGTCGCCGACCCGGTCCATGCCGACTACGGTCAGCGCGCTCGACAGAAGCGCGACCATTCCGATCATGCCGGCCCCGGCCGCGAGTCTCGTTTTCAGCGAAACAGCCCGGCGCGGCGGCGCGGCAGGATCATGCTGCGTCGCAGCGAAAGCGCCCGAAGATGAGGCAGGCGCCGGGCAAAGAGGCGCGTTTTCGGGATTCTCCGCGATTTGCGCAGTCGGAGACACCGGCTTCTCCTGGAACGGTCCGGCTGGAACTTTAACCGTTCCAAAATGGAAAGATGCAATACCAAGGGCTGAATTGACAATCGAGGTCCCGCCATGGTCGAATTGCTGTTTGTTGCGTGCATGAGCCTGTCGCAGACCAATTGCGAAGAGCGCAGCCTGATCTTCACCGATGTCTCGCCGATGTCCTGTATGATGGGCGCCCAGCCCGAGCTTGCGAAATGGGTGCGCGACCATCCGAACTGGACGGTTTCTCGGTGGCAGTGCCGGTACCTGAACCGGACCGAGCGCAAGGCCTGATCGCGAGTTTCCGGTGGAACAGGGGCAAACCCGGTGCCCTCCAACGTCGCCCTGCAGCCAGATCGGTCGTCCAAAGCCCCCCGTCAGGTCCCGGTTCGCCGGGCATCCCTTTACGGCGCCGCGTCCGGCCGGGCGTGCCGCGCCCATCGCCGGGATGGCACCGAGGTCTTTGGCCGTCCGCAGCCCTGAAAGGGTCTGACGCTTGCCGCCGGGCCGGGCAGGGCGGTCAAAGACGGTCTGGCGCCGTGCGTGCGGCCGGGAATGGCACAGATTCCGGGGGCAGGTGCCCGACTGACGCCAAGGCGTGCCGCTGCAATCGCAGCACAATTGCGGCCATCTCTTGTTCGCCGCTTTCCGCCGCTCTACATGCGAAGACATGAAACGGTGGCTTCCCTTCGTCAAATCAGATCCGCTCGTCTCGGTCGTCCGTCTTTCCGGCACGATTGCCGCTTCGGCCCGCGCAAACACGCTGTCCGATGTCGCGCTCGCTCCGGTGATCGAGCGGGCCTTCAAGAAGGGCAAGCCCGATGCGGTCGCCCTGATCGTGAATTCGCCGGGCGGGTCGCCCGCGCAAAGCGCGCTGATCGCCGCGCGCATCCGGCGGCTGGCCGAGGAACGCAACACGCCCGTCATCAGCTTTGTCGAGGACGTGGCCGCCTCGGGCGGCTACTGGCTGGCCTGCGCGGGCGACGAGATCTGGCTTGATGCCTCGTCGATCGCGGGATCCATCGGGGTGATCTATGCCGGGTTCGGCTTTCAGGACCTGATCGCGCGGTACGGGGTCGAGCGGCGGGTCCATACGGCGGGTGAAAGCAAGAGCTTTCTCGATCCGTTCAAGCCAGAGAAGCCCGAGGACGTGGCCCGGCTGATCCAGCTGCAGGAGCCCATTCACGAGGCCTTCAAGGCACATGTGCGGGCCCGGCGCGGCGACAGGCTGAAGACCGACCGCGATCTCTTCACCGGCGATGTCTGGGTCGGGCAACAGGCCGTCGAGGTCGGTCTGGCCGACGGCATCGGGCATCTGGTGCCGAAGATGAAGGAGCGCTTCGGCGACAAGGTGCGCTTTGCGCTGCATACGCCGCGGCGGGGGCTCCTGTCGCGGCTGGGCGCCCCGGGCGTTGCCGCTGTGGTGGACGAGGTCGAGGCGCGGCTTCTCTGGTCGCGGTACGGTCTCTAGCCCATGCTGCTGAAGGTCGCGCTACTGTTTCTCGTCGGAATGGCCGTTCTCGGCATGTTCGGAAAGCTGCGTCTGCCGCGCCCGCGTGGCGGTGGGCTCGCCCTGGGGCGCCGCCGCCCCGCTCGATGTCCGCACTGCGGGCGGTTCAGGATCGGCAGCGGGCCCTGCCCCTGCGGCAAGGGGTAGGGCCGGATGGCAAGCGATCTGCTGAACGCGGGACTGGGGCTGGCCTTGTTGCTGTTGGCCGGGGACAGTCTGGTCAAGGGCGCGGTGAACCTGTCGCTGCGCCTTGGGGTTCCGGCGCTGATCGTCAGCCTGACGATCGTGGCCTTCGGGACCTCGGCGCCGGAACTCCTGATCTCGATCAAGGCCGTTCTGGACAATTCGCCCGGCATCGCCATGGGCAACGTGGTCGGGTCGAACATTGCCAATGTGCTGCTGGTGCTGGGGATACCGGCCCTGATGACCGGCATTCGCACCGATGAATGCGACACGCGGCGCACCTATGCGCTGATGGTCGGATCGACGCTCTTCTTCCTCTTCGTCTGCATGATCGGGCCGATCACCTGGATCCACGGCATCGGGCTGATGCTGGCGCTGGGCTTCGTGCTGGTCGATGCGTTCCTGTCGGCGCGCAACCATCGGCGCGAGGCCGCGGTCGCCGCCGAGGCCGCCCGATGCGCGGCCGCGGACGAGGCCGAAGAGGTGGAGGGCGCCGACCCGTCGCTGGGCTGGTTCAAGATCGGCATGTTTCTGGTGCTGGGGCTTCTGGGCCTGCCGCTGGGGGCCGATCTGCTGGTCGATGCCTCGATCAGCATCGCGCACGAAATCGGCGTGTCCGACACGGTGATCGGCCTGACGCTGGTCGCCGTCGGGACCTCGCTGCCCGAACTGGCGACGACGGTGATGGCGGCGTTGCGCCGCCAGGCCGACGTGGCGATGGGCAACGTGATCGGGTCTAACATGTTCAACCTGCTGGCCATCATCGGCATGGCCAGCTTCTTCGGCGATATCGCGGTGCCGCCCGAGATGCTGCGCTTCGATTTGTGGATCATGTTGGGGGCGGCGCTTCTGCTGACGCCCTTCGTGGTCTGGAAGCTGGCCCTGGGCCGCGCCTGGGGGGCGGTGTTCTTCCTGCTCTACGCGGCCTATGCCGGGGTGCTTCTGCTGTGACCGGCCGGGCGCTCGTCATGGGCGGCGCACCGGGGCTGGTCGCGGCGCTGGCGGTGCATCTGGCCAGAGACGGCCATGACGTGGCGCTGCACTGCGCAGGCGGCGCGGAGGCCGCCGCCCGGACAGTCTCCGAGATCCGCGCCCTCGGGCGCGTCGCGGTGGCGCTCGACGCCGATCTCCTCGACGAGGCTGCGGCTTCCGCCCTGGTGCCCCGCGCGGCCAAGGCATTGGGCGGCCCGCTGACCGTGCTGGTGACCGCGGCCTCGGTTTTCGAGCATGACACGTTTCCGACCGCGACCCGCCAGAGCTGGGACCGCCATATCGGGGCCAATCTGCGAGCGCCCTTCGTGCTGATGCAAGCCTTCGCCGCCCAGGCGCCGGAGGCCGGACGCGACGCGGCGGGCGAGCCGCGGGCCGAGGCGCTGGTCGTCAACGTCATCGACCGGCAGGTTCTAAGCCCCACGCCGGATTTCACGACCTACACCATCGCCGAGACGGGACTTTGGGCCCTGACCCGGACGGCTGCCCAGGCGCTTGCCCCCGCGATCCGGGTGAATGCGATCGCCGTGGGCGAGGCCCTGCGCGGGGCCCGGAACGCCGACGACCCCTACGCGGGGTTCCGGGCCAACGCGATCCCGGTCACGGGGCGGGGCCGCGCGCCGAAGGGGCTTGCGGGCGGTCGAGAGGCCGCTGCCGCGCTCGGCTATCTGCTGGCGGCAAAGGCCGTCACGGGGCAGGTGATCTGCGTCGGGGACCGTGATCTTCCGGGGTGAACCGGGGCCGAGGAACTTGCGTCGAAAGACCCTTGCAGGACGCCGCTGCGTCAGCTTTTCCACGCGTCATGCGAGCGTCACAGTTTCGTAATGATTTCTTAAACAATATCAACGTTTTGCCGCGGCGTCAAATAATTTCATTTGAAATCAATGCCTTGAAAAGCTGCCCAAAAAGCGGGCAAACCGAGGAGTTGGGCGGAAAACAATGAAAATTTCGAGACGCCCGCAGCTTATCCGCAACCTTATCCACAGAAGTCGTGGATTTGTTTCCCCTTGCCTCCGGCCAATGCCCGTTGCAGGCAGTCACCGGAATCACGATCTCTGAGCGATGACCCCGACCGCCGACCCCGATACCGCCCCGCGCCCCCGAGGCCATGCCTGCGTCCAGTCCTATCTGGCGACGCTGGACAATTCGCCGGGCGTCTACCGGATGCTCGATGCCGAAAGCCGGGTGCTTTACGTGGGCAAGGCGCGCAACCTCAAGAAGCGGGTCTCGAACTACGCCAAGCCGTCGGGCCATAGCGGCCGGATCGCGCGGATGATCTCGGAAACCGCGTCGATGATGTTTCTGACGACGCGCACAGAGACCGAGGCGCTGCTTCTGGAGCAGAACCTCATCAAGCAGCTCAAGCCGCGCTACAACGTGCTTCTGCGCGACGACAAGAGCTTTCCGAACATCCTGGTGGCCAAGGATCATCCGTTCCCGCAGATCCGCAAGCATCGCGGCGCCAAGACCGAGAAGGGGGCCTATTTCGGTCCCTTCGCCAGTGCGGGCGCCGTCAACCGTACCCTGAACCAGCTTCAGCGGGTGTTCCTTCTGCGCAACTGCACGGATTCGGTCTTTGCAAGCCGCAGCCGTCCCTGCCTGCTGTTCCAGATCAAGCGGTGCAGCGGCCCCTGCGTCGGGCGGATCTCGGAGGCGGACTATGCGGCCTCGGTGCGCGATGCCGAGGATTTCCTGAAAGGCAAGTCCTCGGGCCTGCAGGAGGCGCTGGCGGTGGAGATGCAGGCGGCGTCCGAGGCGATGGAGTTCGAACGCGCGGCCGGGTTGCGCGACCGGATCAGGGCGCTGACGCAGGTGCAATCGGCGCAGGGCATCAACCCCCGCGGCGTGGCCGAGGCCGATGTGGTGGCGTTGCACATGGAAGGCGGGCAGGCCTGCGTGCAGGTCTTCTTCATCCGGGCGCACCAGAACTGGGGCAACCGCGACTATTACCCGAAGACCGGCAGCGGCGCCGAGGCGCCGGAACTGCTGCAAGCCTTCCTCGGCCAGTTCTACGACAACAAGGAGCCGCCCCGGCTGATCCTGCTGTCCCATGACATCGAGGACCGCGAACTGATGGAAAAGGCGCTGTCGCAGAAGGCCGGGCGCCGGGTCGAGCTGGCGGTGCCCCAGAGGGGCGAGAAGGCCGAACTGGTCGAGAACGCGACCCGCAACGCCCGCGAAAGCCTCGGGCGGCGGATGGCGGAAAGCGCGGCCCAGGGCAAGCTGCTGGCAGGGCTTGCCGAGGCCTTCGGGCTCGACGCACCGCCAAAGCGGGTCGAGATCTACGACAACTCGCATATCCAGGGCAGCCATGCGGTCGGCGCGATGGTCGTGGCCGGTCCCGAGGGGTTTCTGAAAAGTCAGTACCGCAAGTTCAACATCCGTGGCGACAGCCTGACCCCGGGCGACGATTTCGGCATGATGAAGGAGGTTCTGACCCGTCGCTTCCAGCGCCTTCTGAAGGAAGATCCCGACCGCGCGAGCGAAACCTGGCCCGATCTTCTGCTGATCGACGGCGGCGCCGGGCAGGTGGGGGCGGTGGCCGAGATCATGGCCGATCTGGGCGTCGAGGATCTGCCCGTCGTGGGTGTCGCCAAGGGCATCGACCGCGATGCCGGCAAAGAGGAATTCCACCGCCCCGGCGAACGCCCCTTCGCGCTGAGGCATAACGACCCGGTGCTTTACTTCGTGCAGCGCCTGCGCGACGAGGCGCACCGCTTTGCCATCGGCACCCACCGGGCGAAACGCGCGAAAGCCATGGGCGCAACGCCCCTCGACGAGATCCCAGGCGTCGGCGCCACCCGCAAACGCGCGCTTCTGACCCATTTCGGCAGCGCCAAGGCCGTCAGCCGCGCTGGCCTCGCCGACCTCAAGGCGGTCGAGGGAATTTCCGACAGCCTTGCCGAAACCATCTACGGCTTCTTCCATGAGCGCGGCTGACGCGCTATGACCCGGCCATGAGATGGACTCTCCCCAATATCCTGTCGGTGCTGCGCCTCGCGGCCGCGCCGCTGTTCCCTCTGGTCTATTTCCTCTGGGACAGCCCCGTCGCCGACTGGGTGGCGCTGGTGCTTTTCGTCGGGGCCTCGGTCACTGACTGGGTTGATGGCTATGTCGCCCGGCGCTGGCAGTTGACCAGCCGCTTCGGCGCCATGATCGACCCCATCGCCGACAAGGCGATGGTGTTGGCGGCCCTTCTGGTGGTGGTGGCCAAGTTCGGCATGCCGACCTGGCTGACGCTGGCCGCGACGGTGATCGTCTTCCGCGAGGTGTTCGTCTCGGGCCTGCGCGAGTTTCTAGGCGCCCAGGCCGGACGGCTGAAGGTCACGAAGCTCGCCAAATGGAAGACGACGGTACAGATGATCGCGATCTCGGTGCTGATCGCCCACGGTATCCTGCCTCATGCGGCCATCGAGGGGCTGGGCACCGCGCTGCTGCTGGCCGCCGCGGCGCTGACCCTGATCACCGGGGCCGACTATTTCGCCAAGTCCTGGCCCTATCTGAGGGATGAAAAGGCGCGATGATCGACGTGCTCTATTTTGCCTGGGTCCGCGAACGCATCGGCCTGCCGAAAGAGCGGATCGAGACCGCGGCCCCGACCGTCGCGGCGTTGGTCGAGGAACTCTCCGCCCGCGAGGACCGCTATGCCGCCGCCTTTGCCGATCTCTCGGCGCTGCGGGTCGCGGTCGATCAGGATCTCGCAGATTTCGATGCGCCGCTTGTCGGCGTGCGCGAGGTCGCCTTCTTCCCGCCGATGACCGGCGGCTGAGATGGACATTCGCGTCCAGTCCGCCCCCTTCGATTTCGGCGCCGAGGCTGGCGCCTTCGCCCGGGGCCGCCGCGACGCAGGCGCTATCGTCACCTTCGCCGGGATCGTGCGCGACGATGGCGGGCTCGCTCGGATGGAGCTTGAGCATTACCCCGGCATGACCGAACGCTCTCTCGAGACCATCGCCGCCGAGGCGACGAGGCGTTTCGGGCTTCTCGACTGCCTCGTCATCCACCGCCATGGCAGCCTGACGCCCGGCGAGACCATCATGATGGTCGCAACCGCGGCGCCGCACCGCGCCGATGCCTTCGCCGCGGCCGAATTCCTGATGGATTACCTCAAGTCCCGCGCCCCCTTCTGGAAGAAGGAATTCGGCGCTGACGGCGCAGCCTGGGTCGCGGCGAAAGACGCGGACGAGGACGTGCTCGGCCGCTGGTCGCAGGACTGATCTTCTTCTTGGGTCAAATACCCAATCCAGGCCGCGACGCGGCCAAGGGATACGGCAAAGGCCCGGTCGCGAGACCGGGCCTTTCCATTTGACTTCAGAAACGAAGGGTCAGCCGATGGCAGCTTCTTTCACATCCTCGTCGATGAAGGGCAGGTACTGGGCGAAGTTCTCCGAGAACATCCTGACCAGTTTCTGCGCTTGTGCGTCATAGGCTTCGGGATCGGCCCAGGTGCGGCGCGGGTCCAGCAGAACTTCGGGCACGTCATGCACCGCCAGCGGCACCTCGAAGCCGAAATTCGGGTCCTTGCGGAACTCGGCGTCGTTCAGCGAGCCATCGAGCGCTGCGGTCAGCAGGGCGCGGGTGGCCCTGATCGGCATCCGCGAGCCGGTGCCATGGGCGCCGCCGGTCCAGCCGGTATTGACCAGCCAGCAGGTCGCGCCATGCTTGGCGATCTTGTCGCGCAGGAGGTTGCCGTAGGCCTCGGGGCGGCGCGGCATGAAGGGCGCGCCGAAGCAGGTCGAGAAGGTGGGCTCGGGCTCGGTCACGCCTTTCTCGGTCCCTGCGACCTTCGAGGTGAAGCCCGACAGGAAGTGGTACATCGCCTGCGCCGGCGTCAGCCGTGCGATCGGGGGCAGCACCCCGAAGGCGTCGCAGGTCAGCATGATGATGTTCTTCGGATGCCCGCCCAGCGAGGTTTCCGAGGCGTTCGAGATGTAGTCCAGCGGATAGGCGCACCGCATGTTCGCGGTCAGGCTGTCATCCTCGAAATCCAGTTCCTTGGTATGCGGGTCGAACACCATGTTCTCGACCACGGTCGAGAATTTCGACGTGGTGGCATAGATTTCCGGCTCGGCCTCGGGGCTCAGGCTGATGGTCTTGGCATAGCAGCCGCCTTCGAAGTTGAAGGTGCCGTTATCCGACCAGCCATGCTCGTCGTCGCCGATCAGCGTACGGGCCGGGTCGGCCGACAGCGTGGTCTTGCCGGTGCCCGACAGGCCGAAGAAGATCGCGGTGTCGACCGGATTGTCCTTGGCGTGGTTGGCCGAGCAGTGCATCGCCATGATGCCCTTGCCGGGCAGGATGTAGTTCATCAGGGTGAAGACCGATTTCTTGATCTCGCCCGCATATTCGGTATCGCCGATCAGGATCAGCTTCTTGGCGAAGTTCAGCGCGACCACGGTCTTGGTGCGGCAGCCATGGCGCTCGGGGTCGGCCTTGAAGCTGGGGCAGTTGATGATGGTGAATTCGGGCACGAAGCTGTCAAGTTGGTCCAGCGCGGGGCGGCGCAGCAGGTGGCGCGAGAACAGGCCGTGCCAGGCCATCTCGGTGACGATCCGCACATCCAGACGGTTGTCGGGATCGGCGCCGGCATAAAGATCCTCGACGAACACCTCGCGGCCCTTCAGGTGCGCCAGCATGTCGGCATGCAGGCGGTCGAAGGCCTGGGGTTCCATCGGGCGGTTGTTTTCCCACCAGATGTGGTCGACCACGTCCGGCGTGCGCACGACGTGCTTGTCCTTGGGCGACCGGCCGGTGTGGACCCCGGTGGTCACGAGGAAGCTGCCGCCCTGGCCCAGCGTGCCTTCGTTGCGCTTGAGAGCCTCTTCGACCAGCGCCGGTTCCAAGAGGTTGTAATAGACCTTGTTCAGCCCTTCGATGCCCTGGGTCTCAAGGCGCTGATTGGGGTTCACACGTCCGAATTCCATGGTCTGTGCTCCTTGCCACCGCACTTCGGTCGGCGCGGCTATAACATGACGCTTCCATGAAACAACAGGGACTGGAGAGGCGTTAGCGCAATCATAGTTCGATTTTTTTACTGATAGCGCAACCATTTTGCGTGGCTTGGGAAAATTCGTTCGCGACTTGCACGGAACAGGCCCCGAATGGTGTTAGCGGTTGGGTAAACGTTTTCCGGCTTCAATGTGCCGCAATGTAATGCTGCGATTCGCAACGGGCCTGCGATTCGAGCTGTGGCGTGAGTAAATGTTGCGTAGAATCAATTGGTTCCGCTTGCGGACAGGATAAGGAACTCTCCCATGTCTAGGATTGCGCTCGTCGACGATGACCGGAACATCCTCACCTCCGTTTCCATGACGCTCGAGGCCGAAGGGTTCGAGGTGGAAACCTACAATGACGGCCAGGCGGCGCTCGACGCGTTCAGCAAGCGCATGCCGGACATGGCGGTGTTCGACATCAAGATGCCCCGGATGGACGGAATGGATCTGCTGCAGCGGGTGCGCCAGAAAAGCACCATGCCGGTGATCTTTCTGACCTCCAAGGATGACGAGATCGACGAGGTTCTGGGCCTTCGGATGGGCGCCGACGATTATGTCAAGAAGCCCTTCTCGCAACGGCTTCTGGTCGAACGGATCCGCGCGCTTCTGCGTCGGCAAGAGGTCATCGCAGCCGATGCCGGGCCCACGCCCGAGGAAAGCAAGTCGATGGTGCGCGGCCAGCTGACCATGGATCCGCTGCGCCATTCGGTGACCTGGAAGGGCATGGATGTGTCGCTGACGGTTACCGAATTCCTGCTGCTGCAGGCGCTTGCCCAGCGGCCCGGTTTCGTCAAGAGCCGCGACCAGCTGATGGATGTGGCCTATGACGATCAGGTCTATGTCGACGACCGCACCATCGACAGCCACATCAAACGGCTGCGCAAGAAGATGCGTCAGGTCGATTCCGACTTCTCGGCGATCGAGACCCTGTACGGCATCGGCTACCGCTACAACGAGGAATAGGCCGACGGTTCGGGGGGGACAGGGCCTGTGCGAGACAGCAAGCGGATGGCGGTTGACGAGGCCGGGTTCGGCGATGATCCCTATGGCTGGGTCGGCGGCCGCGAGATCGACCGCCGCCGGTCGCCCCTGCCGAGCCGCGGCCTCATTTCGCTGAACCGCTCGCCGCTGGCGCGCCGGATCATTGCCGCCAACCTGATCGCCCAGATCGTGCTGATCTCGGGCGTTCTCTATCTCAACCCCGCCCGCGACAGCCTGCTGAGCCTGCGCGAAAGCGGGATGGTGGCCGAGACCAAGCTGGTCGCCGATGTCTTCGAGGCTCGGATCCCCCGGGGTGCCGCAGTCGACCTTGCCGCGTCGGACGGGCTCGATGTTGCGGCCACGCTCGACGCGCTGGAACTGGCGCCGGGGGCCGAGCTTTATGTCTTCGACACCACGCAGGGCCTCGTCGGCCGGGCGACCGGGGTCAGGCGGGCCGACTGGCCGGTGGACGCCTACGACGATGACGGCCGGATCACGATGATCACCGACGCGCTCTACCGGGTCTGGGAAACGATCCTGAGCCTCGCGGGCCCCGACCGCCTTGCCTCCCCGGATACCGCGGACCCGCGGGCCAGGCTGAAGGATCAGGTCGCGGCCACCCTGACCGAAGGGCCGCAGCTCGAGACCGGGGTCGATTCCGAGAACCGCACCACCTTCACCGTCACCGCCCCGATCCTGCAGGAGGGCCGCGTGGTCGGCGTGGTCGCCATGGTCTCGGCCAGCGGCGAGATCGACTGGCTGGTGCGGATCGAGCGTGAGCAGGTGCTTCAGGTCTTCGTGATCGCCCTTCTGGTGTCGATCGGGCTCAGCCTCGTGCTGGCCTCGACCATTGCCAACCCCTTGTCCGAACTTGCTGCCGCGGCCGAGATCGGACAGGATCGCAATGCCCGCTCGATGAGCCCCGGGCGCGTGCGCATCCCCGACCTCAGCGCCCGCCCGGACGAGATCGGTCGCCTGTCGGCTGCGCTGCGCGGCATGGTGGCCGCGCTTTACGACAGGATCGACGCCAACGAACAGTTCGCCGCCGATGTGGCACACGAAATCAAGAACCCGCTGGCCAGCCTGCGCTCGGCCACCGGAACGCTGCGTGTCGCCCGGCGCGAAGACCAGCGCGCCAAGCTGCTCGACGTGATCGAACATGACGTGCGCCGCCTCGACCGCCTGGTCAGCGACATATCGAACGCCTCCCGGCTCGACAGCGAACTGGTCAAGGAAGAGGAAACCACGGTCGATCTGGTGCGGCTGCTGCGCGGGCTTGCGGACCATCTGGGCCAGCAGGCGCGAGAACGCGGGATCGATTTCATCGCCGACCTGCCGCCCGAGCCGATCCAGATCCAGGGGCTCGAGGCGCGGCTGGCTCAAGTGTTTGTCAACCTGATCACCAACGCGATCTCGTTCTGCGAAACCGGCGATGCCGTCCGGATCTGGGCGCGCAAGCGCGACAACCGGGTTCTGGTGGTGGTCGAGGATACCGGGCCCGGCATCCCCGAACAGGCCCTGACCAAGATTTTCAACCGGTTCTATTCCGAACGGCCGGCCGGTCAGTTCGGCAACCATTCCGGCCTGGGGCTTGCCATCTCGAAACAGATCGTCGAGGCCCATGGCGGTGTGATATGGGCCGAGAATATCCGCCCGACCGAGGCCGATCTGACTTCGGAACAGCTGGGCGCCCGTTTCGTCGTGGGTCTGCCGATCTGACGCCCGCGCCCGCCGGAGACCGCCGCACCCGTCATGCCCGACCCCGAGACCTGCATCCTTCATGCCAGCACCGTGGCCCATCGCGGGCGCGCCGTCCTGATCCGGGGCGCCTCGGGGGCGGGCAAGTCGGCCCTGGCGCTGCAGTTGATGGCGCTGGGGGCGAGTCTGGTCGCCGATGACCGCACGGTGTTGACCCGCGGCCCCGAGGGCCTTGTCGCCTCCGCTCCCGAAACGATCCGCGGCCTGATCGAGGCGCGGGGCGTGGGACTTCTGCGCGCCGAGACGGTCGCCGCCGCGCCGGTGTTCCTGGCAATCGATCTCGACGCGGACGAAACCGAGCGGATGCCGCCGCCGCGCGAGGTCGAGATCCTCGGTGTGCCGCTGCCCTTGCTTCGCCGCGTGGATCGGCCATATTTTCCTGCAGCTATCCTGCAGTTCCTCATCGCCGGACCCCGCTTCTGATGTCCAACGCCGCAGAGACCGATCCGGGCCCCCGCCCTCAGCGCATCGTGCTGGTGACGGGTGCGTCCGGGGCCGGGCGGTCGACCGCCCTGAACGTGCTGGAGGATCTGGGGTTCGAGGCCATCGACAACCTGCCGATTTCGCTGATCCCGCGCCTCCTGGACGGCCCCATGCCGGGTCCCTCGCTGGCGCTGGGCGTCGATATCCGCACCCGCGACTTTTCGGCCCGGGCGCTGGCCGATCTGATCCGCGCGCTGGCGGCGGCCCCGGGGCTCGAGGCCGATGTTCTGTATCTCGACTGCCGGCCCGAGGTGCTGCTGCGCCGCTTTTCCGAAACCCGGCGGCGGCATCCGATGGCTCCGGCCGAAAGCCCGGCCGAGGGGGTTGCGCGCGAGCTCGATATCCTCGGTCCGATCCGCGAACTGGCGAGCAGCCTGATCGACACCTCGGATCTCACGATCCATGAGTTCCGGGCCGAGATGACCGCGCGTTTTGCCCCTGGCGGCGCCGCGCCGCTGGCGGTTTCGTTGCATTCGTTCTCTTACAAGCGGGGGTTGCCGCTGGGGCTCGACATGGCCTTCGATTGCCGCTTTCTGCGCAATCCTTACTGGAATCCCACCTTGCGCGCGCTTGACGGGCGCGATCCGGCCGTGGTCGCCCATGTCGCCGACGACCCGCGCTTTGCAGCCTTTCTCGACCGGATCTCGGATCTCGCAGCGCTGGTGCTGCCGGCCCATCGCGACGAGGGGCGCAGCCATATCTCGATCGGCTTCGGCTGTACCGGAGGGCAACACCGTTCGGTCGCCGTGGCCGAGGCCGTGGCAAAACGGCTTGCGGCAACGGAATGGCAAGTGTCTATAAGGCATAGGGAACTGGAGAGGCGGGCGCAGGGCGCGCCCGCAAGGCGAGCGGGAACGGGCGCGTGATCGGAATCGTCATCGTCGCGCATGGGGGGTTGGCGCGAGAATACCTGGCTGCGGTCGAACACGTCGTGGGCCCGCAGCCCGGCGTGCGCGCCATCTCTATCGCACCCGACGACGATCGCGCTGCCAAGCAGGACGAGATCTGCCGCGCCGCGGACGAGGTCGACGAGGGCGGCGGGGTGGTGGTGGTGACCGACATGTTCGGCGGCTCGCCCTCGAACCTGTCGATCCGCGCCTGCGCGCCCGGCGACCGGCGGATCCTTTACGGCGCCAATCTGCCCATGCTGATCAAGCTGGCCAAGTCGCGCCGGATGAGCGTCAGCGATGCCACCGCCTCGGCGCTGGCGGCCGGGCGCAAATATATCGACAGTTTCGACGCAGGCGGCCTGTGAGGACCCATTGACCAGCAACAGCGTGATCCGAGTGTTCGAGATCGTAAACGAAAAGGGGCTGCATGCCCGGGCGTCGGCCAAGTTCGTGGAATGCGTCGAAGAGCACGATGCCAGCGCCGAGGTGTCCCGCGACGGGATGAGTGCGTCGGGCGATTCCATCATGGGCCTGCTGATGCTGGCGGCCTCGAAAGGCACCACTATTCAGGTCGCGACCCGCGGTCCCGAGGCCGCCAAGCTCGCGGATGCGCTGGAACGCCTTGTGGCGAACCGGTTCGGCGAGGACATGTGACGCGAGCCCGCGATGCAGGACATGGCTGACCCCCGCGCGTCGATGGCTGCGCCCGTCCGGACCGAGCCGCACGCGGACGCGTCGGCCGAGCCGCCTTACGACGCGCGCGAGCTGTCCTACGCCCGGACCTTCCCCGACCCGCTCCGTGCCCAGGCGATCCGCGCCATCGAGATCCTGACCGGCAAGCTGACGCTCTTGCGTCTCGTGCGGGAATTCGAGGCGCGGGGCGTTCCCCGGGGCCAGGCCTTCTGGCGTCAGGCGCTGGATGTGATGGGCATTGCCGTCGCGACCCCGCCCGACCAGGTGGCGCGGATCCCGCGCGAGGGGCCGCTGGTGATCGTCGCGAACCATCCTCACGGGCTGGTCGACGGCATGGTGCTGGCCGATCTCGTCGGCCGGGTGCGGACCGATTACAAGATCCTGACGCGCTCGCTGCTGACCGGCGTCGCCGAGGTCGCCGAGTTCATGATCCCGGTGCCCTTTCCCCATGCCGCGGAGGCGCGCGAACAGAACCTCGAGATGCGGCGCGCCGCGATGGCGCATCTTGGCCAGGGCGGCGCCGTGGTGCTGTTCCCGGCCGGGGTCGTGGCCTCGTCGCCGACCTTCTTCGGCCCCGCAATCGAGGCTGGCTGGAATCCCTTCACTGCCAAGCTGATCCAGCGCTCGGGCGCCCGGGTCCTGCCGGTCCGGTTTCCCGGCGCCAATTCGCGCTGGTATCAGATCGCCAACCGGCTGTCGCCGACACTGCGCCAGGGGCTTTTGCTGCACGAGGTCGTTCACGCCCTGAACCGGCCCCAGTCCCCCGCCGTGGGCGAGCCTATCGACCGCGACGTGATCGAGCGCTGGGTGGGCGATCCGCGTGGCTTCGTCGCCTGGCTGCGCGAACGCACGCTGACCTTGGCCTGACTCAAGATCCGGCTTCTTCTTGGCAAAAATACCCAAATGCCGACGGGCGCCGTACGCCCGCGGCGCGCGTTCAGCGCGTGGGAACCGGCGTCTCGCCCCGGTAGTCGTAGAACCCGCGATGGGTCTTGCGGCCCAGCCAGCCCGCCTCGACATATTTGGTCAAAAGCGGGCAGGGGCGATACTTGGTGTCGGCCAACCCCTCATGCAGCACATTCATGATCGCCAGGCAGGTGTCGAGCCCGATGAAATCCGCAAGCTCCAGCGGCCCCATCGGATGGTTCGCCCCAAGCTTCATCGACTCGTCGATCGACCGGACCGAGCCCACGCCTTCGTACAGCGTGTAGACCGCCTCGTTGATCATCGGCATCAGGATGCGGTTGACGATGAAGGCCGGGAAATCCTCGGCCGAGGCGGCGGTCTTGCCCAGCGACTCGACCACTTTCAGCAGCGAATGGTAGGTCTCTTCGTCGGTGGCGATGCCGCGGATCAGCTCGACCAGCTGCATCACCGGCACCGGGTTCATGAAATGGAACCCCATGAATTTCTCGGGCCGGTCGGTGCGGCTGGCCAGCCGCGTGATCGAGATCGACGAGGTGTTCGAGGTCAGGATCGTGGTCGGTTTCAGATGCGGCTGCAGATCCTCGAAGATCGCCGTCTTGACCGTCTCGCGTTCGGTCGCGGCCTCGATGATCAAGTCCGAAGACCCCAGATCGGTCAGTACCGTGGTGGTCGAGATCCGGTCCATCGCGGCCTGCTTCTCGGCCTCGGTGATCTTTTCGCGGCTGACCTGGCGGTCGAGGTTCTTGCCGATGGTGCCCAGCGCCCGGTCCAGCGCTTCGGCCGAGATGTCGTTCAGCTTGACCTCGTACCCGGCCAGAGCAAAGACATGGGCGATGCCGTTGCCCATCTGGCCCGCACCGACTACCCCGACCGTCCTGACGTCCATCTGCATCCCCCGCCTTGCTGGCGGCACATTGGCCGATGCGGCGCTGCCGCACAAGGGCGACGTTATCCATAGAATGCGAACTTTAGCGACTTCGAAACGCCGCATGCCCAACCTGAAAAGCGGTGAGTCGCAAGACGCGAGTGGGTGCAAGATGAGCTTCGATAACATGGGCAGCGGATCGCTGTCCTACTTCCCTTGCCGTTACGGCAATTCGAGATTGCTGTTCAGGGGGCCAAGGAGATCGCTGGACCAGCCCTATTGTGCCGTGGTGGGTGGCACCGAGACCTATGGAAAATTCGTGCCGAAGCCGTTTCCGGCGCTGATCGAAGAGGCGACCGGGCTGCAGATGGTCAATCTGGGCTGCGTCAATGCCGGGATCGACGTCTTCCTGAACGACGTCTCGCTGATGGACGTGGTGGCCGGGGCCAAGGTCTCGATCTTTCAGGCGCTCGGGGCCCATAACATGTCGAACCGTTTCTACGTGGTGCATCCGCGCCGGAACGACCGCTTCCTGCGCGCCTCGGCGATGCTGAAGGCGCTCTATCCCGGCGTCGATTTCACCGAGTTCCACTTCACCCGTCACATGCTGAGCGTGCTGAAGCAGAAATCGCCCTCGGCCTTCGAGATCGTGGTGGCCGAATTGCAGATGGCCTGGCAGGCGCGGATGCGCAAGCTTGCGGGGCGCATCCCGGGCGACAAGATCCTGCTCTGGCTGTCGGGTCACGCGGCGGAAGACGATCAGCCGTCCGACGGTCTGGGCGAGGACCCGCTGTTCGTCACCCAGCACATGCTGGATACGGTGCGGTCCTATTTCACCCGGGTCATCGAGTTCGAGCCCAGCCCCGAAGCGCTTGCCCAGGGCACCGAGGGCATGGTGCATGGCGAGATGGACCATGCCGCGGCCGCGTCGCTGCCCGGACCGGCGGTGCATGATGAACTTGCCGAAGTGCTGACCGTGGCGCTGCACGAGTTGCGCGTGCTCTGACCCCGACCCACCCCGCTTGCCGACATGAAAAGGCCCGCCAGTGCGATCCGGCGGGCCTGTCGTTCCTTGGCGGCGGGGCCTCAGAGCTTGGAGACCAGCTCTGGCACCGCATCGAAAAGATCGGCGACAAGGCCGTAATCGGCGACCTGGAAGATCGGCGCCTCTTCGTCCTTGTTGATCGCGACGATGACTTTCGAGTCCTTCATCCCGGCGAGGTGCTGGATCGCGCCCGAAATCCCCACCGCGATGTACAGCTCGGGGGCCACGACCTTGCCGGTCTGGCCGACCTGCCAGTCGTTCGGCGCAAAGCCGCTGTCGACCGCCGCACGCGACGCGCCGACCGCCGCACCCAGCTTGTCGGCCAGGTCCTCGATCAGCTTGAAGTTCTCTTCCGACCCGACGCCGCGGCCGCCCGAGACGATCACGCCGGCCGAGGTCAGTTCGGGCCGGTCGCTTTTCGCTTCGGTATCCGAGACCCATTCCGACAGTGCGGGGTTGCCCGCAGCCGCCACGTCCGAGACCGGGGCGCCCGCGCCTTCGCCCGCCGCCTCGAAGGTCGAGGTGCGGATGGTCAGGACCTTCTTGGCATCCGAGGACTTGACGGTCTGGATCGCGTTGCCGGCATAGATCGGCCGGTCGAACGTGTCGGCATCGACCACGCCCACGACATCGGTGATGACCATGACGTCCAGCAGCGCGGCGACGCGCGGCATGATGTTCTTGGCGTCGGTCGTCGCGGGGGCCGCGATATGGTCATAGTCGCCCGCCAGCGACACGATCAGATCGGCGGTCGGTTCGGCCAGACGGTGGCCGTAGATCGCATCCTCGGCGACCAGAACCTTCGCCACGCCCTCGATCCTGGCGGCGGCCTCGCCTGCGGCCTTGGCATGTTCGCCGACGCAAAGCGCGGTCACCTCGCCCAGTGCCTTGGCGGCGGTCACCGCCTTGGCGGTCGCGTCAAGTTGCAGTTCGCCCCCGGTGACTTCGGCAAGCAGCAGAACGGCCATCAGAGCACCCCCGCTTCGTCTTTCAGTTTCGCGATCAGCTCATCGACCGAGCCGACCTTGACGCCGGCCTTGCGCTCGCGCGGTTCGGCGGTCTTCAGCACGGTCAGGCGCGGCGCGGTGTCGACGCCGTAATCGGCGGGCGTCTTCTCGTCGAGCTGCTTCTTCTTGGCCTTCATGATGTTGGGCAGCGAGGCATAGCGCGGCTCGTTGAGGCGCAGGTCGACCGAAACGATGGCCGGCAGCTTGACCTTGATGGTCTGAAGGCCGCCATCGACCTCGCGGGTGACCTCGGCCATGTCGCCGTCGATCTCGAGCCCCGAGGCGAAGGTGCCCTGGCTCCAGCCCAGAAGCGCGGACAGCATCTGACCGGTCGCGTTCATGTCGTTGTCGATCGCCTGCTTGCCGCAAAGCACCAGACCCGGCTGTTCCTCGTCGACCACGGCCTTGAGGATCTTGGCGACGGCCAGCGGCTCGATATCGTCATGGATGTCCTCGGCGGCGACGATCAGGATCGCCCGGTCCGCGCCCATGGCCAGCGCCGTGCGCAGGGTTTCCTGGGCTTGCTTGACCCCGATCGAGACCGCGACGATCTCGGTGGCCTGACCCTTTTCCTTCAGGCGGATCGCCTCTTCGACGGCGATCTCGTCGAACGGGTTCATTGACATCTTGACGTTGGCGAGATCGACCCCCGTTCCGTCCGCCTTCACGCGGACCTTCACGTTGTAGTCGATCACCCGCTTAACAGGCACAAGGACCTTCATCGGCGTGTGTCTCCCTTGCAGTCGCGCCCCCGTCCGGGGGCAAGTCAAACGTTCCGGGCAGTGTTAGCGAGTCTCAAACCGAGGGAACAGACCAAAAGCGTCGGGAAAGTATATTTCGTCAGGGAAGGTTGCTGCGGCCGTTTTGTTGCGCGTTGTGTCTTCGGGCGCGTGGTCCGGGCGCCGCGTCCCGCCTAGCCCTTGTCGATCAGCCAGTCGAACGCGGGCGTGGGCAGCACCCGCCGCGCGATGTTCATCAGGTAGGTGGGCGTCGTCACGAAATAGCGCGGGCGCGGGTGTCGCGCTTCCAGCGCATGGACCAGCTTGCGGCTGACCGCCGAGGGCGGCAGTTCGAACCTGTCGCGGCCGCGATCCTCGTAAAGCCGTTGCAGAAGCGAGGTGCGGTACTGATCGGCCCGGGCGCTGGCCGTCCAGTCGACCCAGCGTTCGAAATGCGGGATCGAGTTCACCCGGATCTTCGAGGTCACCGGGCCGGGCTCGATCAGGATCACCCGGATCGGGGTGTCGCGCATCTCAAGCCGCAGCGTGTCGGTCAGCCCTTCCAGCGCGTATTTCGTCGCCGAATAGGCGCCGCGCCATTTCAGCGGCACGAGCCCCAGCACCGAGGAACAGTTGACGATCCGGCCATGGCCCTGCGCGCGCATCGCGGGGATCACCCGCCGGGTGAGGTCGTGCACCCCGAAAAGGTTGGTCTCGAAAATCTCGCGCAGCGCGCCGCGCGGCAGGTCCTCGACCGCGCCGGGACAGCCGAAGGCGCCATTGTTGTAAAGCGCGTCCAGCGTGCCGCCGGTGCGCGACAAGGCCTCGTCGACCGCGGCGGCGATGCTTTCTTCGCTGGCGTAGTCGAGCGGGAAGCTTTCCAGCCCCTCGCTGCGCAGGCGCGCGCAATCGGCTTCCTGGCGGCAGGTGGCGAACACCCGCCAGCCCCGCGCGGCGAGCGCATGGGCGGCATCATGGCCGATGCCAGAAGAACAGCCGGTGATCAGGACGCTGCGTGCCATGACGCGCTGTTGGCATCCGGCGCGCGCCCTGTCCAGCCCCGAGCTGTCCTGCTAGTTCACCGGGCAGCCCGAAAGATCGTCGGCGCAGGTCACCAGCGTGCCGGAACAGCTGACCGGTCCGACTTCGGTGCAGCCCGAGCAGGACACGCCCCCCGGTCCGCCCGGGTCGCTGCTGCAGCCGTCGCAGCAGAAGGACCGCGACTCTGCCCCCATGTCGATTATGGCGAATCCGGTCCCGACCGAAACGCGGGCCCCGCTGCCGGGATTGGCCCGCAGCGTACCATGGCTGCCGGCCTGTGTGCCGGCCGACATGGACTGGTTCTGGGCGAGGGCGGGATCGGGAAGGGCGGTAAGGACAAGAGCGGTGCCCAAGGCGATTGGTGCAAAAAGTTTCATTGGGGTTCTCCCTAAAAAGAAGGGAAGTGTACCCTTTTCGCGCCCAAATTGCTACGCGCGGGGCGGCGGCCGGGTTGGGCCCTGCGGGCGGGTTCCGCCTCTGGACTTGTCTGCGCGCCTTATCTAGACGACCTGTATGTCAGACGCCACCGAAGACCCCAAGATGGACGCCGTGTCCGAACCGCTCCGCCGTGCCATCGGCGACCGGTATCTGACCTATGCGCTGTCCACGATCATGGACCGGGCGCTGCCCGACGCGCGGGACGGGATGAAACCCGTGCACCGCCGGATCCTGTTCGCGATGCGCGAACTCAAGCTGAGCGCGACCGGAGGCTTCCGCAAGTCGGCCAAGATCTCGGGCGACGTGATGGGCAACTATCACCCCCATGGCGACGCCGCGATCTATGATGCGATGGCGCGGCTGGCGCAGGATTTCAACGTCCGCTACCCGCTGGTGGACGGGCAGGGGAACTTCGGCAACATCGACGGCGACAACCCCGCCGCCAGCCGCTACACCGAGGCCCGCCTGACCGCCGCGGCCGAGGCCCTGATGGAGGGGCTGTCGGAAAACGCGGTCGATTTCCGCCCCAATTACGACGGCACGCTGGAAGAGCCCGTCGTGCTGCCCGCGGCCTTTCCGAACCTGCTGGCCAACGGCGCCAGCGGCATCGCCGTGGGGATGGCGACGAACATTCCGCCGCACAATATCGACGATCTGGTCGGCGCCTGCCTGCACCTGATCAAGTCGCCCGAGGCCCATGACGACACGCTGCTGCAATATGTGCCGGGACCCGATTTCCCGACCGGCGGCGTCATCGTGGAGCCGCGCGACAGCATCGCCCAGGCCTACCGGACCGGGCGCGGCAGCTTTCGGCTGCGTGCGCAATGGGCGGTCGAGGATCTGGGGCGCGGCCAGTGGCAGATCGTGGTCACCGAGATCCCCTATCAGGTGCAGAAATCGAAGCTGATCGAGCGCATCGCCGACCTGATCCAGACCAAGAAGATCCCGATCCTGGCCGATGTCCGGGACGAAAGCGCCGAGGACATCCGGCTGGTGCTGGAGCCCCGCTCGCGCAATATCGACCCCGAAGTGCTGATGGGCACGCTGTTCCGCAACTCGGATCTCGAGATCCGGTTCAGCCTCAACATGAACGTGCTGATCGACGGGCGCACGCCGAAGGTCTGTTCGCTGAAGGAGGTGCTGCGCGCCTTCCTCGATCACCGGCGCGACGTGCTGATCCGCCGGTCCGAGCACCGTCTGGACAAGATCGACCACCGGCTCGAGGTGCTGGAGGGGCTGCTGATCGCCTTCCTCAACCTCGATCGCGTCATCGACATCATCCGCTATGACGACGAGCCCAAGGCCGCGCTGATGGCCGAGGACTGGGCGCGGCCGCGCGCCAAGGCGATGTCTGACCGCGACTATGTCTCGCCGCTGCCTGCCGACGGGCCGGGAACGCTCACCGAGGTTCAGGCCGAGGCGATCCTGAACATGCGGCTGCGCTCGCTCCGGCGGCTCGAAGAGATGGAACTGACCGCCGAGCGCGACCGGCTGACCGAGGAACGCGCGGGCCTGCGCGATCTGCTGGACCACGAAGACCTGCAATGGAAGCGGATCGCCGAGGAACTGCGCGAGGTCCGCAAGACCTTCGGCGCCAAGGCGCCGGGGGGCGCGCGCCGGACCCGGTTCGCCGAAGCCGCCGAGGTGGCCGAGGTGCCGATCGAGGCGATGATCGAGCGCGAGCCGGTGACCGTCGTCTGTTCGAAGATGGGCTGGATCCGGGCGATGAAGGGCCATCTGGCCGACGGCTCGGCGCTGAAGTTCAAGGACGGCGACGAGGGCCGCTTCTTGATCCCGGCCGAGACCACCGACAAGCTGATCCTGTTCGGTGCGAACGGGCGGTTCTACACCCTGCCGGTGGCCCAGCTTCCCGGCGGGCGCGGCATGGGCGAGCCGGTGCGGCTGATGGTCGATCTGCCCAATGAAAGCGAGATCGTCGCGCTCTTCATCCATCGCCCCGGCGAAAAGCTTCTGGTGGCCTCCAGCGCGGGCGACGGCTTTGTCGTCGGCGCCGACGAGGTGCTGGCCCAGACCCGGGCGGGCAAGCAGGCGCTGAACGTCAAGGCGCCGGTCGCGGCCAGGGTCTGCGTGCCGGTGTCGGGCGATCACGTCGCCTGCGTCGGGCAGAACCGCAAGGTGCTGGTCTTCCCGCTGGAGGAACTGCCCGAAATGACGCGGGGCAAGGGCGTTCGGTTGCAGAAATATAAGGATGGCGGTCTGGTCGATGCCACCACCTTCACCCTGGCCGACGGGCTCAGCTGGCGCGATCCGGCCGGGCGCACGCGCACCGAGACCGACCTGTCCGAATGGTTGGGCAAGCGCGCGGGCAGCGGGCGGATGGCACCGCGCGGCTTCCCAAGGGACAATCGCTTCACCTGAGCGCGAGCGTTGCGTGATCGCGGCCCTTGGGCTATTCCGGGGCGGCGATACAACATCTTGCGGGGACTCCATGAGCCGTCTGTTCACGACCTTGAAGCCCGTTCTGCTTGTCGCGGCGCTGGCGTTCGTTTCGGCTTGCGGCGCCAAGGACGATCTCGACGAGCCGCCGGTGCCGCTGGGCGATTTCAGGCTGGGCTATGCCATCGTCGTGGCCAAGAACGCCAAGGACATCCCCCCCTCTCGACAGGCGACGGCGGAAGAATGGGAGACGGTGCTGAAGGAAGAGCTGGAACGCCGCTTCGGCCGCTATGACGGCGACAAGATCTACCATCTGGGCATCGCGGTCGACGGCTATGCGCTGGCGGTGCCGGGCGTTCCGGTGGTGCTGGCCCCGAAATCGATGCTGGTCATGTCGGCCAATCTCTGGGACGACGCGGCGGGCAAGAAGCTGAACGCCGAATCCGAGCAGCTGTCGGTGGGCGAAGGTCTGAACGGGGCCACCCTGATCGGCACCGGGCTGACCCGCACCAAGGAGGAACAGATGCGCGCGCTGGCCCGGAACGCGGCCAAGCGGATCGAGCGCTGGCTGGTCGAGCACCGCGAGGACTGGCTGAACTACGACCCCGATGCCGCCGTGTCCGACGTGGGCCTGGCCGGGGTCGAGGCCGGATCGGCGGTCGACCCGCTGGCCGCCGCAGCGCCCGCATCGGCAGACGAAATCGTGACGCGTCCGCTGGATGCGACCGCGGAACCGACCTCGACGACCCCGGCGGCGGACCCGTCCGGGGCCAACTGACGCTTGATTTCCGGCGGGCCAGAGACTAGAGAGCCCGCGATGTTGAATCGGGCCCGGAGGCGGCCCCCTAATCCATGAGGCGCCCAAGATGGGTAAGGCAAAGTTCGAACGGACGAAACCGCACGTTAACATCGGCACGATCG
>NZ_MUAV01000270.1:0-255 GCF_003265965.1 Rhodovulum viride | reverse complement strand
TGTCTTACGCCTCTAAAATCCACGCCAGATACGTCTACGACTCCAGAGGTAACCCAACCGTTGAAGTTGATTTCACCACCGACAAAGGTTTATTCAGATCAATTGTCCCATCTGGTGCCTCTACTGGTGTCCACGAAGCTTTGGAATTGAGAGATGGTGACAAATCCAAATGGTTAGGTAAAGGTGTTTTGAAAGCCGTTGCCAATGTTAATGACATCATTGCTCCAGCTTTAATCAAAGCCAAGATCGATGTTG
>NZ_MUAV01000269.1:0-257 GCF_003265965.1 Rhodovulum viride | reverse complement strand
CCGTCACCTCTGTCCAAGCTGTCTATGTCCCAGCTGATGATTTGACCGATCCTGCTCCAGCCACTACATTCGCCCATTTGGATGCCACTACTGTCTTGTCTAGAGGTATTTCTGAATTGGGTATCTACCCAGCTGTCGATCCATTGGATTCCAAATCCAGATTATTGGACGCTTCTGTTGTTGGTCAAGAACATTACGATGTCGCTACTGGTGTTCAACAAACTTTACAAGCTTACAAATCCTTACAAGATATCATT
>NZ_MUAV01000268.1:0-257 GCF_003265965.1 Rhodovulum viride | reverse complement strand
CATTTCTACTAAAATCAACGAAGCTATAACCCCCGAATCCGAAAAGTCTACCTTGGAAAAGGGCAAGGAACAAGTCACCAGTACCCTTGACAAAGCTGTTGGCTCAAATGTTCCAGATAACCAAAAATCTTTCACTCAAACTGTTGCAGACAACGTGCAACAAGGTTCCGATAATGCTAAAGCTGATTTGAAGAAACAATCCGAACAAGCAGAGGGCGAAGCAAAGACCCTTGCTGAAACAGCTCAAGAATATGTCG
>NZ_MUAV01000267.1:0-260 GCF_003265965.1 Rhodovulum viride | reverse complement strand
CGAGGCCGTAGGTCGGGCCGTTGAGGTCGATATGCGGGATCACGTCGAGCGCCATCGCCATCCGCCGCGCGGTCACATCGCTGTCCATCACCGGCGGCACGGCCAGCGCCGCAGCGGCAGCGATCAGCACCTGATCGGCTCGGGTCAGCGGCGCCTCAGCCATCGAGATCGGCCCTCTCTTGCCAGGCATGGCGCACGGGCGCGGCGGCGCAGCGCCCGTGGATCACCGCCAGCAAGGTTTCCCCGGCCTCGGCCGGGTT
>NZ_MUAV01000266.1:0-260 GCF_003265965.1 Rhodovulum viride | reverse complement strand
ACATATAATTAAAAATCAAAAAAGTTTTTGATCAGATATACACGAATATTTCTAAACACTATTAATTCTAAAATTCACTTAAAGCAACAGCAGTAGCTTGGAAATCATCATGAGAAATTGAAATATTGACATTTTTAACACCAGCTTTAGCAGCAGCTTTTTTGGCCTCACCATGCAAAATTACTTTAGGAGCACCATTAACGTCACGAGTGATTTCAATATCAATCAAGCTTGCTCCAGCACCTTTTGATTCAACACCC
>NZ_MUAV01000265.1:0-260 GCF_003265965.1 Rhodovulum viride | reverse complement strand
AAAGGCCATTCAGAACCAACCCAATGCTATTCATCAACAGCAAAGTAACTGGTCGCAAGACTTTGTTGCGCAATCTCCATCTGCTCAGATTGCAACACCAATAGCCAAGACTGGAAGTCCAGTGAATGCTCAGTGGGCCAGCGAGTTTAGTCAAGCACCCGCAACGCAACAGCACAACCAAAGACCTGGCCAATTTGGCCCTCGTCTTGGGGGATACCGTCCAATGATGGGAATGTCTATGGCATATCAGTTGCAACCTC
>NZ_MUAV01000264.1:0-260 GCF_003265965.1 Rhodovulum viride | reverse complement strand
GATTTGGACTGTTGGTAGAAAATCATTGATTGATATTGGATTAGACAAAGTTGGTGTAAAGATAAATGATAAACAACAAATTGTTGCTGATGAATACCAAGTCACCAACAATCCAAAGATATTTTCTCTTGGTGATGTTGTTGGTAAAGTTGAATTAACCCCAGTTGCCATTGCTGCAGGTAGAAGATTATCAAATAGATTATTTGGTGGTCCAGAATTTTCCCAAAGATAAATTGGATTATAACAATGTTCCATCAGTG
>NZ_MUAV01000263.1:0-261 GCF_003265965.1 Rhodovulum viride | reverse complement strand
CAACAATAGCTATAGCATCTTGTTCGTAAGCAGCAGAAACAGCGGCAACAGCACAAGTTTCAGTGGTAGCAGTTGGTTTTTTAGCCAATGATCTCAATTCGTTGAACAATTGTGGGTAGGCAATGGCCTTTTCAGCGGTAAGACAAGTGTTGTGCATCATAGAGACGGCTTCAACTGGGTAGTTACCTTTAGCGGTTTCACCAGACAACATAACACAGTCAGCACCATCCAAGATAGCGTTACCAACATCAGAAACTTCAG
>NZ_MUAV01000026.1:0-54279 GCF_003265965.1 Rhodovulum viride | reverse complement strand
ACGCCGCCATGGTCGAGGAGGCGAACGCCGCCGCGGTGACGATGAAGCAGGAGGCGGGCAATCTGCAGAGCCTCGTCGCCCGGTTCCGTCTGAAAACCCAGACCGGCGGCGGGGTGCGTCCGCGCGAAACGACGCCTCTGGCCTTCGCGCCGGCACCGGCGGCGGACCTGACCCCGCGCCGCATCGCGAATGGCGGCGACTGGAAGGACTTTTAGGTCCCGACCCGCGTTTTCCGCGCGGCGATGCCCCAGGATCGCAGGGGCGAGCCGCGCGGAGAAAGCGAAGGCCCGGGCTTCCGGCAGCGACCTCCTCCCGCCACGCCCCGTTGACTTCCGCCCGAAATCCGGCGGATGATGGGACCGCGTGTGCGAGGGAGGTCGTTCACGTTTCTTCTGCCGGAAAGCCGACCGTGTCACGCAGGTCGGGCGCCGGTACGGGAGATTTTTCTTGGAAACGGTATTCTGGCTTGCCCTGGCAACCGCATTCACCATTGCCGGCGACGTTCTCATAAAGATTGCATCCGCCTCGCCCACGGGGCTCACATCCTGGGGATTTGCGCTGGGGGCCGTCTGCTACGGCAGCCCCGCCTTCGCCTGGTTCTATCTGATGCGCGACCACGCCCTGGCGCTGGTTGCCGTGCTTTATGCCTCGGCCACGCTGATCGCGCTGGCGCTTCTGGGCGTTCTGGTGTTCCGCGAAAGCTTTCTGCTTCGCGACGCGCTGGGGATCGCTCTGGCGCTTGCCGCGGTTCTGGTCATGCATCGCGGGGCTTGAAAGCGCCCGCACCGGGCCGCGGAACGGCCCGGGAAAACAGCGCGAAAACAGCCCGAGAGCAACCGGAAAGCACCGGGAAAGCACCGAGAAAGTACCGGGGCGGCCGATTCTGCAGCCGCCCCGGGCCGGCGCGCCCGGCGTTTCGTCAAGGCCCGGAACGCCTTGAGCGCACGGGCTTTTTGTTGGAAGATTCGGGCGGCGTAATTCGCTATGATTAAACGGATTAAGATTTGACTTCCAATTACAGGGGATAAGGGAATGCGTGTCAGGACGTTTTTTGTGACCACGGCGATGGCCAGCCTCGCCCTGACGATGCCGGCAGAGCGTGTCCGGGCCGACGATCTGGGCAAGGTGATTGTGGGCGGGGCGATCCTTTGTGCGGTCACCGGCTGCCTGAACGGCCGCAATCAGGGCCGCAGCAACCGCACCGCGGCCCGCCCGGCGGGCGACCCCACGGTCCGCACCGACCAGCAGGCGCTGAACTATTTCGGCTACGATGCCGGGGGCGCCGATGGCGTCACGGGCCGCCGGACCCGCGACGCGATCTCGCGCTATCAGGGCTATATGGGCTATCCGGTGACCGGCCAGCTCGACCCCTATCAGCGCCAGACCCTCGTCGGCGCCTATAACTGGGCGCAATCGGGCGGAAACGCGACCTATCCCGGCATCCAGGGACAGGAGCTTCTGCGCGCCTATTCGAGCTATGCCCGCGGCGGCAATTACTGCCAGGAGACCGGGCGCTGTGCGGGCGGCGGCTATGGCGGCCAGAACGCCTATGGCGGCGGACAGGGCTATGCCGGAGCCAACGGCTATCCGGGCGGCCCCGGCTATCCGGCGGCCAACGGCTATCCCTCCGAAACCGGCTATGGCGCCAATGGCGCGATGCCGTCGCAGGTGCCGGTGCCGTCCTATCCGCAGCAGGGCGCGCCGCAACCCTTCCTGCAGCCGCAAGGCCAGGCGCCCCAGCAGGTCGCGAACCAGGTGCTGACGACGGGGGGCGCGCTGCCCGGGTTCGAGCTGCCCGACAGCACCGCGTATCGTTCGGTCGCCGATCACTGCCAGACCGTGCAGATGGTGTCCTCGGCCAATGGCGGGGCGGTGACCGCCCCGGCCGGGGTGACGAACCCGACCCAGGCGCTGGACGAACAGTTCTGCAGTGCCAGCACCTATGCCGTCAGCACGACCGAAAGCATGCTGAGCGGCGCCGGGGTCAGCGACGATCAGCTGGCCCAGAACTGCCAGCAGGTCGTCGATTTCATGCGGCCCGAGACCGACGCGCTGAGCGGCCGGGAGGCGGCCGATCTGGCCGCAGCCGCCGAGCAGAAGATCCGGCAATCCGCGGGCGCCGATCCGCAGGGCCTGATCCAGACCGGCGAGGTCTGTCTCGGCTACGGCTACCGCACCGACGATTCCGATCTGGTGCTGGCCGCCTCGATGCTTCTGGTCGGCGCCGGTGCCCGGCCCTATGCCGAGCTTCTGGGTCACCATCTGCGCGACGGGTTCGGGGTCGGCGCCGATCCGGCCAGGGCGCGCGGATGGTATGACACGGCCTTCGCCGCGCTCGATAGCGGCGCCACGCCAGTCTTCCTGCCGAGCCAGAGCGCCCAGCGCGTGGCGATCATGCGGGCCGCCCTCGATGGCCGAGCGCCCGCCCCGGTGCTGACCGGTGCCTCGGCCGCGGGGGCCGCCGCCCCGGCCCCGGCCGCGCTGCCGAGCTTCAACATCGGCAACTGAGCCGGAGAAGCGGGCGGGGCGCCTCCGGAGCCCTGCCCGCCACAAGACCCGCCACGGGCATCAAGCCCAAGGGGCCGTCCTCGCCCGGGTCCCGGATCGGCGGGCGCCTGCCGGGACGGGGTCCAACCGCTGCCTCCGACGCCGATCAGCGGTCGACCCCGGCTGACGATACGCTATGTTCGGGCAAAACACCGTCCGGTCGCCGGATGTGAGTTGGAGGACATCGAGATGACACCCAGGGCTTTCCTGATCGCCGCCACCGCCACAGCCCTCAGCCTGCCGGCCCCCGCCCCCCTGCGGGCCGATACCGGCGATGTCGTCAAGCTGGGCATCGCCGCAGGCGCCTTCTTCTGCATGGCCAATCCGGGCCGCTGCGGGCTGGGCGGAAACCGCCAGACCCAACCCAGCGGCACCCCGCAGCGCACCGCCGCGCCTGCGCCCGCCCCCCGCGCGGTCGCCGATCCGACGGTGCGCACCGACCAGCAGGCGCTGAACTATTTCGGCTATGAGGCGGGCGGCGCCGACGGCGTGATGGGCCGCAACACCCGCCAGGCGATCTCGCGCTATCAGACCTACATGGGCTATCCGGCGACCGGCCAGCTCGACCTCTATCAGCGGCAGACTCTCGTCGGCGCCTATAACTGGGCGCAGGCGGGCCGCGGTGCAGCCTATCCGGGGATCTATGGTCAGGAGCTCTTGCGCGCCTATCAGACCGAGACGCGCGGCGGCGATTATTGCCGCGAGACCGGACGCTGCCCGGTGCAGGGGGCTTCCGCCGGTCAAACGACGCAGCCCCGCCTGCCCGAGATGCCGACGCCCAGCGCCTCGATGGCCAATGCCTGCGCCAGTAGCCAGATGGTCACCAATGCCAGCGGTCCGGTCCTGACCCCGGCCGGGATCACCGGCCCCGACCGCGCGCGCCAGGCGATGGACGAACAGTTCTGCAGCGCCAGCAGCTATGCTCTCAGCCGGTCCGAAAACCTGCTGGACGGCAGCGGCATGACCGATCAGACCCTGTCCGAGAACTGCCGCTGGGTCGTGGACCGGATGGCCGACCAGATCGGGCAGCTTGGCAGCCGCTCGGCGGTGGAACTGACCGAGGCCGCCGACCGGCGCGTCCGCGACATCGGCGCCGACATGCGCCAGATCACCGACGCGGCGACGGTCTGCCTGGGCTATGGCTATCGCACCGACGATGCCCGGGTCGCGCTGGCCTCGGCGCTGATGCTGGTGGGCACCGGCGCCCGGCCCTATGCCGAGCTGGTCGGCCACCATCTGCGCGGCGGCTACGGCACTGCGCGCAATCCCGACCAGGCGCAGGGCTGGTACGACATCGCCTTCGACGCGCTGGACCGCGGCGCCGACCCGGCCGTCCGGCCCAGCCAGAGCGGCGAGCGGGTGGCGGTGATGCGCGCGGCGCTGCGCACCGGGGGCCTTTCCGGTGGCGGCAATGCGACCTCGGCGACCGGGACCGGCATGCCGAATTTCAACCTCCAGCAGAACTGACCGGCGCCCGGACGCGACCGGCGCCCGCACGGGCCCCGGCCTTCGGGTCCGGGACCCGCGCGGCGGTTGACCCGCTGTTTCAAATGCCATTAACTCAAGGCATAATTTCGCATTGCGAATGCGTTTGATGACGGCGGATTGAGATGCTGCGTGCGGCGATTTTGGGAATGGCGGTGGGACTTCTGGCCATTGTCGGCGCAGCCGGATATGCGGCCCTCGCCGCCTGCCGGGTCGAGCTTGCGGTGCTGGACAGATGGCTTCCGCAAAGCTGTCCGTCCGACGCCGACATCGCGGCGGCCGCGCGGCTCGACGCGCTGCGCGACCGCAATCTGGCGCTCACGCGCGATATCCGCCGGACCGAGAACGAACTGGCCGCGCTGCAATGCGAGGCGGTGCCGCCCGCGCCCCCGCCCGCCCCTCTGCCCGAGCCCGAACCGGCCCCCGCGCCGGACAGCGCCGGGATCGACCCGGGCAGCTGGAGCCGCGGCGACATCCGCGTGCTGGATGGCTGCTGGGAGCTCGATTCCGATTTCCGCACCCGCGACATCCAGACCGGCCGGATCACCCATTACACCCAGTGGGAGATGTGCTTCGACCGCCAGGGCAATGGCCGCGAGACGATGACCGCCACCAATGGCACCACCTGCCAGGGCGCGGTCTCGGGCCAGTTCCTCGACCTGAGCGGCTTGGCGGGCGGCGACCAGCGTCTTGAGGTGCGCGAACCGGGCAATCTGCCCTGTTCCGACGGCGGCTACATCCATCAGCGCATCATCACCTGCGAGCTGGCGGGCGACGGCAGCGCCAGTTGCGTGAATTTCCAGCCCGAGACCGGCGGCCGCGGCGAGGTCCGCCTGCGCCGCAGAACCGAGGACCAGTGACCATGGCCGAGCATTTCCTGACCAAGTGCCAGATCGAGCTGAGCCAGTGCCTCGAGATCGGCGGCGGGCTGGCGCTGGAAAGCCATGGCGCGCTGACCCAGGCGCTGCGCGAGCGGGTCTCGCCCGAGGCGGCCGCGCTGTTTGCCGAGCCGCTGCTGAGCCGCGGCAACGATTCCGCCCCGGCCAGCGTCGCCTGGTACACCGATCATCCCGGCGAAGGCCGACCGCTTCGCGCGCTGGACGAAGCCGACCGGGTCCGGGTCGAGGCGGCGCTGAGCGAACGGCTGCGCGGCATCCGCGCCCATCTAAGCGATCCCGAGGACGGGCCGCTCTTTGGCGCGGCGCTGCATCTGGCAAACCATCCCGATGGCGATATCTGGGTGGTCGACGGCCAGCCGGTGATCCTGAACTGGGGCATGCTGCCCCTCGGCATGGCCCGCGACCCCGACACCCGGGGCGCCCATGTCGCGGCGACGCTGGGGCGGTTCCTGCCGCTGGCCGGGGCCCCGCCGCTGAGTGCCGCCGAGGCACTGGCCCGCCGGGGCGATGCCGCGCCCGCCGGGGCCGAGGCGGCGCCTCCGGTCTCTGGCGCCGGTCCCGCCGGGGCCGCCATCGCCCCCGCCCCGATCGCGCCCGAGCCCGTGCGGCGCGTCTGGCCCGGCCCCATCGCCTGGGTGCCGCTTCTGGTCCTGCTTCTGATCGCAGGCGGCGTGCTGGCCTGGCTGCTCATGCCCGGCACCCGGATCTTTCCGGCCCGCGCCCCCGACATGGCCCTCGACCGCGCCGCCGCAGCAACCGCCGTCGCCGAGATCAACGCCTCGCTCGAACAGCGGCTGGCGCGGCTGCAGGCGGCGCTGGAAGGCGCGCAATGCCGCCCCGACGGCACGCTGACGATGCCCGACGGTCGCACCATCGAGGGCCTGCTGCCGCCCGAGCCCGGCAACCCGGCCGATGCCCCCGGCAGCCGCGCCGCCGCCGATCCGCGCCCGATCCTGCCGCCCGATCCGTCCCGGGTGCAGGTGCCCTCGGACGGCGCCTCGGCGATGGACCTGACCTCGCTGCTGGAGCTGATCGAGGCGCGCACGGTGATGGTCGTGCGCTATCTGGCCGATGCCGATGCCCAGCCCGGCCAGCAGGTGCGGGCCGAGCGCGGCTCGGGATTCTTCGTCGGCCCCGACCTTGTGGTGACCAACAATCATGTCGTCGAGGGCGCGCCCGAGGACCGGATCTTCGTCACCAATCGCGGCCTCGGCCAGCAATATCCGGTGACGGTCATCAAGACCGCAGGACCCTTCGGCAGCACAGGGCGCGATTTCGCGCTTCTGCGGGTCCACGGGGTGAACGCGCCCTATTTCACCCTGCTCAAGCCCGACCATTCGCTCAAGCTGCAAAGCGTGATCGCGGCGGGCTATCCCGACGACCTGCTGGGCGACTGGCGGGGCGGCACCGACCCGGTGCCGGACCTCGCGGTCACCGACGGCACCGTCAATGCCGAACAGGTGCTGGCGCAGGGCACGCCCGCCGTCGTGCATTCGGCGCCGATCTCGCAGGGCAATTCCGGCGGGCCGCTGGTCGACATGTGCGGCCGGGTCGTGGGGGTCAACACCTTCGTCCGGCAAGGGGCGCTGCGCAATCTGAACTTCGCGCTGTCTTCGGACGATCTGCTGGCCTTCCTCGAATCCGCCGCGCTGACACCTGCAACCGTCACCCGGCCCTGCCAGCCGCAGTTACTGCGCCCGATGGTGCCCCCGGCCGCCTCCGACACACCGGAGGACGCAGGCGCGGCCGCCCCCTCGACCGGGGTGCCGAACTTCAACCTCCGTTCCTCTCCCAGCGAATAGGACGGCGGCGATGTTCGAGGCGCTCATCGTCACCACCTCGTCGGCCGGGCTGACCGCGCTGGGCAGCCGCGAACAGCGGTCCTACGAACTGATCGCCGATACGGTGCGCGACCGGCTCGGCCCCGATCACGCGGCCCTCTTTGCCGAGCCGGTGGCGACCGAACAGGGCGACCGCTACGACTGGTATGCGCCGGTCCCGGGTCGGGTGCGGCGGCTCGATGCGCTGGCGCCCGAAGAACGCGGGGCGCTGCTGCAAAGGCTCGAGGCACTGCGCGCCGATATCGGGGCGCTGGCCGACGAGATCGGCGCCGAGGGGAGCCCCGCGGCCGAACGGCTGTCCGAGGCGCTGCGGAATGCGCTGCAGGTGCCGGGAGAGGACTGCATCCATGCCATCGGAGACGGGCCCGCGCCACGGCCGGTTCTGGTCAACTGGGCCTGGACCGGCGACCGCCAGCGGTCCGAGCGCGGGCAGCTGACCGGCGCCGCCCGGACCCCGCCGCGCGCCCCGGCCGCTACGATTGCGGCCGACGCGTCGGCCACCGGCGCCGGGACCGGCACGGTGCCCGATGCCGCTGCGGTCGCGACGCGGGACGGCGGGATCGCGCTTTGGCCGCTGCTGCTCTGGCTTGGCTGGCTGATCCTTGCGCTGATGCTGGCCGCGATCGTGGCGCTTCTGGTCCCGGCCTGCGGATTGCGCGGGCTTGCGGGCGTCTCGTTCTGCCCCGCGCCGCCGCCCGAGGCCTCGGCCGCAGATGCCAGCACGCTGATCCTGCAGGACCAGATAGACCGGATCGAGCGAGAGATCGCCATCGCGGACCGGGCCTGCCAGCCGGCCCCGCCGCCGCCGCCTCCGCCGCCACCGGCCGCCGCCCCGGTCGAGGAAAGCCGCTACGACCGCGCGCTTGACGGCGCTGGCGCGACGCGGGGCGATCTGAACTTCTCGCTGTTCTGGACCGGCGCCTCGGATATCGACCTGGCCGTCACCTGCCCGACCGGCGGGCGGATCTGGTATCGCGCCAAGAACGTCTGCAATGGCCATCTGGATGTCGACAGCAATGCCGACCGGCTCAGCGCCGATCCGGTCGAGAACATCTATTTCAACGGCCCGGCCGCGGGCCAGTACCGGGCCACCGTCACGCTTTTCAAGGACCGCACGCGCGGCGCAGACAGCTTCAAGCTGCTGATCCGCGATGCCGACAGCGAGGCCCTGCAAAACGGCACCCTCAGCCGTCAGGGCGAAAGCTGGACCACCACCATCAACTATCCCGGATTGCCATGATCTCTGACCGCAAGGAACAGCTCCGGCCGCTCGTGAACTGGCACGAGGACATCACCGTCGTGCCCTTTTCCGGCATCCAGATGCTGGATTTCGGCTTTGCCATCGACAAGCTGACCGCGCGCCCCTGGCGGTTCATCGAGCGCACCGTCGACGACGCGCCCGACGAACGGATGCTGATCCCGCTGACCGGCAACGAAGAGCTCGACGCGCCGCTCGAAGCTGCCGCCAGGCCCGATGATGACGAATACTCGGTCCGCCCCGCCGCAGCGCTGGAACCCTTCCTGTCGAAATGGGTTCCGGTGCCGGTTCTCAGGATGAAATCCGAACGCGGCCCCGCGGGCGAGGAACGCTTCGATCCCGGCCCCTCGACCTGGGCGCGGATGCGGGTGGTGGAACTGGCCGCGCCCGATCCCGAAACGGGGCAAACCCACCGGGTGCAAATCGCGCTCGATACCGCGCTGACCGCGCAGGATCAGTCGGCGCACTACGTCGCGCCGCAGATCGCCGATGCCGAGAACCCGCGCGATTTCCGCTTCGTCTCGGACCCCGCCCAGATGGACTGGTTCCTGCGCCGGATCGAGGAGGGCGAGGACGGCCAGCCGCGCGACCCGCAGCTTTGGGTATCGGACTGGCTGAAAGAGCTGTTCCTGTCCTTCAAGCGGGCCGAACGGCCCGGGCGCAGCATTTCCGAAGACACCCTGCCGCATCAGTTCGAGCATTGGGCGCGCTATCTGGCCTGTCTGCAAGTCATCGACCAGGCAGTGAAGATCCCGAAGATCCGCTTCGTCAACACCGTCTCGGAACGCGACGCGGTGACGCCGGTCGATGTCGATCTGGTGCTGGATGTGGGCAATTCGCGCACCTGCGGTATCCTGATCGAACGCTTCCCGGGGGAATCCCGGGTCGATCTGGTGCGCTCCTTCCCGCTCGAGATCCGCGATCTGTCGCGGCCCGAGCTTTACTATTCGGGCCTGTTCGAAAGCCGGGTCGAATTCGCCGATCTGAAATTCGGCGACGACCGCTTCGCCAGCCGCTCGGGGCGCCGCAACGCCTTCATGTGGCCGGGCTTCGTGCGCGTCGGCCCCGAGGCGCTGAGGCTGATCCAGCGCGAGGAAGGCACCGAGACCATGTCGGGGCTGTCCTCGCCCAAGCGCTATCTCTGGGATGACGAGGCGCGCCAGCAGGACTGGCGTTTTCACAACCATGTCGACCCGAACAACCTGCCCAAATCGGTGCGCGCGGCAATGCGCCAGCTGAACGAGGCGGGCGACGTGATCGAACAGGTCCGCCATGAGGAAAAGCAACGCCTGCGCCGCCGCGGCCGCACGCCCTCGGACCGCGCGATCCGGCCGCGGTTTTCGCGCTCGTCGCTGTTCGGCTTCATGCTGGCCGAGATCTTCAGCCATGCGCTGGTGCAGATCAACGATCCGGCCTCGCGCGCGCGCCGGGCGCAGTCGGACCTGCCGCGTAGGCTCAACCGCATCATCCTGACCCTGCCCACCGCGACCTCGGTGCAGGAACAGGCGATCATGCGCAGCCGGGCCGAGGGCGCGCTGAAGATGGTCTGGGCGATGCTGGGCATGGACGAGGCGCTGGACCGCTACAAGACCAAGCCCGCCGTCACCGTCGAATGGGACGAGGCAAGCTGCACCCAGCTGGTCTATCTCTACAGCGAGATCACCCAGAAATTCGACGGCAATATCGAGGCCTTCCTGCGCCTGAAGGGCCGCGACCGCATCCGCCCCGGCGAGGCCGCGCCGAGCCCAAGCCTCAGGCTGGCCTGCATCGACATCGGCGGCGGCACCACCGATCTGATGATCTCGACCTACTGGTCCGAGGCCAACCGCGTGCTGCACCCGGTCCAGACCTTCCGCGAGGGCTTTCGGGTTGCAGGCGACGACATGCTGCAACGCGTGGTGTCTGGCATCGTGCTGCCGCGGCTTCAGACCTCGATCGAGGCGGCGGGCGGCCGCTATGTCGGCGAGAAGCTGCGTGAACTCTTCGCAGGCGATATCGGCGGGCAGGACCAGCAGGTCGTGCAGAAACGCCGCCAGTTCGCGCTGCGCGCGCTGATGCCGCTGGCGGTCGCGATCCTGACCCATAGCGAGACCGCCGCCGAATACGACCGCTTCGATCTTTCCGTGGCCGAGACGCTGGGCCTGCCCCGGCCCGCGCCAGAACCCGACGAGGATGGCGTCGTGCCGCCCCGGACCGGCCCGGCCGAGCCGCTGATCTCGAACGAGATCCTGGCCTATATCGAGCAGGCCGCGCGCGATGTGGGCGCCCCGGACTGGCGGTTTGCCGATGTGGTGCTGACCACCTCGCGCGAGGATGTCGACGCCATCGCCCGCGAGGCCTTCCAGAAGGTGCTGGGCAACATGGCCGAGGTCATCGACCATCTGGGCGTCGATGTGGTGCTGCTGACGGGGCGGCCCTCGCGGCTGCCGGCGGTGCGGTCCATCGTCGAGGAACTGCTGGTGGTGCCGCCCTATCGGCTGGTCTCGATGCATACCTACAAGACCGGGCGCTGGTATCCGTTCCGCGACCCGATCACCCAGCGCATCGGCGATCCGAAAAGCACGGTCGCGGTGGGCGGCATGCTGATCGCGCTGTCCGAAAGCCGGATCCCGAACTTCAAGGTGACGACCGGCGCCTTCCAGATGAAATCGACCGCCCGCTTCGTCGGCGAGATGGATTACAATGGCCAGATCCTCGACGAAAAGCTGATGTTCTCGGATCTCGATCTCGATACGAAGGGCGGCGCGCAGGACGCCACGGTCGCCATGTTCTCGCCCGTTCATATCGGCTCGCGGCAATTGCCCATCGAGCGCTGGACGACGACGCCGCTGTTCCGGCTCGACTTCGCCAATCCGAACGCCCAGCGGCGGCCGACGCCGATCCGGGTGACCTTCGAGAAGGCCGATTACGACGATGACGAGCGCGAGGATTCCGAGGCCAAGCTGCGACGCGAGGCGCTGCGAGAGGCGTTCGAGATCACGCAGGTCGAGGATGGCGACGGCGGCGGGATGAAGAATGGCGACGTCGTGCTGAAGCTGCACACGCTTGGCTTTGACGACGAATACTGGATCGACACCGGCGTGTTCCGGTACTGAGGGGGCAGGATGACGACGAAGGACCAGCTTGCCGAACGATGCGCCCGGGTCGAAGGCGCGGCCCGCCGGGCGCTCGACTGGGTGGCCGACCCCGAGAATGCCGAAACCGTGGGGCTCGACCGCAAGTCGCTGGTGCAGGCACTGCGCAAGGGCGCGCGTCGGGCGCAGAAGCTGGGGCGCGCGGCGCGGACCAAGATGTCGGTCAGCGTCTTCGGCCCCTCGCAGGCGGGGAAATCCTTCCTGGTCTCGGTGCTGGCGCGGCCAGAAGACGGCCGTCTGGTGGCCGATTTTCAGGCGCCGGGCGGCCAGCTTGACTATATCCGCGAGATCAATCCCGAGGGCGAAGGGGAATCGACCGGGCTTGTCACCCGCTTCACCATGACCAAGGCGCCCTGCCCCGAGGGCTTTCCGATCCGGCTGGTGCTGCTGTCCGAGGCCGATGTCGCGCGGACCATCGTCAATTCCTTCTACATGGATGGCGACCAGTCGGAACCCGTGCCCGAGCCCGAGGCGATCACCGCGCATCTGGCCGCCTTCCGCGCGAAAGCGGGCGGCGCCGAGGTGCCGGGGGTCAGCTACGAGGACGTGCTGGAGATCGCCGATTACGTCAATCGCAGCTTCGGGCGGGCGGCCTATGCGGCCGGGCTCAAGACCTTCTGGGAGGATGCCGCCCTGATCGCGCCGAAGCTCGGCGTCGCCGACCGCGCCGCCTTCTTCGCGATCCTCTGGGGCGGGCATGCGCCGCTCACCGATCTTTACATCCGGCTTGGCGAGGCGCTGCAGAAGATCCAGAACGCCGAAGAGGTGCATGCGCCGCTGTCGGCCCTGACCCCGCGCGAGACCTCGATCATCGACGTCAAGACCTTGCACGGGCTTTTCGGCGCGGGTGGCGACAGCCTGCCCTTGTGTCTGCCCTCGGGCGCCCGGGTCGAGCTGCCGCGCGCGCTCGTCTGCGCGCTGGCGGCCGAGCTGGTGATGCCGATGCAGACCCGGCCCTACGACCTGTTCGAGGAGACCGACCTGCTGGACTTCCCCGGCGCCCGCAACCGGTTCGAACAGCCGCTGTCGAAGACCCTGGCCGAGCCCGAGAAGACGGTCACCCAGCTCTTGCTGCGCGGCAAGGTCGCCTATCTCTTCGACCGCTATGTCGAAAACCAGGAAATCACCTCGATGCTGCTCTGCGTGCCGGACAGCAACATGGAAACGCTCGACCTGCCCGGCCTGGTCGAGAACTGGATCGCGATGACCCATGGCGCCAGCGCGAAACAGCGCGCGGCGAGCCGCTGCATCCTCTTTTTCGTGCTGACCAAGTTCGACAAGCATCTGGGCGAAAGCGCTGCGGCTGGCGGCGAGGAAACCCGGTTCGAACGGCGGATGCAGGCCTCGCTTCTGGAGAAATTCGGCCGCGGCAAGGACCCCTGGGTCGAAAGCTGGACCCCGGGGCGGCCCTTCGACAATTGCTACTGGCTGCGCAACCCCAACTTCTTCGTCGACGGGCTGATCGACTACGACGACGCCAAGCGCGAGATCCGCATCCGCCCCGAAAAGGAGGCGCGGCTGGCCGAACTGCGCGCGGGCTGCCTGGAGGCCGCCAGCGTCCAGCGCCATTTCGCCGATCCCGCCGCCGCCTGGGACGCGGCACTCGGGCTGAACGATGGCGGCGTGAGTTACCTGATCGGGCGGCTGGCCGAGGTCTGCACCCCCGACAGCAAGATCGGCCAGATCGGCGCCCAGCTCGACAAGCTGGCGGGCGATCTCGCCGCCGATCTGGCGCCCTTCCATGTCTCGGACGATATCGGCCGGCGCATCGAGGAAAAGCGCGAGGCAGCGGCGGCGATCATCGACGAGCTGGAAATCGCGCTGCAACGGCACCGCTTCGGCGCGGTGCTGGCCGCGCTGATGGTCGATCAGGATCAGGTGCAGGACCGCATCTCGCGGGTGCCCTCGTCGATCCGGATCTCGCAGGCGGTCTCGAGCGCAGCCATCGCCCGCCCCTCGGCCGAGACCGCGCCCGCGGCCGCACCCGCGCGCCCCGGCCGCCCGCTGCGCCCCGGACGGGCCGCGGGCGCCGATCTGGCGCTGGCCGAGGCGCCCGCCGCCGCCCCCAAGTCCGGCAACGGCAACGGCAATGGCAACGGCACCGACATCCGCACCATGACCGCCGAGACCTTCCAGGCCGAAAGCGCGGTCGAGGTCTGGATCGAGGGGCTGAAGCGGTTCCGCGAGGATGTCGAGACGGTCGGCCATTTCGGCCTGAGCCCCGCATCGGTCGCGACGCTCTCGGCCGAGCTGACCCATGCGCTGCGGCGGATCGGCGTGGTCGACCGGGCCCGCGCCCAGCTCAAGGCGATGGCCTTCGGACTGACCGTCGACAAGCAGGCCGAGCCCGCCGCCATCGTCTGTGCCGAGCATATCAACCGCTTCGTCTCGGTGCTGGGCACCGATGCCCTGCCCGAGGCCCAGCGCGCCCGGGTCGAGCTTCCGGAGGGCGGCAGCCGCCCGGTCTTCGCGCCCCGCCCCGGCGCCGACGACGCCGACGGCCTGCCGCCCGAGCCGCGCCCGACCGCCGAGGAAACCTGGACCGACTGGGTCTTCGCGCTTGACGCGATGTTCGTGGCCAATGCCAAGGACACTGATGCCGGGACCGTCAATATCGCGCAGAACCTCAGGCTGGGCGAGATCCTGGCCGATTTCGGCGCGGGAGGCGCATAGGCCATGGCGCTGACGGTCCGCCCCGATCCGCGCCGCCCCTCGGGCGGCTATGCCGAACTGTCGGCCGCGTCCGACGCGCTGCCCGAGACCGAGGCGACGGTGTCGGTTTTCGACGCCTTTTCGGAACGCTTCCTCGGGATTGACGGCTGGCAGTCGGACCGGGCCGAGTTCGGGCCCTATCCGGTGGTGCAGGAGGGCGGGCGCGCGACGCTGGTGATCGGTCCCGAGATCGTCAACCGGATCGAGGAATATGCCGCGCTGAAGATCAGCGTGAACCGGGTCGAGGCCGATGTCAGCTGGCCCGACGACGTGGTCCCGATGCCCGGCGCGGCGCGGCTCGGCGGGCTTGCCGTGGCGCGCGCCGCCCCGGCCCGGGGTCCCGGCGCGCTGACCGGCAGGACGCCGGGCGCCGAGGCGCCGAAGCCCCGGGCATCCGACGCGCCCGCGCCCGAGACCGCCGCCCCCGCGGGCCGCTCGCGCCTGCCGCTGATCGCCGGGCTGTCGGTGCTGGCGCTGCTGATCGCGGGCGGCGCGCTGGCCTGGTTCCTGATGCAGCCGCCCGCGCCGATCGTCACCGAAACCCGCAAGACCGAGCCTGCGCCCCCGCCGCCCCCCGACCCCTGTGCCGCCGGGGCTCTGGCGGGGCTTGCCGGTCTGCCCTTCGCGGAAGGCCGGGCGCTGATGAACCGCTGCGGCGCCCGTGTGACGCCGCAACAGGCGCTGGCGGCCCTTGAGGCCGGGGCCGATGCGGGCGACGCCGGGGCGCTGCTGCTTTTCGGAGAAATCTACGACGACGGCGCCAATGACGACCCGGTCGAGACCCAGATCGGGCTGAGCCTGACCCCGAGCATCTCGAAAGCCGCCGAGTATTACGCCCGGGCGCGCGCTGCGGGCAGCGCCGAGGCGGTGGAGCGGCTCGGCCGTCTCTGTCCCGAATTGCGCGCGGCCTCGGACACGCTGTCGCGAAGCGCCGCCGAGGAGTATTGCAGTCCATGAGCCCCCTCCGCCTTCGTCTGGCCCTTTCTGCGGTCGTCTTCTCGCTTGTCCTGGCCGAGACCGGTTCGGCGCTGGCGCGGCCGCTGCTGATCGAGGGCACCTCGACCGTCTACCAGCGCGTGCTGACCCGGCCGGGGGCGGCGCTTCACGAGGCGCCGGGCGGCGCGGTATCGAGCCGGTATCCGGCCTTCCAGCCGCTTTACGTCTTCGCGCGGCAGGACGGCTGGATCGAGGTCGGCCCCTCTTCGGCCGCCGAGCCCGCGGGCTGGGTCGAGGCCGAGACCGTGGTCGACTGGAAACAGAACATCGTCGCGGCCTTCACAAACCCCGCCGACCGCGCCCGGTCGCTGATGTTCCGGACCGAAGAGGGCCTGCGCGGCTTCATGGAAGACGAGGCGCTGGTCGACACCCAGGCCCGGCTGATCGAGAAGGCCGAAACCGGGATGCTGACCCCCGAGGATGGCGTCGTCTCGATCGAGCCCGAGAATTTCGTCAATATCCGCGACCGCTTCTACATCCTGCCGATCCTCGATTTCGTCGAGGACCTGCATCCGATGACCTATGACCCGAACCTGTTGCTGAAGGTGGCCTCGGTGCCGCTTCGGGACGAGCTGCCCGCTGCCGCGGCGGCCGAGGCCTCGTCCTCGGCCGGGAGCTTCGATGCGGGTGTCGTCTTCGTCTTCGACACCACCAAGTCGATGCAGCCCTATATCGAGCTGACCCGCAAGGCGCTGGCCAGGATCATCTTCGACATCAACGGCACCGATATCGGCGAGCGGATCAATTTCGGGATCGAGGCGTTCCGCGACAACCCGGAGGCCGCGCCGGGGCTCGACTACCGCACGCGCCAGGTGATCCCGCTCGCGCGCCGCATCAACCAGTTGCCGGTGCTGGAGGCGATCGACAATACCCGCGCCGCAACGGTATCCTCGCCGGGCTTCAACGAGGACAGTCTGGCGGGCGTCGAGGACGCGATCCGCCAGACCGACTGGGACCAGACGGCCTCGGGCGACCCGTTCGATGCGCGCTACATCATCCTCGTGACCGATGCCGGGCCCAAGGACCCGCGCGACCCCAATGCCCGGTCGGAAATCGGCCCGGTCGAGATCCAGCGCGATGCCGAGGACCGCAACATCGTCATCATGACGCTGCACCTCAAGACCGATGCCGGGGCCGCCAATCACGACTATGCCGCCGACCGCTACCGGCAGCTGTCGCGTTTCGCCGGGCGGCAGTTCTACTACCCCATCGAGGGCGGCTCGGAACAGGCCTTCGAGGACACCGTGACGTTGCTGGTCACGGCGCTGACCGATCATGTGCGGATGGCGCTGGGGCAGGCCCGGGTGCAGGCCCCCGAGGACCGCGACGACGATCTGGAGTTCCTGGGCCATGCGCTGCAACTGGCCTGGCTGGGCACGCGCGAGGGCACCCGCGCGCCCGATGTCTTCGAAAGCTGGGTGACCGAACGGGCGGCCGAAAAGCCGCATGCGCTGGCCATCGAGCCGCGGCTTCTGGTCACCAAGAACGAGATGGCGACCATGGCGGAGCTGCTCGACAACCTGACCCGGATCGCCGAGACGACGCGGGGCGAGGACGAGGCGCGGGATTTCTTCCGGCAGGTGCGCGGCGTCATCGCGCAGATGGCGCAGAACCCCGACCGACTGGTCGCGACCGATGCCGACAGCCTGGGCGGCGCGCTTGAATATCTCGAACGGCTGCCCTATCGTAGCCAGCTTCTGCAAACCGACGAAACCCGCTGGATGTCGGGCCCGATGGTGCGGCGCGAGATCATCGACGGCATGCGCCAGAAACTGACCCAGTATCGCAAATGGCTGTACGACCCGTCCGTCTGGACCGCGCTTTACGAGGGCGCGCCCGATGGCGAGCAGGTCTTCGCCATGCCCTTCGACATCCTGCCCTGAGCCGATGGCGGACGCGCTTGTCCTCCGCGATCTCGGGGTCTCGCTTGCCGATGGCGACCGGGGCTTCGCGCTGAGGGTGCCGGAGCTTTCCATTGCCGCGGGCGAGACCGTCGGCCTGACGGGACCCAGCGGCACCGGCAAGACATTGCTGCTGGAGCTTCTGGGCCTGTTGCGCGCGCCCGATCCGGGCGGGGTCTACCGGCTCTGCCCGCGCGACGCGCCGGAGCGCGATCTGACGGCACTCTGGACCCGGCGGGGCCGGATCGCGCGTCTGCGCGGGCAGCTTTTCGGTTTCGTGCCGCAAACGGGCGGGCTTTTGCCCTTCCTGACGCTTTCCGAGAATGTCGCGCTGCCCCAGCGGATCTGCGGCCGCCCCGACCCCGGCCTTGTCAGCGACCTGATCGACCGGCTCGGGCTTGGCCCGGTCGCGGGGCTGCGTCCCGAACGGCTGTCCATCGGCCAGCGCCAGCGCGCGGCCATCGCCCGGGCGCTGGCGCATCGGCCGCGCTTTGTGATCGCGGACGAACCGACCGCGGCGCTCGATCCGGAAAACGCCGCCGAGGCGATGACGCTTCTCTTCGAGGCCGCCGGACGTACCGGCAGCGCAGTGATCGTCTCGTCGCACGATCTCGACCTGCTTGGCCGCTTTGCGCTGACCCGCTACCGGCTGGCGCTTGACCCCGATCACGCGCCGGGGCGCCCAGTCAGCCGCCTGATCGCCGCAGAAGACGGGCGGGAGGCGGCATGAGACTGCTGGTCACGCTCGCGCTTCGGGCGCTCTTCCGCGACTGGATCTTTGTCTTTTGCAATGTCGCGGTGCTGGCGGGGGTGATCGTGCCGCTGCTGGTGCTTTTCGGTGTGCGGAACGGGGTCTATGACGCGCTGATCGGCGATCTGATGGCGAACCCCGCGAACTTGCAGATCGACACCGCGGGCAATCAGAGCTTCACCTCCGCCGATCTGGCCGAGGTGCAGGGCTGGGAGGATGTGCGCTTCGCTACGCTCAAGACCCGCAGCCTTTTCGACTATGTGAATATCCGCGCGACGGGCGGGCGTGGTCGCCAGGAGGCACTGATCGCACCCTCCGGCACAGGCGATCCGATGATCGCGCCGCTGCCGGGGCTGGGACCCGACGAGGTCGCGGTCTCGCCCGCGCTGGCCACGCAACTCGGGCTGTCTGCGGGCGTTGGGGTCGAGATCTTCACCCAGGCCGAAAACCGGCCGCGTCAGCTGGTGCTGAACGCGCGGGTTGCGGGTGTGCTGCCCCCCGGGCGGATCGACGGGCGGGTGGTGATGGCCGATATCGCCCTGCTCGATCTGATCGAGGCCTTCTATGACGGCTATGCCCTGCCCGACCATGGCATCGACAGCGGCAAGCCGCTGGCCGGGCGCGCCGGAAGCTTCGAGGGGATGCGGGTCTATGCCGCCGCGCTCGACCGGCTGGCGCCCCTGCAGGACCGGCTGGAAACCCGCTTTGGCGTTCGGACGCTGGCGCGCACCGCCGAAGTGACCTCGGTACTGACGCTCGGGCGCAATCTGGGCCTGGCGCTGGCGCTGACCGTGGCCGTGGCGGCGGCAGGGCTTGCGGCCTCGCTGGTCTTCGGCTTCTGGGGCGAGGTCGTGCGCACGCGCCGGACGCTGGCCAATCTCGGGCTTCTCGGCCTGCCGCAATGGCAGCTGTCGCTGTTCCCGGTGATCCAGGCTCTGGTGACGGCGGTGATCGGGCTTTTGGTTTCCTTTCTGCTGTTCCGCCTGACCGCCGCGCTGGCCGAGCGGCTGTTCGAGACCGGGCTGACCGAGCGCGGCGGGCTGGTCTCGGTGTCGCCCGCCGAAGCCTTGGCCATCGCGGCGGCCGTGATCGCCTTCGTGGGCTGCGCCTCTCTGGCGGCGGCGCGGGCGGCGCTGGCGACCGATCCCGCCACCGTCCTGAGGGAAGAGACATGAGGTTCGCGGCCCTGTGCCTGTCGCTTCTTCTGGCCACGCCGGCCGCTGCCGGGGTCACCTGGGACAAGGCGCAGTACGACCCCGCGGCCGGGACTGCGCCCGCCGATCTGATCCTGCCGATGCCCTGCGGCGGGGCGATGGCCTTCCAGCGGGTCGTGGTCCCGGTCGAGGCCGACGACCCGCTGGCCGACCGCCGCATCCGGGTCGGCCAGTCCGATCCCGAAACGGGCTATTCCGACTATCTGCGCACCGCCTATCTGCGCGGCGCCTTCCCCGGCCCCGCCCCCGGCGACAGCGTCTATTACATCGCCCGCTACGAGATGACCCGCGCCCAGGGCCGCGCGCTGACGGGCGATTGCAGCCCGCCCAAACGGATCGACCGCACCGCGCTGGGGGGCCTCTCGTGGTTCCGCGCGGTCGAGCTGTCGCAGCTCTATTCCGAATGGCTCCTGACCGAGGCCCGCGACGCGCTGCCGCCCGAAACCGACGGCCGGGCCTATCTGCGACTGCCGACCGAGACCGAATGGGAATTCGCGGCCCGCGGCGGGGCAGCCGTCGACCCCACCGTCTTTCCCTCGCGCCGCTTCTTCGGCGAGGGCGATCTTCTCGATTATGCCAAGGTGGTGGGCTCGGCGCGCGGCGCGCTGCTGCCCGTCGGACTGACGAGGCCGAACCCGCTGGGGCTTTACGACGTCTACGGCAATGCCGAGGAACTGATGCTGGAGCCCTATCGGCTGAACGCGGTCGGGCGCGAGCATGGCCAGGCGGGCGGGCTGGTCACGCGCGGCGGCTCGGTCCTGTCGGCACCCGCGCAGGTCTATTCGGCCGAGCGCACCGAATACCCGCTTTACAGTGCCTCGGACGGCAGCGCGACGGCAGGCGAGACCTTCGGTCTGCGGCTGGTGCTCAGCCGCAGCGTCGCCTGGTCCGACCCGGTCCTGCGCGAGATCAAGGCGGGCTGGATCGCGCGAACCGAAGACGCGGGCCGCGGCGGGGCCGACCAGACCCCGCTGGGCACGCTGACCGAAATGATCGACGAGGAAATCGACCCCCGCCGGAAGGCCGCGTTGCAGGAATTGCAACTCGAGGTGCGCCGCTCGGCCGAAGAGGCGACCGCCGCTTTCGGCGAGGCCGCCAAGTCGAACCTTCTGAACGGCGCGGTCCTGGTCGGCGCGATGCTTGCAGGGCGCCTGGAAGAGGCGCGGATGAGCAGCGAGCTGATCGGCATCGCCGACCAGACCCGGCTTTGCACCCGGCCCGAACAATGCGCGGCGCTGCGGGGCGCGGGCGGCCAGCTGATGACCAAGCTCGCCACCTTGCGCGAGGTGCAGAAAACCTACCTGCTGTCGCTGCGCTCGGCCGTCGAATCCCTGACCGAAGGCGCCGATCCGCAATTGACGGACGATGCGCTGCGGCTTTTGCAGGGCGAGCTTTCGGCCTCGTCGCAACGCCAGATCCTCGACAACCTGACCCGATTCTCGGCCGTGCTCGACGCCTACCGCGATCACCCCGACATGTCCGAGGACGAATTGCACGCGCTGGTGCTATCTCGCTGAACGCAACCGGTGCGGCGGGTCCGGTGCGACGGCGGGTCGCGCCCAAAGGCCGGTTCCCGCCGCATGTATGGGCGTCGGAGGCCTTCCCCTGAACTGAATGTTAAGACCCCGAACGGTATCGCATTTCGGAATTGCTCAAGAAACCGAGTGTCCGATGCGCGCCGTTTCCCTCCTGCTGCTCGTGCTTGTCCTTGCCTGCCCGCCGGGCCCCGGCCGGGCGGCCGGCGGCTTTGACCGCGACTCTGTCCGGTTCGCCCAACTGGCCACGACCGAGGGCCCGTCGGGCGATCTGGGCGCCGCTATCCGCGACGGCCTGCTGGCCGCCTTCGACGAGGTCAACCGCGCGGGCGGGGTCCGCGGCCGCAAGCTTTTGCTCGACACCTTCGACGACCGGTACGAACCGGGCCGGTCCATCATCCATGCCCGCGACGTGGCCGAGGGCGACGCACATGCGGCCTTCGTCGGACAGGTGGGCACCGCGACGCTGAAGGCGGTGCTGCCGGTCGCGAACCGTTCCGGCATGCCGATGATCGCGCCGGTCACCGGGGCCGATTTCGCCCGCGCCGACACCGCCGGGCGGGTGCTGACCCTGCGCCCGAGCCACGATCAGGAAACCGAGGCCGCCGTCGCCGAACTGGTCGACCGGATGGGTCTGAAGCGGATCGCGGTCTTCTATCAGGACGACTATTACGGCGTCGCCGGGCGCGACGCGGTGGCCCGTGCGCTGGCCCGGCGCGATCTGGGGATCTTGGCCGAGGGCCGCTATACGCGCAACACCGTGGCGGTGAAGGTCGCCGCGCTGATGCTGGCCGATGCGACGCCCGACGCGGTGATCCTGGTCGCCAGCGCGGTTCCCGCCGCGCGGCTGATGAAGGTTGCGGGCGATCTCGGTCTCTCGACCCGCTATCTGGCGCTTTCGACGGTCGATCCGGTGACGCTTGCGGCCGAGGCCGGGGCGGCGGCCAAGGACACGCTTTTCAGCGAGGTCGTGCCCGCCCCCTTCGACGAGGATCTGCCGGTGGCCGCAGACTATCGCGCGGCGCTGGCGGCTGTCCTTCCCGAAGCGAAACCCGGTTTCGCCTCGTTCGAAGGCTATCTTTCCGGCCGCCTGGCCATCGAGGCCCTGCGCGAGGCCGGGGCCGACCCCACGCGCGACAGGCTTGCCGAGGCGCTCGACCGGCTCGGAGACATCGATCTCGGAGGTCTCGTGCTGCGCTTCGGCCCCGGCGACCGGCAGGGCCTCGATGCGGTCGGGATCTACCGCCTGACCGGGGACGGCACCCTCGCCCCCGCCGGGACCGCTCCCTCGGGGACGTGACATGCCCCGCGGGGCCGAAGGGCTCCGCAGGGCAAAGAGGAATTTCGCACGCCGGAGGATTCGATGGCGAGTTTCGTTTCAAGAGTGTTTGGAAGCATCGCGCTCAAGGTCGCGACCGGCTTCCTCGCCATGGGCGCCATGACGGGCGGCGCCATCGCGATCAGCCTGATGGTGTTCGCCGCGATGTCGGGTGCGCTCGACCGTCTGCTGGGCGAACAGCTGCCCGGCATCAAGGACAGCGTCTCGGTGATCGAGCATACCGGCGAGATCCGCGGCGCGCTGACCGGCATGCTGCTGGCCAGCAGCCCCGCCGCCGTGGACGTTTCCTTCACCGACCTGAAGGCGCGCGAGGAAGAGCTTGGCCGTTCGATCGACAACCTTTCACCCGAGGTCGCGCGCGATCTGCGCCCGATGCTGAGCAGTCTCGACGCGGCCGCGCGCGAAATGCGCGAGTCGCTGGGGCTTCGCTTCGACAGCCGCGACCGCATGACAGGTCAGGTGGTCAGCTTTACACGCCTGGCCGAAGAGACCCGCGCGCGGCTCTTTCAGCTCAGCGACGACGCGGCCTATGACATGACCCTCGCGGGCCAGCAGACCGGCGAAACCGTCAGCTCGACCCTCGATCACCTGGTCGGCACCGATTTCGTCGCGGCAACGCTGATTCTGAAGGTCCGGGCCGAAATCAACCTCCTGGGCGGTCTGGCGCTGGCGATCTCGAAATCCGAGGATGCCGCCTATACCGCGATCATGCGCGACATGGCCGATACCAGCCTGAACGCCCTCGATGTGGCGCTCGGCCGCCTGGCCGAGATGCAGACGGTCGAGGACTACCTGCCCGCGCTGGTCGAGACCCGCGACTCTTTCGAAAAGCTCGCCCGGCGCGGCTTCCGCCTGCGCAAGGGGTTGAACGAGCTGGTCCTGGAACAGCGCGAGACCAGCGAAAAGGCCCTGAGCGGCGCGATGGACGACCTGACCTTCGACCTGATGACCGGCGCGCGCGACGCAGCCCAGTTCAACGGCGAGGCGATCGAGCGGCTTCTGACCAACGAGGTGCAGCAGATCCGCGACACCGCCGATATCGGTCTCTCGGTCGAGAAACTGATCGCGACCGCCTTTCTTGGGGCCACCGCCAGGGATGCGGACGAGGCGGCAAAGATCCAGGACACGCTCGACGGGCTTGTCGCCGAACTCGAGGCGGTGGTCGCCCGCAGCTACGTGCCCGACGACCTGCAAGAGCTGATCGCCCGGATCTCGGGCGAAACATCGGCCGAAACCGGCATCGTGGCCACCCGGTTGGCGCTTCTCGATGCCCAGGACCAGGCCGAGGACCGGTCGCTGATCGCCAATGACCGGCTCGGCGAGATCGCGGCGGCCGTCCGGGTCACCAGCGAAGAGGCCATTGCCACTGCCCATCAGGCGGGGGATGCCATCCTGCTTCAGGCGGGCGAGGCACGCGACCGGCTGATGATGCTGGCAATTGCCAGCGGCGTGGTTGCGGTGCTGGCCATCGTGCTGTCCTGGGCGCTGATCGTCTGGCCGATCGGTCGGCTGACCGGCCTCACCGACCGTCTGGCCCGGGGCGAGATGGTCGAGATCCCGGGCTTCCGGCTCTTCGGTGGCGAAGTCGCGCGGCTGGCCGGGGCGCTTCTGGTCTTCCGCGACAACCTCGCCGAACGGGAACGGCTGCGCGCCCACGAACGCGAGGCCGAGGCCGAGGAACGGCGCCGCGCCGACGAACAAAGGGCCATGGTCTCGGAGCTGGCCGGCGGCTTGCAGGCCTTGGCGGCGGGCGATCTCACGCACACCCTCTCGACCCCCTTCCCTCCCGACTACGAGGCATTGCGGGCCGATTTCAACGCGACCCTCGCCACACTCAACGACATGATGGCGACGATCGCGCTGAACGCGACGGCGATCCGGTCGCGGGCGGCCGAGATGGGCGCCTCGTCGGACGACCTGTCGCGCCGGACCGAGAATCAGGCCGCCACGCTGGAAGAAACCGCGGCGGCGCTCGACCAGCTGACCGCCAGCGTGCGCGCGGCCGCCGAAGGCGCGGCCGAGGTCGACCGCGTGGTCAAGGCGGCCCACGACCAGGCCGAGCAAAGCAACGCGGTGGTCGTCGAGGCGGTGGCGGCGATGACCGGCATCAAGGATTCTTCGGATTCGATTTCCCAGATCATCGGCGTGATCGACGACATCGCGTTCCAGACCAATCTTCTGGCCCTGAACGCGGGCGTCGAGGCGGCGCGCGCGGGCGAGGCGGGCCGGGGCTTTGCGGTCGTGGCCTCCGAGGTGCGGGCACTGGCCCAGCGGTCGTCGGATGCGGCCAAGGAGATCAAGGGTTTGATCGCGGCAAGTACCGACCATGTCGCGTCCGGCGTGACGCTGGTGAACCGCACCGGCGAGGTGCTGACCGACATGGCGGCGCGGATTGGCAATATCGCCGAACTGGTCGACGCCATCGCCACGGGCGCGCGTGAACAGTCTGTCGGCATTGCCGAGATCAACGCGGGCACCGCGCAGCTCGATCAGGTGACCCAGCAGAACGCCGCCATGGTCGAGGAAGCGACCGCCGCCAGCATGCAATTGCGCGAAGAGGCGACCACCATGGCCGACCTCGTGGCAAGGTTCCGGCTGGACGAGGGCGGCGCGTCGCTTCCACCGCCGGCCAATGCCGAAGCGGATTGGACCAGCGGTCCCACAATCGAGGCCCCGCGCCGCGCGGCGGCCGGAACCGGCTGGACCGATTTCTGACCCCTTTCGGGCCGCCATTCCAACCGGCGGCCCGCAGGCCCTTTGTCGGCCACATGAGCCCCGGTCATCCCGGGCTTCAGCCGCCGGCGGTGGCCCGCACCCCGCGCCCTTCGCAACCCCGGGTTCGGCTTCCGCGGCGCAGGAGCCCCGAGCGGCTCTCTCGCCCAGCAGGTCTTTGTTCAGCCCCGCACCCCCGCGCCTCCGACCGACGACTGCGGAAAAGCCCGGACGGACGGAGCGCGGGCTCCGCCCCCCACGTGCCCGACGCCCTTTCGGGCAGGTGAGGCACCGCAAGGATCGGACCGACGGACTGCCCAGGAAGAGGACGAACCGCGAGCTGCCTCAGTTAGACCGGATCGCCGCCTCGAACTCGCGCCACTCGCCCTTCGACATGCCCGAGTTTTCCTGCGTCACCGTCTCGCCCTTCAGCATGCGACGGACGCAGTCCATGGCCGGGGCCGACAGGGTGACGCCGCCCATGCGGTAATCCTCGAAGGCCTTGAACGCCAGGGGCACCCAGTCGGCCACGATCTCGCACATGGTCTGGGCATAGACCCGGATTTCATATTGCGCATGGCTGTCGGCGCGAAGCCGCAGGAAATGGAACAGGTTGTGCAGGTCGCATTTCCAGTACCATTGGGTATAGATGTTCGCAGGCAGGTTCATGCGCGCCAGCTCGCGGGCCAGCCCCTTCTGGCCGTCCTGGCTCAGCATCGCTTCGTAATTGTCGTAGCTGCGTGCCGAATCCGCCTTCAGGATTTCCAGCACCCGCGCCGCCTCTTCGCCCTCCAGCACCTCGCCCCGGCCCTGGTGGTTGACCGTCGACTGGGCTGCCAGCGCATCGGGCGCAGGAATGTAGAATTCGCGGTCGAGGATCGAGTAGCGCGCGGAATATTCGTTCACATTGGCCGTGCGATGCCGGATCCATTGCCGGGCAACGAAGACCGGCAGCTTGACGTGGAATTTCACTTCGCACATCTCGAAGGGCGTCGAATGCCAGTGCCGCATCAGGTAGCGGATCAGGCCTTCGTCATTGCTGACCGCCTTGGTGCCCCGGCCATAGCTGACCCGGGCGGCCTGACAGATCGCGGCATCGTCGCCCATGTAGTCGATCACCCGCACGAAGCCGTGATCGAGCACCGGATGCAGGGTGTAAAGACGCTCTTCCATGCCGCGCGCCACAACACGGCGGGTGGGCGCGGTCTCGGCGCGCTGCGCCTCGATCTCGGCAAGCTGGTCCTCGGTGACGGGCATCAAGCGTCCTTTCCGGCAGAAGGTGAGTCGGACCAGACTATATCTATGGAGGCCGAACTACAAAACCGCGACATGCGGTAGGCGGCCTGATCCCGTCAGCGATGCTTTCCTGCAACGCCCCGAAGGCGACAGCACTGCCCCCGCGGCTGCCTCAGGTTTGGCCTGTATGCAAAATGCAGACAGTGAAAGCCCTTTTCATAGGGTAATCCCTGACGAACCCGGCACCTATCTTGACGGTAGCCCCGGCGGTCCGGTGCCGCCGGTCAGAAGACAGCATGACCGATCCCTTCCGCCTGTCCCGCGCCGGTCGCCCGGGTCCCCAAGGTTTGCGGGACACGGTCCCGGCGCCCCGGCCCGGGCACCGGTCGTCGCCGCCAGATCAAGGAAAGGACTTCAGCATGGCACTTGTCGCTCTTGTCGGGGCGTCCGGAAACGCGGGCGCGGAAATTCTCAAGGAACTGTCGGCCCGGGGCCATCGGGTGACCGCCATCGCGCGCAATCCCGAGCGGATCGCGGCGCTCCCCGGCGTCACCGCCGAGGCAGCCGACCTGCATGATCGGGACCGGATCGTCGGGCTTCTGTCGGGCCATGACGCGGTGATTTCGGCGGTGCATTTCACCGCGACCGACCTGCCCGCGCTGCTGGCGGCGGTCCGGACCTCGGGGGTCAAACGCTATCTGGTGGTCGGCGGCGCCGGCAGCCTCGAGATCGCTCCGGGGCAACGGTTGATCGACACGCCCGATTTCCCCGAAGCCTACAAGGCCGAGGCCGCCCGGGGCGCCGATTATCTCGACATGCTGCGCAAGGCCGACGATCTCGACTGGACCTTCCTGTCGCCCTCGGCGCTATTCGTGCATGGCCCGCGGACCGGGACCTTCCGCCTTGGCAAGGACCGGCTTCTGACCGGCGCGGATGGCAGCCGCATCACCTTCGAGGATTACGCCATCGCGATGGTCGACGAGCTGGAACGGCCCGCGCATGTCCGCGAGCGCTTTACCGTCGGCTATTGACGGTCCCCCGGTCCCGCCCGTCACGGTACGGGGCCGGAGCCGAGACCCGCGAGATGGCGTTTCAGGACGGCCGCGAAGGCATCGACCTTTTCCAGCCGAAAGGCCGTGGGCAAGGTCAGCAGGTGCAGCGGATGCTCGACCGTCCCATGGCCGGGCAACAGCTCGACCAGCGCGCCCGAGGCCAGATGCGGCGCGAGAAAGATGTCGGGGGCCCGCATCACGCCCTCGCCCGCCAGGGCGGCCCGGATCGTCTGCGAGGCACTGTTGACGGCCAGCCGGCCCGAAACCGCGACGGTCAGCGGCCCGTCCGCGTCCTGAAATTGCCAGCGCCCCGCCGGATGCTCGTTCAGATCCAGAAGCGCCGCATGGCGTTCCAGATCGCGCGGATGCCGTGGCCAGCCGGCCCGGGCCAGATAGGCCGGGCTGGCCGCCACGCAAAGCCGTGTCGTGCAGATCCGCCGCATCTTCAGGCTGGAATCCTGTGGAATGCCGATCCGCACCGCCAGATCGAACCCGCCGGCGGCCAGATCGGCCAGCGCGTCCGACAGGTGCAGTTCGACCTGCATTGCCGGGTGTTCGTCCAGAAAGCTACGCACCGCATCTGCCACGACCAGCTCGCCCATCGTGGTGCCGCAGGTCAGCCGAAGCCGCCCCGACAGCCCGTCGGCCGGATCGCGCAACGCGCTGTCGGCCTCTTCCAGCGCGGCCAGGACCTTGCGGGCATGGGGCAGCCATTTCGCACCCTCATGGGTCAGCGAAACCGCACGCGTGGTCCGGTAGAAAAGCACGTGCCCCAACCGCTCTTCAAGCGCGGCCACGTATTTGCTGGCCACCTTGTTGGTGATGCCCAGCTGTTCTCCGGCCTGCGTAAAGGACCCGCTTTCGGCCACGGCCACGAAGGTGCGGATTCCGTCGACCAGATCCATGATTTTTACCCTCAAAATGGCGATAGTGTTCCCCGATTTCATACCATTCCGGCGACACTCACAAGGCGCTATCTCGGGGTCATCACACAACGCCGCATCTGACGGCACCGCAATGGGACACAGATCATGACCGCTTTCCTTCAAGACCTCGGCTTCGGCTCTGCCACCGCCATCGATGTCGCCGCCCTGCTGCTTCGCGTCGCTCTGGGCACACTGTTTCTCGCCCATGCCTGGCTGAAGATCTTCGTCTTCAAACCGGCGGGCGCGGCGGGCTTCTTCCGCTCGCTGGGCCTGCCTGGCGCCCTTGCCTATCTGACCATGGCCGCCGAGATCCTGGGGGGACTCGCGCTGATCGTCGGGCTCTGGACCAGCCTCGTCTCGATCCTGCTGATCCCGGTGATCGCCGGTGCCGGCTGGTTCGCCCACCGTGCCAACGGCTTCTGGTTCAACAACCAGAATGGCGGCTGGGAATACCCGGCCTTCTGGACCCTGACCCTGCTGGTGCAGGCCCTGCTGGGCAGCGGCGCCCTCGCCCTGACCGCGGTCTGACCCCCGCGCGGCCCGGATCGCCGGGCCGCCCCCTCCCTCTCGCATTCGAGAAAGGCTCTCGCCATGACCACCGACACCGTTTCCGTAACCGCTTCCGAGATTGCCCCCGTCGCCATCGACCGCGTCGCCCTGACCGTCCGCGACATCGACCTGATCGGCGACTTCTACCAGCGCATCCTGGGGCTCGACCGCCTTTCCGGCTCGGGCGAAGAGCTGATCCTCGGCCAGGACGGCCGCGCGCTGATCGAGCTGCGCCGCGACACCGCCGCCCGCCCCTACCCCCATGCCGCGGGCCTGTTCCACACCGCCTTCCTGCTGCCCCACCGCGACGATCTGGGCCGCTGGCTGCGCCACGCCCATGCGCAGAAGGTCCGGATGTCGGGGGCCTCGGATCACCTGGTCAGCGAGGCGCTTTACCTCCGCGACCCCGAGGGTAACGGGATCGAGATCTATGCCGACCGGCCGCGCGCGACCTGGCTGCATGACGGCGACCACGTGGTGATGGAGACCCTGCCGCTCGATCTGGCCAGCCTCCGCCGCGCCGAGGGCGACTGGACCGGGGCGCCAGAGGGCACGGTGATCGGCCATGTGCATCTGCAGGTGGGCGCCATCCCCGAGGCCCGCGCCTTCTATGCCGGAGAGCTGGGCTTCGACATCACCGCCGAGATCCCGCAGGCCAGCTTCTTCTCGACCGGCGGCTATCACCACCACCTGGCGACCAATACCTGGAACAGCGCGGGAGCCGGGACGCGGCCCAAGGGGGCGACCGGGCTGGCCGAACTGGTGCTGGCCGCAACCGACCCCGCCGCGCTCCGCACCGGGCGTTCGGTCGACGACCCCTGGGGCAACCGCATCCGCGTGGCCTGAGGATCGCCCGCAAAACCCAAGGCGCCCGGTCGGCCCTTCAGCCCGCCAAACCGAAAGGCCGGTCCCCGGCCGCACCGCCCCGGTCGCAGCAAGACCGGGGCGGTGGCGTTTCGCCGGGGCGACGGCGCCAGGCGACGCAAGGGAAAGGCCTGCCCCTCGCCGCCGCGCCGATCCGTCCTAGATGGCAGCCCACAAGACGGAGAGACGCATGAAAGTTCGCTACCTGCACACCATGGTCCGCGTGAAGGACCTCGACGCCTCGATGGCCTTCTACCAGCTGCTCGGCCTGACCGAGACCCGGCGGATCGAGAACGACAAGGGCCGCTTTACCCTCGTTTTCCTGGCGCCCCCCGGACAGGAGGAGTGCCCGGTCGAGCTGACCTACAACTGGGACGGCGACGACGGCCTGCCGTCGGACAGCCGTCATTTCGGCCATCTCGCCTACGGGGTCGAGAATATCTACGACATGTGCGACAGCCTGATGAAAGCGGGCGTCACCATCAACCGCCCGCCCCGCGACGGGCACATGGCCTTCGTGCGCAGCCCCGACAACATCTCGGTCGAGCTGTTGCAGATCGGCGAGTCGCTGCCCCCGGCCGAGCCCTGGGCCAGCATGCCCAATACGGGGCATTGGTAAGGCTCGCCGCCCTTCTGGCGCTTGCGCCGATCCAGGCAGAGGCCGGCTGCCGGCTGGCCCTGCTGCTGGCTCTGGACATTTCGTCTTCGGTCGATCCGGGCGAGGACGCGCTGCAGCGGGCCGGGCTGGCCGCCGCGCTGAAGTCCTCCGAGGTCCAGGCCGAAATCCTGTCGGTGCCCGACCGCCCGGTGGCGCTGGCGGTCTACGAATGGAGCGGGCGCTATCAGCAACGCGTGGTGGTGCCTTGGCGCCTGCTGGACAGTTCCTCGGCCATTCTGGGCGCGGCCGAGGCCATTGCCGGGTCGCGCCGGTCCTATGCCGCCTTCCCGACCGCGATGGGCTTTGGCCTTGCTTTCGGGGCCAGGCTGTTCGACAGTGCGCCCGACTGCACCGAACGCACGCTCGACATGTCGGGCGACGGCATCAACAATGACGGTTTCGGCCCCGCGCTGGCCTATGCCAGCTTTCCCTTCGGCGACATCACCGTGAACGGGCTGGCCATCGGCGGCGGCAGCCCGAACGATGCCGAGGTGTTCGACTTTTACCGCGACCGGGTGATCCGCGGGCCCGGCGCCTTCGTCGAGACCGCCCGCGACTTTTCCGATTTCGAACGCGCGATCCGGCGCAAGCTGATGCGCGAGGTCGCCGCGCGGGTCTATGGCGGGCGCCTCGCCCTTCCCCGGGACGGGGGCTGAGCGATGCGGGCGGGACCGGGGCTGTGTCGGGTCTTGGTCGCGCTGGCGGGGAGTGCGCATGCCCCCGCATCGGCCGGTGCCGCCGAGTGCCGCCAGGCGCTGGCGATCGGGCTTGACGTCTCGGGGTCAGTCGATGCCGAGGAATACCGCCTGCAGCGCGACGGGCTGGCCGCGGCACTGATCCATCCCGACGTGCAGGCCGCCTTCCTGCAGATCCCCTCGGCACCGGTGGCGCTGGCGATCTATGAATGGAGCGGGACGCTGGACCAGCGGCTGATCCTGCCCTGGACGGTCATCGACAGCCCCGCCGCGCTGGCAGAGGCCTCGGCCACTCTGAGGCGCGCGGGCCGCAGATCGGCCGCGCGGACCACGGCGATCGGCACGGCGCTGAGCTGGGGTGCCGCACTGCTGGCCGACCGGGACCAGTGCTGGCAGGCCACGCTCGATCTGACCGGCGACGGAAGCTCGAACGAGGGGCCGCGCCCGGCTGCGGTCGAGATCGGCGAGGTCACGGTGAATGCGCTGGCCATCGGGATAGGATCGTCTTTGCGGCTGGATCAGGCCGAAACCGAGCTCGATGAGCTGGTCGCCTATTTCGAGGCCGAGGTGATCCGCGGCCCCGGCGCCTTTGTCGAGGTCGCCAGCGGCTTTTCCGACTTCGAGGCCGCGATGGAGCGCAAGCTGTTGCGCGAGTTGCAGACCATGGCCGTCGGACAGGCGCCGTCGGGGCCGGGACCGGCCCCGCGGCGGGCTCAGTAGATGTACCGGATCTGGTCCGACCAGTAGCGTTCCATCCGTTTCAGCGCGGCGGTGATCTCGCGCAGGCCGTCATCGTCGACGACGTGGCGGGCGACCAGCCCCTCGGCATGGCGGGCAAAGAGCCCGCCCACGACTTCGCGGATTTCGCGGCCCTTGGGGGTCAGGCGGACACGCACGGCGCGGCGGTCGATCTCGCAGCGCTGATGGTGCATGTAGCCTTTCTCGACCAGCTTCTTCAGATTGTAGGACACGTTCGAGCCCTGATAGTAGCCGCGGGATTTCAGTTCGCCCGCGGTCACCTCGTTTTCGCCGATGTTGAACAGCAGAAGGGCCTGGACCGAGTTCAGCTCGAGAACGCCGAGGCGTTCGAACTCGTCCTTGATCACGTCCAGCAGCAGCCGGTGCAGCCGCTCGACCAGGGAAAGCGCCTCGAGATAGTCGGTCATGACTTCCCGATGATCGCCCTCCGGGATGGGGGAATGGATGCTCATGTCTGTCTCCGCCGTTCGCAGTGCCCGGACAGGAATATGAAATGAGTCGCGAATATTCGGTTAAAACGCGGAAAAGGCAGGAATTCCCTACCCGTTCACGGGACGTTCCACGAGCCGCGCGATCAGCGGCGCGAATTGGTCCGGCGCCGCGACCTGCCCTGTAACCCATTGATAAAGCGCGTGATCATCTTGCGCCAGCAGCGCATCGAAGGCCTCCAGCGCGGGGCTATCCATGGTCGCGAGATGGGCGTCGGCATAACGGCCGAGGATCAGGTCCATCTCCTTGGTGCCCCGCCGCCAGGCGCGGATATGCATCCGCTTGCGGCGGGATTCGGTCGACTCGGTCATCTCAGCCATGCTCCTTCAATGCGTGCCGGAGCCGCTTTTCGAGCACCCCGAGCCGGTTCGCAAGCCGCGCCATGTCGGCCCGGACCGCCCGGATCTCGCCCAGGATGCTGCGCACGTCGCCCGGGATGACGGCCTCGTCTCCGGGTCCGTCCAGCCCGTCGCCATGCCCGTTCAGCAGCCACATGATCGACACGTTCAGAACGCCGGCCAGCATCTGCAGCTTGTTCGAGCGCGGCTCGGAGACGTCGTCCTCCCAGCCGCGCACGGTCTCGAGCTTGACGCCCAGCCGCTTGGCCAGTTCGGTCTGGGTCATGCCCAGCGCCTCGCGGGCGGCGACCACGCGGTCGCCGAAGGTCGCGGCATCCTCGGAATACCAGTCGGTGGCGTCTTTTTCGGAAGTGTCCATCGGTGCAAGCTCCTTTCGGCAAAGCCGCTTGAACGGTGTCCTAAGGCACCCTATGAGAAAGCGACCCCAACTTCAAACCGGAGACGACCATGTCCTTCCTGTCTGCGACACTCGCGCGTGTGAAACCCTCGCCGACCATCGCGGTAAGCACCAAGGCGCGGGAACTCAAGGCCGCGGGCAAGGACGTCATCGGTCTTGGCGCGGGCGAGCCCGATTTCGACACGCCGCAGAACATCAAGGACGCGGCCAAGGCCGCCATCGACCGCGGCGAGACGAAATACACCGCCGTCGACGGCCTGCCCGAGCTGAAAAAGGCGATCTGCGCCAAGTTCAAGCGCGACAACGGCCTCGATTACGAACCGGCGCAGGTCAGCGTCGGCGCGGGCGGCAAGCAGATCCTTTACAACGCCCTGATGGCGACGCTGAACCCCGGCGACGAGGTCATCATCCCCGCGCCCTACTGGGTCAGCTATCCCGACATGGTGCTGCTGGCGGGCGGCGAGCCGGTCTTCGTCGAGGGCCGGATGGAAGACGGCTTCCGGATCACGCCCGAGGCTCTGGAAGCGGCGATCACGCCCAAGACCAAGTGGTTCATCTTCAACTCGCCCTCGAACCCGACCGGCGCGGGGTACACGCGCGCGCAGCTGAAGGCGCTGACCGACGTGCTGATGAAGCATCCGCATGTGCACATCATGTCGGACGACATGTATGAAAAGCTGACCTATGGCGATTTCGAGTTCTGCACCCCCGCCGAGGTCGAGCCCGGGCTTTACGACCGCACGCTGACCTGCAACGGCGTGTCCAAGGCCTATGCGATGACCGGCTGGCGGATCGGCTATGCCGCGGGCCCCGCCCCCCTGATCAAGGCGATGGGCAAGATCCAGTCGCAATCGACCTCGAACCCGTCCTCGATCGCGCAATGGGCGGCGCTTGAGGCGCTGAACGGGCCGCAGGATTTCATCTCCGAAAACAACGCGGTGTTCCAGCGCCGCCGGGACATGGTGGTCGAGATGCTGAACCAGGCCGAGGGCATCGACTGCCCGGTGCCCGAAGGGGCGTTCTACGTCTACCCGTCGATCGCGGGCTGCATCGGCAAGACCACGCCCGCCGGTGTGAAGATCGAGAATGACGAGGTCTTCGCGACCGCGCTTCTGGAAGAAAAGGGCGTGGCCGTCGTCTTCGGCGCGGCCTTCGGTCTGTCGCCCAACTTCCGCGTCAGCTACGCGACCTCGGACGAGGCGCTGAAAGAGGCCTGCACCCGGATCCAGGACTTCTGCGCCAGCCTGAGCTGAACAGCCGCCCGCTGCCCTTCCGGGGCGGCGGGCCTTCGCCTCAGCGGGCGGGCACCCAGTCCCGCGACCAGAAGCGGGTCATCATCAGCACACCCGCCAGCGCCAGCCCCGAGGCGAGCCCGAGCCAGATGCCGATGCCGCCCCAGCCGAGCCCGAACCCGAGCCCGTAGCTGACCGGCATGCCGACCAGCCAGTAGCTGATCCCCGCCATCACCATCGGCACCCGCGTGTCCTGCACCCCGCGCAGGAGGCCCAGCGCCATCACCTGCGCCGCATCGACCAGCTGGAACAGCGCGGCCGCCGCCAGAAGCCCGGTGCCGACCGCCAGCACCGCCGCCCGGTCGGGCGAGGCCGGGTCGAGGAAGAACCCCACCAGCACCTCGGGCCAGGCGAGGAAGGCCACCACGGAGAGTGCCACCGCGACGGCCGACACCCCGAGGGCCGCCACCGCGCCGCGGTACAGCCCGGTCCGATCCCCCCGCCCCAGCGCCGCACCCGCCCGGATCGTCGCCGCGTTCGACAGCCCCAGATGAACCATGAAGATCGCCGAAGAGATCTGCACGGCAATCCCGTGCGCGGCCAGCGCGACCTCGCCGATCCAGCCCATCATCACCGAGGAGGCGACGAAGAGCCCGACCTCGGCGAGGCTCGTCAGCCCGATGGGCCAGCCCAGCCGGAAGACGCGCCAGAACGCCTCCCAGTCGGGGCGCCAGATCCGGCGAAACAGCTCGTGTTCCGGCGTAGCCCAAAGCGCATAAAGCACCACCGCCGCCATCGACACGACGTTCACGATCAGAGAGGACAGTGCCGCGCCTTGCAGACCCAGCTCGGGCAGGCCGAAATGGCCGAAGATCAGCAGGTAGTTCCCGACCGCGTTGACCGCCACCGCGCCCAGCGTGATCCACAGCACCACGCGGGCGCGTTCCAGCGCCGAGAGATAGCTTTTCAGCACCATCACCACCAGCGCGGGCAAAAGACCCGGCCCGGCGATGGCCAGATAGTCCTGCGCCATCGCCGACAGATCGGCGGTCTGGCCCAGCGCGAGGAAAAGCCGTTCCGAAACGAAGAAGACCGGCAGGCTCAGCAGCCCGACGCCAAGGCAGATCCACAGCGCCATCCGGGTCACGCGCCGCACCTGGGTTTCGTCGCCCGCCGCCGCGGCAGTGGCGATCATCGGCATCACCGCCCAGGCAAAGCCCGAGATCACGATGAACAGCACGAAGAACAACGAGGTTGCCAGCACCTCGGCCGCCAGCGCGCCCACGTCGTACCAGCCCAGCATGACCGCATCGGTCAGCGAGATGCCGAATTGCGCGAGGTGGCTGCCGACAAGCGGCAGCCCAAGCACGAGGGTCGCGCGCAGATGCGCGGACAGGGGAAGGGGCAGAACGGAGGCCATCCCCGGGGCATATCGCCGCCCCGCGAGCCCGGCAAGAGGCCCCGCCGGACCGCCCGGTTTCAGCCCTCCGGGCGCGGCTTTCGGGCAACCATCTCGACCAGCGCCGAGCGGCCGGAATGGCCCCGCCCCTCGGCAAGATCGGTGTCGTAATCGCGCAGCAGCAGGATCTCGAACCCGGCGAAGCGGTCGTGCAGGAGAGGCTCTGTATACATCTTCTCCGGATCGCCGGGCCCGCCGGTGCCATAGCCCACCTGCCGCGGTGCATAGCCCTGCAACAAAACCAGCCCGCCCGGCCTCAGCGTCTGGCGCATCCCCGCGAAGATCCGGTCCTGGGCTGCGCGGTCGCCGAACTGGATGAAGATGCCCAGAACCGCGTCGAAAGCCTCGGGCGCCCAGTCCCAGCGGTCGATATCGGCCTCGCGCAGGTCGAGCGTCACGCCGCGCGCTTCGGCCAGCCGCCGCGCCTTCGCCAGCGCGTTGGGCGCGGCCTCGACCGCAGTCACCTTGTGCCCCTGCCCGGCCAGCCAGACCGCGTTCCGCCCCTCGCCCTCGGCGACCGACAGCACCTCGGCGCCGGGCGGCAGCCGGGCGGCCTCGTGCCTCAGCAGGGCCGAAGGCTCGGTCCCGAACAGATAGTCTTCTCCGGCGTAACGGTCGTTCCACATGGGCCAGTCTCCCTGCCCGCCCATATGGCGCGCCGTGCGGGGCGGGCAAGGCGGGAGGGATCAGTCCTCGCGCCCCTTGCGCAGGTCGGGATGCAGCGAGGTGCCGAGGATATGTTCGGCCTTGTGGATCACATGTTCGGCCCGGCCGACGATCAGCGGATCGGGCGCATGAGCGACCTTGGGGTTCTTGCCGGGATAGTCGAGCCCGTGCAGGAAGTGGCGCATGCAGTTCAGCCGCGCGCGCTTCTTGTCGTTCGACTTGATGATCGTCCAGGGCGCGTCGGCGGTGTCGGTATAGAAGAACATCGCCTCCTTGGCCTCGGTATAATCGTCCCATTTGTCGAGGCTGGCCTTGTCGATGGGCGACAGCTTCCAGCGTTTCAGCGGGTCGGTCTGGCGCGCGCGGAACCGCCGCCGCTGTTCTTCCTGGGTCACCGAGAACCAGTATTTGTAAAGCCGCACCCCCGAGCGCACGAACATCCGTTCAAGCTCGGGCGACTGGCGCATGAATTCGAGATACTCGTTCGGGGTGCAGAAGCCCATCACCCGCTCGACCCCCGCCCGGTTGTACCAGGACCGGTCGTAGAACACCATCTCGCCCGCGGTCGGCAACTCGCGCACATAGCGCTGAAAGAACCACTGGCCCTTTTCTTCCTCGGTGGGCTTGTTCAGCGCCACGACCCGGGCGGCCCGCGGATTGAGATGTTCCATGAACCGCTTGATCGTGCCGCCCTTGCCGGCGGCATCGCGACCCTCGAACAGGATCACGAATTTCTGGCCGGTCTCCTGCGCCCAGAGCTGCACTTTCAGCAACTCGGCCTGCAGCTTGGCCTTCTGCGCCTCGTAGCTGCGGCGCGACATCTTCGTGCGATAGGGATATTCGCCGGATTCGAAGGCATGCGCGATATTGGCCGCCGTGGCGACCGGCGGTGCGGCCTTCGGGGTGGATTTGCGCGGGACCGACGCCGGGGCGGCAGGCTCTGCGACGGTCGGCAGGGGCGCCTGACCCGTCTCGTTCTCCTCCGTCTTGGGCAACGTCGCAGAAGACTGCGCCGCCGGCGGGCTGAGCTGATCCATGCACGACTCCTTCCCGGGGAACTGGAACCAGTCTAACCCGAAACGGTCGGCTCCGGTTTGAGAAATTTCAAAAAACGGTTACAAAACCCTGACCCCGCGCGATAGATGGCCCGCAATCGAAGAAGGTGCCCTGTTTCGAGCCGGTTTGTTGCGCGAGACCGGCTGTCTTTCGGGGCAGCGCGGCAAGGACAGGCCGCCCTTTCCCCCGCCCCCCAAACCTGCGATGATGCGCGCGCACATCCACAAGATAGAGCGAAGAATGCCTGACGATCTGCTCTCCGGCGCCAGCCGGGACACCTATGATGCCTCCTCGATCGAGGTGCTGGAGGGTCTCGAGCCCGTCCGCAAGCGCCCCGGCATGTATATCGGCGGCACAGACGAGCGGGCGTTGCACCATCTGGTGGCCGAGGTGCTGGACAATGCCATGGACGAGGCGGTCGCGGGCCATGCCACCCGGATCGAGGTCGAGCTGCATGTCGATCATTCGGTGACGATCCGCGACAACGGCCGCGGCATCCCGGTCGACCCGCATCCGAAATTTCCCGGAAAGTCGGCGCTTGAGGTGATCCTCTGTACGCTGCATGCGGGCGGCAAGTTCTCGGGCAAGGCCTACGAGACCTCGGGCGGGCTGCATGGCGTGGGTGTGTCGGTCGTCAACGCGCTGTCGGACCGGCTTCGGGTCGAGGTGGCGCGCAACCGCGAGCTGTTCGCGCAGGATTTCTCGCGCGGGGTGCCGCTTGGTCCGGTCGAGAAGCTGGGCGCCACCGCGAACCGCCGCGGCACCACGGTCACCTTCCATGCCGACGAGCAGATCTTCGGCCATCACCGCTTCCGCCCGGCACGAATGCTGAAGATGGTCCGCTCGAAAGCCTATCTGTTCTCGGGCGTCGAGATCCGCTGGAAGACCGCCATTCCCGACGGCGACACGCCGATGGAGGCGGTGTTTCACTTCCCCGGCGGGCTGGCAGACTACCTCAGCGAGACCCTCGAAGGCGCCTCGACCTATGCCGACCGCCCGTTCGCGGGCAAGGTCGGCTTTCAGGAAAAGTTCGGCCAGCCCGGCTCGGTCGAATGGGCGGTGAACTGGACGCCCTCGCGCGACGGCTTCATCCAGTCCTATTGCAATACCATCCCAACGCCCGAGGGCGGCACCCATGAGGCCGGCTTCTGGTCGGCGATCCTGAAGGGGCTGCGCGCCTATGGCGAGTTGGCCAACAACCGCAAGGCCGCCCAGATCACCCGCGACGACCTGATGACCGGCGGCTGTGCGATCGTCTCGACCTTCATCCGCGAGCCCGAATTCGTCGGCCAGACCAAGGACCGGCTTGCCACCACGGAGGCCCAGCGCATGGTCGAGGGCGCGGTGCGCGACCATTTCGACAACTGGCTGGCCTCGGACACCAAGGCCGCGGGGGCGATCCTCGATTTCCTCGTGCTGCGCGCCGAGGAACGGCTGCGCCGCCGGGCCGAGAAGGAGACCCAGCGCAAATCGGCCACCAAGCGGCTGCGCCTGCCCGGCAAGCTGGTCGATTGTTCGGCCACCAGCCGCGACGGCACCGAGTTGTTCATCGTCGAGGGCGACTCGGCCGGCGGGTCGGCCAAGATGGCGCGGGACCGCAAGACCCAGGCGCTGTTGCCGCTTCGGGGCAAGATCCTGAACGTGCTGGGCGCGGCCTCGTCCAAGCTGGGGTCCAACGCCGAGATCAACGACCTGACCCAGGCGCTGGGGACCGGGCTGGGGACGCGCTTCAACATCGACGATCTGCGCTATGACAAGATCATCATCATGACCGATGCCGATGTCGACGGCGCGCATATCGCGTCCCTGCTGATGACCTTCTTCTTCACCCAGATGCGCCCGCTGATCGACCAGGGGCATCTGTACCTCGCCTGCCCGCCGCTGTTCCGGCTGACCCAGGGCGCGCGACGGATCTACGCGCTTGACGAGGCCGAGAAAGAGATGTGGCTGGCCAAGGGGTTGGGCGGCAAAGGCAAGATCGACGTCAGCCGGTTCAAGGGGCTGGGCGAGATGGATGCCAAGGACCTGAAGGAAACCACGATGGACCCGGCTTCGCGCAAGCTGATCCGGGTGTCGATCGACGAGGACGAACCGGGCGAGACCGCCGATCTGGTCGAACGGCTGATGGGCAAGAAACCCGAGCTGCGGTTTCAGTATATCCAGGAGAATGCCCGTTTCGTCGATGAGGTCGATATCTAGCCCGGGCGGGCCGCAATACACGCGGTTTTAACCGCGCGGTGGTCATCTGGCGGCGACATCGCCAAAGGACAGAAACCGCCCATGTCGATCCATGCCAGACCCATTCCAAGCCGCGCCCGGGTGGGGGCGAAACCGCCGCGCGGAAGCGTATCGGCGGCGCTTGCGGCACTCGACCGCGCGCCGTCCGACCCGGCCGCGCTGCGCGCCTTCGTCGCGACGCTGGCCAAGGCGGACATGGAACGCGCCCGGTCCGCCCGGTTCGAGGCCGCGCTGGCCCGGGCGCTGGCCGAGCCCTCGGTCTGCAATCTGACCATCCAGAGCTTCGCTTCGGCCTATCTGGCCGGGCGTTTCATGGCGCTCGCAGCCAAGGCCGACGGAAAAGTCGACGTGCCGCCGGGTCTTCTGAACCTGACCATCGCCCATCTCTATCACCGGCTCAACGTCAGCCTCGCGCTGGAACCCTTCCTGATCGCGCTCCGCCGCGACCTGCTTGAGGCCGCGAGGGACGGCCGCGCGGTGTCGGCCCGGCAGATCGCGCTGGCCGAGGCGCTGGCCCGGCACAGCTTTACCTGCGAATACATCTGGATCGAGGCCGAGGCCGAAACCGAGGCGCTTGAAACGGTCCAGCGCCAGATCGAGACCGCCATTGCCGAGGGCGCGGACGTTCCGGCGCTGCCGCTTTTCGTGCTGGGCGCCTACCGGCCGCTCGACCGCATCCCCGCGCTGCGCGCCTGGGTCACGCTGCAGGCGGCGCAGGGGCTCGAGAGGCTCGACCCGACGCTGCGGCTGCTGGTCTTCGACCGGCTGCAGGAAGAGGCCCTGATCCCCCGGATCGAGACGCTGACCGCGATCGAGGATGCCACCTCGGCCGCCGTTCAGGCCCAATACGAGGAAAACCCCTATCCGCGCTGGCGCCACCTGGGCCGCCGCACGCCGGTCGATTTCAAGACCTATCTGACCAGAGAGCTTGCCATCCCACCCGCCCTGACCGCCTCTGCCCCCGCGCGGGCCCGGGTGCTGGTGGCGGGCTGCGGGACCGGCCAGCATCCCATCTCGCTGGCCCTGAGCCTGCTCGGCGGAGCGGTGCTGGCCATCGACCTCAGCCGGGCAAGCCTGGCTTATGCCTTGCGAGAGGCGCGGGCGCGCGGCGTCGAGAACCTGGGCTTCGCCCATGCCGACATCCTCAAGCTCGGCGGGCTCGAAGACGCCTTCGACCTGATCGAGGCGATGGGCGTGCTGCACCACATGCGCGACCCCGAGGCCGGCCTTGCGGTTCTGGTCAAGGCGCTCCGTCCCGGCGGGTTCCTGCGCCTCGGTCTTTACAGCCGCCCCGCCCGCCGGGCCGTGATCGCGATGCGCAGCCGCATCGCCACGGTCGGCTATCGTCCCGATCTTGACGGCATGCGGGCCTTTCGACGAGATTTCTTCCTCGACCGGCTTTATGCCGAAGCGCCCGAGCTTTGCAGCTTTCGCGACTTCTACGCGACATCGGAACTGCGCGACCTGATCTTTCACGTACAGGAACGCGATTACATCACCTCTGAACTGGCCGAGATGCTGGATCGGAACGGCCTGGAGTTCCTCGGCTTTTCCGGGCTCGACGCGGATGTCATGCGGCGCTATCGCGACGAGACGCCCGACGATCCCACCGGCACCGATCTTGCGGCCTGGGGCCGGTTCGAGGACCGCTACCCCGAGACGTTCCGGGGCATGTACCGGCTTTCTTGCCGCAAGGCCGCCCCCCTCCCCGCCCGCCCGACCTAGGCGCACCGCCCCCCGGGGCTTGGTTGTCGCGGGGCGCAAGAGAACTTGCCCCGCGGATGGGCGGCCGTCATCCCGACGCCAACGGAGAGCCACGCGCCACGGGGGCGAGCGCGGCCGGGCAGTGATCGCCCCGGCCCTGGCCACTCTGCCAGGCGCCGGCCCCTGCCCCGGCACGGCTTGGCGGCCTGATATCCCCAGCCGCGCCGGCCGGAGCGCCCGACTGAGGGCGCTCAAAGGCGCATGACCCCGAGAGTGCCGTCCTTCCGGATCGGCACTCCGAACCGGCAAGGGCCGCCCATCTCAGCGAGAGGGCGTCCCGGCGCGGGACTGGGTGCCGCCGGTCTCTTGCAGCGGCGCATCCACCGCGTCGAAAAGATCAAGCTGCTGACCGGTTTCACCCGAAGGCGGCTCGAAGCCCGACAGCGTCACACCCAAAAGCCGGACCGGACGGCGAAACGGATGGATTTCCGCCAACAGGCTTTCGGCCACCGCCAGAATCTCGCCCGCCTCGGCCAGCGGCCGCGACAGGGTGCGGCGCCGGGTCAGCTGTTCGAAATCGGTGAAGCGGACCTTGAGCGTGACGGTCCGCCCGGACAGCCGCTTTTCGGCGGCGGGCCGCGCGACCTTCCCGGCCAGACGCCGCACCACCTCGACCGCCGCGCCAAGATCGACCAGATCCTCCGACAGGGTCGTCTCGGCGCCGATCGACTTGCGCGGCCGGTCGGGCCGCACCGGGCGCGTGTCGATCCCCCGCGAAATGGCGTGATAATGCGCGGCCGACGACCCGAAATGGGCCTGCAGAAAGGCAAGGCTCCGGGCCCGCAGATCGGCGCCGGTGCGGATGCCGAGACGGTGCATCTTCTGTTCCGTCACCGGCCCCACGCCGTGAAACCGCCCCACCGGCAGCGCCGCCACAAAGGCCTCGGCGCGATGGGGCGGGATGACGGTCAGCCCGTCGGGCTTGTTCTGATCCGAGGCAAGTTTGGCGAGGAACTTGTTGTAGCTCACCCCGGCCGAGGCGGTCAGCCCGGTCGCCGCGCGGATCTCGGCCCGGATCTCTTCGGCGATCCCGGTGGCGGGGCGCCCGGCGGCACAGGCCTCGGTCACGTCGAGATAGGCCTCGTCCAGCGACAGCGGCTCGACCCGATCGGTATGGGCGGCAAAGATGGCATGGATCTGGGCCGAGACCGCGCGGTAGACCTCGAACCGGGGCGGCACGAAGATCAGCTCGGGGCATTTCCGCAGGGCCGTGACCGAGGGCATGGCCGACCGCACGCCGAAGGCCCGCGCCTCGTAGCTGGCCGCCGCCACCACGCCCCGGGCGCGGCCATGCCCGACCGCGACGGGCCGGCCGCGAAGCTCGGGCCGGTCGCGCTGCTCGACCGAGGCAAAGAAGGCGTCCATGTCGACATGGATGATCCGCCGCTGGTCCGCGACCGCCCCGGGGGCGCCCCGGGGATCGGTCCCGGTCGCCCGATCGTCGCCGTCGCCGGCCTCCATCGCACCGCTCTCCCGGATTGCGCGCCAGTTTTTGCGATCCCGCGGGTCAGGCCCCCGCCGGATCGGAACCAAGCATATCGCCTCGTCCCCCGGGGCTCAACGCGGGCCGGTTCCGGTTCGGTCGCGGTCCTGGCCGGACCTCGCGCCGCCGAACGCGTCCGGATATTGACGTTGCGTCACGCAACGGCGAAACTTCCCGCATGACGCGAAATATATTCGGGCTGGAATACCTCCTGGATGCAACGCCCGAGGTGCAGGAGATCCAGGCGCGACGCCCCGGCATCGCCCGCTTTGCCATCGAGCGGGTGACCGAGACCGATGCCCGCAAGGCCGTCTTTATCGGCCGCTACGACGGCCACCCGGCCGAACTGACCCTGCTGCGCGGCCCCAAGGGACCCGAGCGCGCCCGCGCGCTGCGCCGCGATCTGCAACGCCTGGCGCTTCATATGGGACATGGCCCGTTCCGGGTGCCGCCGCTGGTCGCGGCCTGGCCCGGCGAGGGGCTTCTGGTGCAGCGCCTGATCGAGGGTCGTCCGATGAGCCAAGCGCTGGCCGGGCCCGGGCGCGACGAGATGATCGGGCGCGCCGGCAGCTGGCTGGCTCTTCTGGTCTCGACCGAACGGCGGCAGCTTTCCTTTGGCGGGCGTTACTGGCTGCGGCGGCGCGGCGAGGAACTGGCCGCCAAGCGAACCGGCCGGACCGACCGGCGTCTGGCGGACGAGTTGTCGAACCGGCTCGAGGCGTTTCTGCCGACCGTCGCGGGCCGCCCGATCACCCAGGCCCGCTGTCACGGGGACTTTCAGCCGCGCAACCTGCTTCTGGGCGACGGGGCGGTCTATGGGCTGGCATTGGGCGATCCGGGCTGGATGCCGCTGGTGCGCGACATCGCGCGGTTTCTGGTGGCGCTGCGCGTGGGCCACCCGCGCGCCGAGACCGCAGATATCCGCTTTGGCATCCATGGCGCCGATCTCGACGCGTTGCTGGCGCCGATCGCGGCGGTTCCGTCGCGCGAACGGGCGCTGCACCTGCCCTTCTTCATCGGGGTCGAACTGGCCGGGGCCTTCGCGCTCTGCCCGCCCGACCTGCCAGAGGCCGAGGCGCTGCGCGAGGCCATCGGCCATTTCCTTGGCGGAAGCGGTCCCCCGACCCTTTGAGCCAGCCCCTCAGACCAGCCGTCCGGTCTCCAGATGCAGGGTCCGGTCCATCCGCGCGGCCAGATCGAGGTTATGGGTCGCGATCAGCGCGGCCAGCCCGGTCTCGCGCACCAGCTCCATCAGCGCGCCGAAGACAGTGTCCGAGGTGCCGGGATCGAGATTGCCCGTGGGCTCGTCGGCCAGCAGCAGCCGCGGACGGTTGGCCAGCGCCCGGCAGAAGGCCACGCGCTGTTGTTCGCCCCCCGACAGTGCCGCCGGCCGGTGCCCGGCACGGGGCGCGATGCCGACCCGGGTCAGAAGGTCCATCGCCCGCGCTTCGGCCGCCGCGCGCGGCGTGCCCGCCGCCAGCTGCGGCAGCAGGATGTTTTCCAGCGCGGTGAATTCCGGCAGCAGGTGGTGAAACTGATAGACGAAGCCGATATCGGCCCGGCGCGCCGCCGTTCGGCGGCGGTCGCTTTGCCCGGTCATGTCGGCCCCCGCGATCCGCACCGCGCCGCTGTCGGGCGTATCGAGCAGCCCCGCGATATGCAGAAGCGTCGACTTGCCCGCGCCCGAGGGGGCGACCAGGGCCACGACCTCGCCCGGCGCCACCGACAGCGAGGCGCCCCGCAGCACCGAGACCTCGCCCGGCAAACCGCGATTATAGCATTTCTCGACCGCGTCGAGGCTCAGGACAGGTTCACTCATACCGCAGGGCCTCGACCGGGTTCATCCGGGCCGCGCGGCGGGCCGGGAAGATCGTGATGACGAAGGACAGGCCCAGCGACAGCAGGACCGCCGACAGCACGTCCTGCAGTTCCAGCTTGGCGGGCAGGTTGTAGATGCCCCGGATCGAGGGGTCCCAGACGCCCCCGCCCGACACGTAGTTCACCAAGGAGAAGATCGGGTCGATATAGATCGCGAAAAGGCAGCCCAGGATCACCCCGAGCAGCGTCCCCGCCACACCGACCGACGCGCCGCAGATGAAGAAGACCCGAAGGATCGAGCCTTCCGACAACCCCACCGTGCGCAGGATGCCGATGTCGCGGCCCTTGTTCTTGACCAGCATGATCAGCCCCGAGACGATGTTCATGGTCGCGATCAGCACGAGGATCGAGAGGATGATGAACATCACGTTGTCCTCGACATCGAGCGCGCGCAGGAAGGACCCCGAGGCGTCCCGCCAGCTCCAGATCAGCGCCCGCTCGCCCGCCGCGCGCAACAGCGCCGAGGTCAGGTCGTCGACATGTTCGGGGTCCGCGACCATCACCTCGAACTCGTCGGCGACGCCCTCGCGGTTGAAATAGCTCTGGGCCTCGGCGAAGGGCATGTAGACGCGGGTGCGGTCGATGTCGTAGCGCCCGGCGGTGAAGATGTAGGTGACCTCGTAGGCGTTGACCCGGGGCGAGGTGCCGAAGGGCGTCTTGACCCCGTCGGGCGATATCAGCCGGACCCGGTCGCCGATGCCGACCCCCAGCTCGCGCGCGACGCCAGAACCGATGGCGATGCCCTCGGCGAAGCGGTCGAGCGATCCCGCATGCGCCTCGGGATGGGCGATGCGCGGGATCGTGGCCAGATCGGCGGGGGCGATGCCGAAGACTTCGACGCCCGCGGTGCCGCCGGGCGAGGCCGCCATCACCTGCCCCTTGATCAGGGGGGCCACCCGGGTCACGCCGGGCACCGCCCGCAGCCTTTCGGCGATGGGGTCGTAATCCGGGATGGTGCGGGTCCGCACACCGGCCTCGTTGACCTCGCTGGCGGCATAGACCGTGACATGGGCATTGGCCCCGAGGATCGTATCGACGAATTCCTCGCGAAAGCCCGAGCGCACGGCCAGCGTCGCGATCAGCGCGAAGACCGCCAGCGTGATGCCCAGCAAGCTGATCCAGGTCATGGTGCTGACCCCGCCCTCGGCCTTGCGGGCGCGCAGATAGCGCCAGGCGATCATCCATTCGAAGCGGGCGAAGGGGGCGGCGGTCATGGGCTCTCCGGTCGGCGTTCCGGGCGCAAAGAGCAGGATTTGCGGATCGGGGTCAAGGCCGCGCCGGAACGCCCGCGCGTTCGTGAAGGCTTGACGGGCGCGGGCCATGGCGGGCCTTCTGGGGCCAGGGACGCGCTTGTCCCCGTCGCAGAAAAGGCCCGCCTGCCGATGACGACTGCCCTGTCCGACGCGCCACGCGTGATCCCGAGGATCGCGCCCTATCATTCTGGCCCCTACCGGCTGGGCGCCATCCTGCAAGACCCGGGCACCATTCACGGATCGGGCTGCAACGCCCAGAAGACCGGCGAGATCGGGGTTCTGAACGGCGACCCGACCGCGACCCTCTGCCGGGAGGCACTTGAGGCCAACGGCATTCCCCTATCGGCCTATCTGCCGATGAACGCCATCCCCTGGTACGATGCCCCGGCCAGCCGGCCCGCGCGGCTTCTGAAGCAGGGCGCGGCCCATAACCGACGGCTCATTCTGGAGGCGGGCGTGGATCTTGTGCTGCTTCTGGGGCGGCAGGCCTGGACCAGCGCGCGGTATCTGGACCTGCCGGACCGGATCGAGATCCGGAGGCTGCCGCATCCCGGGCGCCTCGGGCTTGTCAACTACCGCGAACATGGAAAGATCGCAGGCGCCGCCCTGGCGCGAAAGCGGCTGATCGACGGGTTCGCCTTGGCCTGAAGGCCCCCTGCTCCCCCCGTCGACTACGTGAATTTTATGTAAATCCTGGGTATTTCCTTTGACTCGCCCCCGGCCCCAAGCTTCTGTCGGGCTGCGCCAACGGCGCGGGGGAACAGTAGTAAATCGAGAGTGATATCGTGACCAAACTCCGTCTTCAGCGGGCTCTTCTGGCATGCGCGTCCGCCATCGGCGCGACGGCTTCGGCCCAGGCTTCTGTCGTGACGCTCGACGCCTATGACAGCGGGTATTATTCCAACCGGGGCGCCACGCCCGACCTCAATTCGATCATCGAGGACCAGACGCGCAACAACTGGTTCGCGTTCGATCTGTCCTCGATCGCGGGCAAGGTGACCGGCGCCGTGCTGACGATCCTGGCCGACGGCCGCTACGCCTCGGGCAGCACGACCAGCGCGACCTACACGCTTTACGACGTCTCGACCGATATCGGCGCCCTGACTGGCGGCACCGGGGGCGCGGGCGCCTATACCGATCTGGCAAGCGGAACGATCTATGGCGCGGCCTCGATCGCCCTGCCGAACGGCGGCGGCGTGATGCCCGAGGTTTCGGTCGACCTGACCGGCGCGCTTGACGATATCAACGCAGCGCTTGGCGGTCTTTTCGCGATGGGCGGCACCTCGGATCTGGGCGCCAACCAGTATCTCTGGATCTCGTCCAATGCCGAAATCTCGGCCCGGCTCGACCTCGAGGTGGCGCCTGTGCCGCTGCCCGCGGCGCTGCTGCCCTTCGGCACCGCGCTGGCGGGGCTCGGCGGGCTGGGCGCGCTGCGCCGCCGCAGCCGCGCCGCCTGACGCCATATGGAATGACCCCGGCCGGATCGCCCGGCCGGGGTTGTCCGTCAGCCTTGACGGATCAAGGCGCCCCTCAGGACCGTGGTGTCGGCTTCCATTTTCCGAAAGGTCACGTCGACCGCGCAGTCCGGTTTCCCGAAATCGTAGCGGACCCCTCGCCACGCAGCGTCCAGCCGCTTTCCAGCGCGCATCCCGCACCCCGCCCGTCATCCAGTGCCGGTCGGGACAAGAATTGCCGGACCTCTTTTGCTGCGTGAATGGTCCAACGCGCGCAGCAGCGCAAGCCCCCGCCGCTGCGTCCCGTCAGATCGCCCGGGGGTTCAGAGCCAGGTGTGGAAGCTCGATTTCGCCATCGGCTCCCAGTGCGACCCGGTCCGGTGGGGCGCGTAGATCTCGGCGACCCGGGCAACAGCAGCTTCGGGGCTCATCTCTTCGCTGTCGCCGGTCCGGCGCGAGGTCAGTTCGACCACGCCGGTCTTCAGCCCGCGCGGGCCCACGGTGATCCGCCAGGGCAGGCCGATCAGGTCCATGGTGGCGAACTTGGCGCCCGCGCGTTCCTCGCGGTCGTCGTAAAGCGGCTCGAGCCCCTTGTCGGACAGCGCCTTGTAGATCCCCTTGCAGGCCGCGTCGGCCTCGGCATCGCCCTGCTTGAGATTGACGATACCGCAATGGAAGGGGGTGACGCCCTCGGGCCAGATGATGCCCCGGTCGTCATGGTTGGCCTCGATCAGCGCGCCGACCAGACGCGAGACGCCGATGCCGTGGCTGCCCATATGCACCGGCACCCGTTCGCCCTTGTCGTTGACGACGGTCGCGCCCATCGGTTCGGAATACTTGGTGCCGAAATAGAAGATCTGGCCGACCTCGATCCCGCGCGAGCTGCGCCGCCGCGCCTCGGGGATCGCGTCGTAAAGCGCCGCGTCATGGGTTTCGTCGGTGCGGGCGTAGGGCGTCGTCCATTCCTTGACGATCTGCGCGCATTCGGCGCGGTCGTCGTAATTCACGCGCCGGTCGCCGAAGGTCAGATCGAGGATAGCGCTGTCATAGAAGACCTCGGATTCGCCCGTGTCGGCCAGCACCAGGAATTCATGGGTGTCGTCGCCGCCGATCGGCCCCGAGTCGGCGCGCATCGGGATCGCCTTCAGCCCCATCCGTTCATAGGTGCGCAGATAGCTGACCATGTGCCGGTTATAGGCATGGATCGCGCTGTCATAGTCGATGTCGAAGTTGTAGCCGTCCTTCATGTAGAATTCGCGGCCCCGCATCACGCCGAAACGCGGGCGGACCTCGTCGCGGAACTTCCACTGGATGTGGTACAGCGTCAGCGGCAGATCCTTGTAGCTGCCCACATGCGACCGGAAGATGTCGGTGATCATCTCCTCGTTGGTGGGACCGTACAGCATGTCGCGGTCGTGACGGTCGCGGATCCGCAGCATCTCGGGACCGTAGGCGTCGTAGCGCCCGCTTTCGCGCCACAGATCGGCCGATTGCAGCGTCGGCATCAGCATCGGGATATGGCCCGCGCGGATCTGTTCCTCGTGGACGATGGCCTCGAGCTTCTTGAGCACCTTGAAGCCCATCGGCAGCCAGGAATAGATCCCGGCCGAGGCCTGCTTGATCATTCCCGCCCTCAGCATCAGCCGGTGGCTCGCGATCTGGGCTTCGGAAGGGGTCTCCTTCAGGACGGGCAGGAAATAGCGGGACAGGCGCATTTTCGGGTCGGGCCTCGTGAATTGACGTCCCTGCCCTCCTATGTCATCGCGGACGGCCAGACAAGCGCCGCCCTTGCAAGGCAGGCCGGTCTGGGCGAAGACGGATTGCAACCGATACGGGAGAGATGGCGGATGGGCTTGCCGGTCCGGGCACAGGCAAAATACTGGGGCATCGCGGCAGCGGCGATCGTGCTGATCCTGATGCTGCTGGGCGACGTGATGATGCCTTTCCTGGTGGGGATGGCGGTCGCCTATTTCCTCGACCCGGTGGCCGACCGGCTGGAACGGGCGGGGTTCTCGCGGGTCGGCGCGACGGTGACGATCACGCTGTGCGCTTTGGTGATCTTCGTGTTGGGCGCGCTGCTGGTGTTGCCCTCGATGATCGAACAGGCGGTGGCGCTGGTCAATGCCGCACCCGACCTCGCCAGCCATCTGCATGCCTTCCTGACCGAGCGCTTCCCCTCGCTTGCGGATAACGGCTCGACCGTCCGCAAGACCCTGACCGGCATCGGCGAGGCGGTGCAGGCCAAGGGCGGCGAGCTTCTGAACGGGGTGCTGACCTCGGTCGTCAGCATCGTCGACATGGTGGTGCTGGTCGTGCTGGTGCCGGTCATCACCTTCTACCTGCTGATGGACTGGGACCGGATGGTGGCCGAGGTCGACCGGCTTCTGCCGCGCGACCATGCGCCGGTGATCCGCCGCCTCGCGGGCGAGATCGACCGGACGCTCGCGGGCTTCATCCGCGGCCAGGGCACGGTCTGCCTGATCCTGGGCGTGTTCTATGCGGTGGCGCTGGGCCTTCTGGGGCTGAATTACGGGCTGATCGTGGGCTTCGTCGCCGGGATGATCTCGTTCATTCCCTATGTCGGCGCGGTGGTGGGCGGCACGCTGGCGCTGGGGCTCGCGCTGTTCCAGTTCTGGGGCGAGTGGTGGATGATCGCCATCGCGGGCGGCATCTTCCTCGCGGGCCAGCAGGTCGAGGGCCATATCCTGACGCCGAAGCTCGTCGGCGGGTCGGTCGGCCTGCATCCGGTCTGGCTGATCTTCGCGCTGTCGGCCTTCGGATCGCTGTTCGGCTTCGTCGGGCTGCTGGCGGCGGTGCCGGTGGCGGCGGCCCTGGGGGTGCTGACCCGGTTCTTCATCTCGCAATACATGGACAGCCGACTTTACCGAGGCATGGCCGGGCGCGACGACGCCCCCGCCCCCGACAGCGACGAGGACGCGGCCTGAGATGGTCCGGCAACTGGCGCTAGAGCTTCCTGTGCGTCCGGCCCGCGGCCGGGCCGCCTTCTTCGTGGCCCCGCCCAACGCGCTGGCGGTGCAGCAGATCGACGGCTGGCGCGACTGGCCAGCGCGCAAGCTGGTGCTGATCGGCCCCGAGGCTTCGGGCAAGACCCATCTGGTGCATGTGTGGGCCGATCTGGCCTCGGCTGAGGTGATCCATGCCCGCGACCTGCCGCAGGCCGAACTGCCCGCACTGGCGGCCGCCGGGGCCGTGGCGGTCGAGGATGCCGACCGGATCGCGGGCCGCAGGCAGGCCGAAGATGCGCTGTTCCATCTGCACAACCTGCTGGCGGCAGAGGGCGGCACGCTCTTGATGACCGCGCGCCGGGCGCCCCGCGACTGGGGGCTGTGCCTGCCGGATCTGGCCAGCCGGGTCGAGGCCGCCGCCACCGCCCATCTGGAGCCGCCCGACGACACGCTGCTGGCGGCGGTCCTGGTCAAGCTGTTCGCCGACCGCCAGATCGCCGTCAGCCCCGACCTGATCGGCTATCTGGTGGACCGGATGGAACGGTCCTTCGCCGCCGCCGCCGAAACCGTTGCCGCCATCGACCGCGAGGCCCTGGCCAGCCGCCGCAAGCCCGGCCCCCGCCTGGCCCGCGAGGTGCTGGACAACGGCCCCGGAGGGGATGATTAACTGTCATGCATCCGTCACAGTGATTGCTCATAAGCCCGCCATGACCCAAGCCGATTTCCTCGTTGCCCCGTTTCCCGAACCGGTCGAGATCCCCGAACCCCAACGGATCGGCCCCAAGCGTTTCTATAACCGCGAACTGTCCTGGCTGGGCTTCAACTGGCGGGTGCTCGAAGAGGCGTCGAACCCGCGGGTTCCGCTTCTGGAACGGGTGCGCTTCGTCTCGATTTCGGCGACGAACCTCGACGAATTCTATACCGTCCGGGTCGCGGGGCTGCGCGAGCTGGCCAAGAAGGGCAATATCGTGCCCGCGGCCGACGGGCTGACGCCCGCCGAACAGCTGGTGCTGATCGACCGCGACGCGCGCAAGCTCCTGCAATCGCAACAGACCGCCTGGAACAAGCTCAAGCGCGAGATGGAGGATGCGGGCATCCACATCCTGACCCGCTCGCGGCTGACCGCGGCCGACCGCGCGCATCTGGAAGACTACTTCCTGCAAAAGGTGTTTCCGGTGCTCTCGCCGCTGGCGATCGACCCGGCGCACCCCTTCCCCTTCATCCCCAACACGGGCTTCTGCCTCGCGCTGCAGCTTGAACGCGACCGCGACGGCCATCCGCTGCAGGCGCTGTTGCCGATCCCGCATCAGATCCAGCGCTTCGTGCGGCTGCCCGCCGAGGACGGCCAGCAGCGCTTCCTGCCGATGGAAGAGCTGTTGCTGGTGCATCTGGGCTCGCTCTTCCCGGGCTATCGCGAGGTCGGAAGCTGTACCTTCCGGGTGCTGCGCGACAGCGATCTCGAGGTCGAGGACGAGGCCGAGGATCTGGTCCGCGAATTCGAGGTCGCGCTGAAACGCCGCCGCCGCGGCGAGGTCGTGCGCATGAAGCTGTCGGCGGGCGCGCCCGAACGGCTGCGCTCGGTCATCATCCGCGAGCTGCACATCACCGAGGAAGAGGTGATCGAGGTGCGCGGGATCATCGGCGTCGCCGATCTGAAGGAACTGGTCATCGACGAGCGGCCCGATCTCTTGTGGCCGCCCTTCACGCCGCGTGTGCCCGAACGCGTCCAGGACCATGACGGCGACATGTTCGCCGCGATCCGCCAGAAGGACATGCTGCTGCACCACCCCTACGAGACCTTCGACATGGTGGTGCGCTTCCTGCAACAGGCCGCGCGCGACCCCGATGTGGTGGCGATCAAGCAGACGCTCTACCGGACCTCGAAGAACTCGCCCATCGTCGAGGCGCTGTGCGAGGCGGCCGAGGACGGCAAGTCGGTCAGCGCGCTGGTCGAGTTGAAGGCGCGCTTCGACGAGGCCGCCAACATCCGCCAGTCGCGCCGGCTGGAGCGCTCGGGCGCGCATGTGATCTACGGCTTCATCAACTACAAGACCCATGCCAAGATCAGCACGGTCGTGCGGCGCGAGGGCGACCAACTGGTGACCTATACCCATTTCGGCACCGGCAACTACCACCCGATCACGGCTCGGATCTATACCGACCTGTCGCTGTTCACCTGCGATGCGGCGCTGGGACGCGACGCGACCAAGGTCTTCAACTATGTCGGCGGCTATGCCGAGCCCGCCCATCTGGAAAACCTGTCGATCTCGCCGCTGTCGCTGAAATCGACGCTGATGCAGCGGATCGCCGAGGAATCGGACCATGCCCGCAACGGGCGGCCCGCGCATATCTGGGCCAAGATGAACTCGCTGATCGAATCCGACGTGATCGACGCGCTTTACGCGGCCTCGAATGCGGGCGTGAAAATCGAGCTTGTGGTGCGCGGCATCTGCGGCATCCGGCCCGGCATCAAGGGCCTGTCCGAGAATATCCGGGTCAAGTCGATCATCGGCCGGTTCCTCGAACATTCGCGCATCGTCTGCTTCGGCAACGGCCACGGCCTGCCCTCGCACCGCGCCCGCGTCTATATCTCGTCGGCCGACTGGATGGGCCGCAACCTCAACCGGCGGGTCGAGACGCTGGTCGAATGCACCAACCCCACGGTCAAGGCGCAGATCACCGACCAGATCATGACGGCAAATCTCGCCGACGAGGCGCAAAGCTGGGTGATGCAGCCCGATGGCAGCTTCGTGCGCGCCGAAGCGGGACCCGATGCCTTCAACTGCCACCGCTTCTTCATGGAGAACGCCTCGCTCTCGGGGCGGGGCTCGGCCGGGGCGGCCGATGTGCGGCAGCTGGCGAAGGTCAAGGATTGACCCCACCTCGCCAGTTTTGGCAGAGTCCCCCTGCGGTCCCGAGGAGAGGCAATTCATGGACGGACAGGCCGAGGATCGCCCCGAGGCGTGGGATCCTTTCGGACGCGCGTTGTTCGGCGGGCCAGAGGCCCGTGCGCTGTCGCGCGTCGGCGTCGTCGATATCGGGTCGAACTCGGTCCGGATGGTGGTGTTCGATGGCGCGGCCCGCAGCCCCGCCTATTTCTTCAACGAAAAGGTCATGTGCGCGCTCGGCGCGGGCCTGAGCGAAACCAACCGCCTGTCGCCCGAGGGGCGGCGCCGGGCGCTGGCCGCGCTGAAACGCTTCGAGATCCTGTCCGAAGCGATGGGCGCCGCGCCCTTGACCGTGGTCGCCACCGCCGCCATGCGCGACGCCGAGGACGGCCCCGAATTCCGCGCCGAGATCGAACGCGCCACCGGGTTGAAGATCTGGGTGATCGACGGCACCGAAGAGGCGCGGCTGTCGGCCCAGGGGGTGCTTCTGGGCTGGCCCGGCGCCGAGGGCATCGTCTGCGACATCGGCGGGTCCTCGATGGAACTGGCAGAGCTCAAGGGCGGCATCGTCGGACAGCGCGGCACCTCGCCTCTGGGCCCGCTCAAGCTGCGCGACGTGCCCGGCGGCAAGAAGGGGCTCGACCGCTACATCGGGCAGGAGATCGAGCGTCTGGCCGCACCGATGCCGATCGCGCCGCCCCGGCTTTACCTGGTCGGCGGGTCCTGGCGCGCCATCGCCCGGCTCGACATGGAGCGGCGCGGCTATCCGCTGACGGTGCTGCACGAATACCGGATGACGCGAACCTCGCTGGCCGAAACCATCGACTGGATCGCCACGTCGGATACCGAGGCGCTGCGCCAGAAGACCGGCACCTCGCCCGACCGCATGGCGCTGGTGCCCTATGCGGCGCAGGTGCTGAAGAAGCTGGTCGGCCATCTGCGCCCGCGCGAGATCGCTGTGTCGAGCTACGGCATCCGCGAGGGGCTGCTTTTCGAACAGATGCCCGCAGATCTGCGCGCCCGCGACCCGCTGATCGAGGCCTGCCGCTTTGCCGAACAGACCTCGGCCCGGCTGCCGGGCTTCGGCAACCGGCTTTACAACTTCATCCTGCCCCTCTTCGGCGCGGCCGGGCCCGAAAAGCGGCGCCTGATCCGCGCCGCCTGCCTGCTGCACGACACCGCCTGGCGCGCCCATCCCGACTACCGCCACGAGGTCTGCTTCGAATCTGCGACCCAGGCCAATCTGGGCGGGCTGGAACATTGGGAACGGGTGTTTCTCGGCGTGTCGCTGCTGCATCGCTACAAGAACAGCCGCGCGGGCAGCCGGTTCGAGCCGCTTTTCGCGCTGCTCGAGCCCGAGCAGATCCGCCAGGCCGAGGTGCTGGGCAAGGCGATGCGCTTTGGGGCGATGTTCTCGCTGCAGGCGCCCGACAGCCTGGCCGAGCTGCGTCATTACCCCAAGAAGAAGCAACTTGAACTGATCCTCGCCGCCGGGTCCGAGGCCCTGTTCGGCGAGGTGGCCGAGGCGCGGTTCGCGTCGCTGGCCAAAGCTTTGGGGGTCGAAACCAGCGTCCGCGTCCGCCGCCACTGAGGAGCCGGACGGGCCATGTCGGCAACCTTTCGGGGCCGACATG
>NZ_MUAV01000262.1:0-264 GCF_003265965.1 Rhodovulum viride | reverse complement strand
GCGCGCAGATCTGCGTCAGGGGTTTTGAGGGCGGCGCGCGCAAGGGTCAGCTGGGTGCGCAGGCCAAGCGGCCCCTGCCGCGCCGACAGTGCCGCCGCCGTGATGGCCAGTCCCATCTGCACGAAATCGGATCGGCGCACGGTCATGCCGCCACCGCGAATTTTCCGGTCTCGTTGCCCCAGACCGACCATCCCGCCCGATCGGTGCGACTGAACAGCTCAAGCCGTCGTGCCTCTGGCATCAGCGCCTCGGCTGCGGCATAGG
>NZ_MUAV01000261.1:0-269 GCF_003265965.1 Rhodovulum viride | reverse complement strand
CATCAAGGTGAAAGGCGAAGGCGAGTGGCACAGACGCAAACACGGCGCCTCGAAGCGCCGTGTCCGGCGCAAGATCCACATCGGCATAGACGAGGAAACGCCAGAGATCCGGGCCGTCGAGGTCACCTCCAGCAATGCAGGCGACGCGCCGATGCTGCCTGAGCTCCTGAAGCAGATCGGCCTGGATCGGCAAATCGCCACGGTCACTGCCGACGGCGCCTACGACACGCGCGCCTGCCACGACGCCATCGCCGACCGCGGCGCGGCCG
>NZ_MUAV01000260.1:0-269 GCF_003265965.1 Rhodovulum viride | reverse complement strand
TGGCCGAGGGCCCGGCCCGGACCCTCGGCCCCGCCGACCGGCTGCGGGACGAGGGCCTGATCTGGAACATCACCGGCGTCGCCGCGCGCGGCCCCTGGATCGACGTCTCGGCCGTCAGCACCGGCCGGAAGGAGGAGGCATGAGCAGGCAATCCGTCTCGGTCGAGGGCCTCAAGGAGCTGGAACAGATGATGACCGAGCATCTGCCGAAGTCCACCGGCCGGGGCGTTCTGCGCCGGGTCGGCACGGCCGCGCTGAAGATCTTCGTCG
>NZ_MUAV01000259.1:0-273 GCF_003265965.1 Rhodovulum viride | reverse complement strand
AAATCGTCTCTGGTCATACCTGGTTCTCTTGGAACACCAGCTGGGATGACAATAACATCAGAGCCAGTCAAAGCTTCTTCGATTTGATCTGGGTTGTAACCTTTGACAGTGGAGTTAGTTGGGACGTGGGAAACATCAGCAGCAACACCTGGAGCACCTCTGATATCGTAAAGAGCTAAATCAGTAACTTTGTGGTTCAATTTTAATAATAAAGATAATGGTTGACCAATACCACCACCAGCACCCAAAACGGCAACTTTGTAGGCGTTGGAA
>NZ_MUAV01000258.1:0-274 GCF_003265965.1 Rhodovulum viride | reverse complement strand
CATGCGGCAGGGGCGGCGGCGGTCCTGGGGGCCGCTGCCGGGGCGCTCGATCTGCTGGGGGCTTCGGCGGGCATCGCCGCCGATCCGCCGCCGTCGCCCGACGCGGTGCTGATCCGCGCGGCCGGAGAGTGGAGAGCGCAACGGGCCGCCGGTCGCTGGCGGCAGAACGGGGTAACGGGCAGATGGAGGGCCGCATGAAAACATGGGTATCCGACGGGCTGCGGCTCGCGGTGGATGTGGCGATAGACGCCGGGGCGCAGATCGCGGAGCTGAC
>NZ_MUAV01000257.1:0-277 GCF_003265965.1 Rhodovulum viride | reverse complement strand
GACAAGCACCCAATGGCAAGATGTTACCAACGTTCAAGGAAGCTTTTTTACCGGCGTAAATAAATTGACCAGTGTAGACACCTTCGTTAGCAATGAAAGTTTCTTCTCTCAATTTGTACTTGTATGGGTCTCTGAAAGCAACTTTGTCTAATGGAGCACCTCTACCTGGGTCATGGATGATTTGTTTAACAACACCACGGATGTAACCATGACGTTCAGCATAATCCAAGGTTCTTAACTTGGCAGCACCTTTTCTTAATCTGGTGTGGGAAGTGAA
>NZ_MUAV01000256.1:0-278 GCF_003265965.1 Rhodovulum viride | reverse complement strand
CACGAGCAGGTGCAGCGGCCCCTTGGATCCGCGATACGGGATGGTCACGTCCAGGGTCTTCTGGCGGCGCGACAGGGTGCTGAAGTCCGGCACCGACCAGCCAAGCCCGGACAGTTCCAGCAAGCTCGCCACGAAACCGGTCGCCTGCCGAAGCGGCAGCCCGAGGAGGACCTTGAGGGTCAGGCAGGCCTGGATCGCGGCGTCGCTGTAGGCCTGCTGGCGGCCGCGCCGTCCGGAAGGGACCGCGTCCCACTGCATCTCGGGATCGAACCAGACGG
>NZ_MUAV01000255.1:0-285 GCF_003265965.1 Rhodovulum viride | reverse complement strand
AATTTCCGGGACGCCGTGCCTCTGTTTTCGTGCGGTCTCGCATGACCCCGCGCGAGGATCCCCGACTGGCCGAGGCGCGCGCGCTGCCGATTGCCGAGGTCGCGGACCGGCTCGGCATTGCCGGGCTGAAACCGCCGCAGGGGATCGAGCGCGTCGGCCCCTGCCCCGTTTGCGGCGGGCGCGACCGCTTCGGGATCAACACCGCCCGCAACGTCTATAACTGTCGGCACTGCGGCGGCGGCGATGCCATCGCGCTGGTCGAGCTGGTCAAGGGCTGCGAGTTCC
>NZ_MUAV01000254.1:0-285 GCF_003265965.1 Rhodovulum viride | reverse complement strand
CGATCTGCTACGGCCACACGCGCACCGCGCGGCCGGGCATGGTTCTGTCGGATGCCGAATGCGAGGCCCTGCTGCGCGCCGAGGTGCGGGACTATCGCGCCCGGCTTCTGTCCCACTTCTCGGCCGAGACCCGGGCCCGGCGCCTGCCGTCGCCCCGCGACGCCGCCTTTACCAGCCTTGCCTTCAACGTCGGCGTGGCCAGCGCGGGCCGATCTACCGCGACCCGGCGCCTGAACGCGGGCGACGTGCCGGGCGCCTGCGAGGCCCTGACCTGGTGGAACAAGG
>NZ_MUAV01000253.1:0-291 GCF_003265965.1 Rhodovulum viride | reverse complement strand
CTGATCGCGGCGCTCGAAGCGACGGGGGCGTGATGCTGATCCTCGATCTCTTCCGAAGCCCCAGCGCCTTCCTGACCGACCCCTGGGGCTATGCCCGCAACCAGACGGGGCATGCGCTGATCGTCGGCCTGTTGCCGGTGCTGGCTCTGGGCCCCTGGGCCGCGCTGCCGGTTCTTGCGGGCTATGTGCTTTGGGAGGTGGCGCAGTGGCGGCTTTACCGGGCCGCGCCGTCTGATGGGCTCGAGGATCTGGCCTATGTCACCGGCGGGGTGCTGGCCGCGCTCTGGTGGC
>NZ_MUAV01000025.1:0-57858 GCF_003265965.1 Rhodovulum viride | reverse complement strand
CCTCCCCACCATGATCCAGGACGCCTGGAAATGGTTCCAGTCCGACGGGTACAGGCGCTGAGGCTCTTTTCCGACCCGGACGGGCCCTGGTGGGCCCTCCGGCTGCACTGGCGCCGGGCACGGCTTCTGGTCCGGGCGCTGCGCAAGCGAGGCGAGTTGCAGCCGGTCGCGGACCGCACCGCCGCTATTCGCCCCGGGGCGATCCTCGCCTTCGCCTGCCTCCGGAACGAGGCCGAGCGTCTGCCCCACTTCCTCGACCATCACCGGCGGCTTGGCGTCAGCCAGTTTCTGATCGTCGACAATGCCAGCACCGACGCCACGCCGCGGCTTCTGGCCGACGCCCCCGACGTGTCGGTCTGGCGCAGCGAGGCGTCCTATCGCGCGGCGCGCTTCGGCATGGATTGGCTGACCTGGCTGTTGACCCGCCACGGGGCGGGGCACTGGTGCCTGACGCTAGATGCCGACGAATTGCTGGTCTTTCCGCGCCATGACAGCCTCGGCCTGCCCGCGCTGACCGCCTGGCTCGACGCCCGCCGCATCCCGATGCTGGCCGCGTTGATGCTGGAGCTTTATGCCGAAGGCCCGCTGTCCTCGGCGCGTTGCGCGCCCGGCGCCGATCCGCTGGAGGCGCTGCCGCTTTTCGATGCCGAGGGCTATCTCTGGGACCGCCAGCGCCGGTATGCCGGGATCTCGATCCGCGGCGGCGTGCGGCGGCGGGCCTTTTTCGCCGACGCGCCTGACCGCGCGCCGCATCTGCACAAGACGCCGCTGATTCGCTGGAGGCGCGGCCATGTCTATGTCAGCTCGACCCATATCGCCCTGCCGCGCCGCCTGAACGCGGGTTTCGATGCGCGGCGGGACGCGCCCACCGGCGCGCTTTTGCACAGCAAGTTCCTGGACCTCGCGCTGGCGAAATCGGCCGAGGACAAGGTCCGTTGTCAGCATTTCACCCACCCGGGCCGCTATGGCGTCTATTACGACGCGATTCTTGCCGACCCGGTCCTGGCCGATGCCCGGTCGGTCCGGTTCCGCGACTGGCGCCAGCTGCAGGCGCTGGGGCTGATCTCGGGCGGGGCCTGGGCGCCGATGGGCGCGTTTTAAGAGAGGTTTAGGCGGTTTCCTTTAGTCCCGATCCGACGGGGACCGGCAGGAGGCCACTTGGGTGCCATCTCCACATATCGGCTCAGGCTCGAACGCGAGCTTTGGAAGCTGCGGGCACGGCGCGCGCGGCGCCAGTTGCGGCCTGTCGCGGACCGGACGGCGCAGATCCGGCCGGGCGCGCTTCTGGCCTTTGTCTGCCTGCGCAACGAGGCGGTGCGGCTTCCCTATTTCCTGACCTATTACCGTCGGCTTGGCATCGACCACTTCCTGATCGTCGATAACGGGTCCCGGGACGGGTCGCAGGCGTTTCTGCGGGACCAGCCGGATGTGTCGCTCTGGACCACTGGGGCAAGCTACCGGCAGGCGCATTTCGGCATCGACTGGTTGAACGGGCTGCTGAGCCGCTACGGGCACGGTCATTGGGCGCTGACCGTCGATGTGGACGAGTTTCTGGTCTATCCCCATTGCGATACCCGGCCGCTGCGGGCGCTGACCGACTGGCTCGACAGCGCTGGAACCCGGTCCTTCGGGGCGATGCTGATCGACACCTATCCGAAGGGGCCGATCGGCGCCGCGCGCTATCGCGCCGGGCAGGACCCGTTCGAGATTGCCTGCTGGTTCGACAGCGGCAGCTACAGGTTCCGGAAGGACCCTGCTTACCGCAATCTGTGGATCCAGGGCGGCCCGCGCGCCCGCGCCTGGTTCGCCGAGGCGCCCGAACAGGCGCCCGCGCTGAACAAGATCCCGCTGGTGCGCTGGCGCCGCCCCTATGTCTATACCAGCTCGACCCACCGGCTGCTGCCGCGCGGGCTGAACCTCGTCTATGACGAGACCGGCGGCGAAAAGACCTGCGGGGCGCTGCTGCATGCAAAGTTCCTGGATTGCTTCGCCGCCAGGGCCGCCGAAGAGGCCGAGCGGCGAGAGCATTATGCCGACGGCCGCGAATACCGCGCCTACCGCAGCGGTCTGGATCGCGGGGCAGAGCTTTGGTGCGAGGGGTCCGAGACATACGCAGGCTGGCGCCAGCTCGATCTGCTGGGCCTGATTTCGCAGGGCAACTGGGCATGAGCGTCGGCTTTGTCATGATCGTGCACACCGCGCTCGACCGGGCCGCCGCCGTGGCGCGGCACTGGGCCGAGGCCGGGTGTCCGGTGGTGATCCATGTCGACAGCCGGGTGCCCGAGGCCGAGGTCATGGCCATGCAGCAGGCGCTGGCCGGGCTTGCCGATGTGCGGTTCTGCGCCCGCCATCCCTGCGAATGGGGCACCTGGTCCATCGTGCGGGCCACGCTGGCGGCGGTCGAGCTGGCCTTGGCCGAGTTTCCGGCGATCGGCCATGTCTATCTGGCATCGGGCGCCTGCCTGCCGCTTCGGCCCGCGGCCGACCTGACCGCCTATCTCGCCGCCCGGCCCGAGACCGATTTCATCGAATCCGTCACCACCGACGAGGTTCCCTGGACGGTGGGCGGGCTCAGCCGCGAACGCTTTTCGTTAAGCTTTCCATTCGCCTGGAAACGGCAGCGCCGGTTGTTCGACCAGCTTGTCACGCTGCAACGGCGGCTTGGGATACGGCGGTGCCCTCCCGCCGGGCTCGAGCCGCATCTGGGCTCGCAATGGTGGTGCCTGACCCGGCGCACGTTGAGCGCGATCCTGACCGACCCGGACCGGCGCCGGATCGAACGCTATTTCCGGCGAGTCTGGATCCCGGACGAAAGCTATTTCCAGACGCTGGTGCGCCGCCACGGCCGCCGGGTCGAAAGCCGGTCGCTGACGTTGACGCGGTTCAACCGGCAGGGACGGCCCTTCGTCTTCTACGACGATCACCTGCAGCTTCTGCGCCGGTCGGACTGTTTTGTCGCCCGCAAGATCTGGCCCGGGGCGGACTGGCTATACGATACCTTCCTCGATCCGGGTCTGCCATCGCGCGGGGCGGCCGAGCCCGATCCGGCGCGGCTCGACCGGCTGCTGACGGCGGCGGACGACCGGCGCGTGCGGGGGCGGCCCGGGCTGGTCATGCAAAGCCGCCTGCCCAGTCCCGACTGGGCCCATGCCACGACCTGCGCGCCGTTTTCCGTCCTGCAAGGCTTTGACGCGCTTTTCGAGGATTTCGCACCCTGGTTCGAACGGCATGTCGGGGCCCGTGTGCATGGGCACCTGTTCGCGCCGGACCGGGCCGAATTCGCTGGCGGCGGGGCGTCTTTTTCGGGCGGGATTTCGGACGCGGCGGCGCTGCGCGACTACGATCCGGGCGGCTTTCTGCGCAACCTGATCTGGGCCGGGCGCGGCGAACGCCAGTGCTTCATGTTCGGACCGGCCGACCGGCAAGAGATCTCCTGGCCGCTGGCCATCGACCGCAATGCCCATATCGCGGTGGCGACCGGGGCCTGGGCGGTGCCGCTTTTTCGGTCGGGGCAGGATTTTGCCGTGCTGCGCAAGCGAGCAGCCGAGCTGCAGAGGATCGAGGCCGCCTTTCTCGATATCCTCCGCGCGCCCCAGGTGCGGGCGCGGGTGCGAATCTGGTCGATGGCGGATGCGGTGCGCACCCCGATGGAGGTGCTGCTGGGCCTGGTCGAGGACATCGCGCCCGAAGCCCGTTCGCGGCTGCCGTTGGCGGCGGCCCCCCGGCTGGTGCCGCTGCCCGGCTTTGGCGCCTTCCTGCAACGGTTGAAAAACGAGGGCATGCTGCCCCATCTGGTGGGCGACTTCCCGGTCGACGAAAGCCGCCTTCGGCCGCCGCCTTTGCGCCGCCCCTATCTGGTGATGTAGATGGACCGCCCCTTCGACAGCTTCGTGCTGTTCGCCGAGATGCGGACCGGGTCCAACTACCTCGAAGACGCGCTGAACGGCGTGCCGGGGCTCTGCTGTCATGGCGAGGCGTTTAACCCGCATTTCATCGGCCACAAGGACCGGACCGAACATCTGGGCGTGACGCTGGCCGAGCGCGAGCGCGATCCGGGGCGGCTTCTGGCGGCAATGCGTGCCGCGGCCCAAGGCGGGCTTTGGGGGTTTCGCTTCTTTCACGATCACGATGCCCGGGTGCTGGCGCCGGTTCTGGCCGACCGGCGCTGCGCCAAGATCCTGTTGGTCCGCAATCCGGTCGAAAGCCATGTGTCGCGACTGATCGCGGACCGGACCGGCCAGTGGCGGCTGACCGATCTGCTCAAGGCGCGCCGGGCGCAGGTGCGGTTCGACCCTGCGGACTTCGCCGACCGGTTGGACCGGCTGGGCGCCTTCCGGGCGCAGCTGACGCGCAGGCTTCAGGTTGCGGGCCAGACCCCGTTCCGGATCGGCTATGACCAGATCGCCGATGTCGAGGTGCTGAACGGCCTGCTGGCCTTCCTTGGCACGGATGCCCGGCTGGACGCCGCGCCGACCCGGCTGAAAAAGCAGAACCCCGGGCCGCTTTCGGCGCGGGTACAGAATTTCGACGAGATGACGCGCGCGCTGGCCGATCTCGACCCTTGCGCGCTGTTCAATGAAAATCTCTTCGAGCCGCGGCGCGGACCTGCCCTGCGGCGCCATGTGGCTGCGCCCCGAAGCCCGCTTCTGTTCCTTCCGGTCCCCGGCGGCCCGGTGGCGGAGGTCGAGGCCTGGCTGGCCGCGCTGGACGGGCTTGGCCCCGAGGCGCTGCGGCGGGGCTTTACCCGCAAGACGCTGGACGACTGGCTGCGGCGCCATCCGGGCCATCGCAGCTTTACCGTCATCAGCCATCCGCTGGAGCGGGCGCATCGCGCCTTCTGTCGCCATGTCCTGCCGGTCGGTCCGGACAGCTTTCCCCGGCTGCGCCGGGCGCTGCGCGAGCTTTACGGGGTGCCGCTGCCCGAGGACGGACCCGGGCCGGGCTATGATGCGGCCGCGCACCGGGCGGCGTTTCTGGGGTTTCTGACCTTCCTCAAGGGCCAGCTGGGCGGCCAGAGCGCGCTGCGCGTCGATCCGTCCTGGGCGTCGCAATCGGTCCTGCTGGAGGGCATGGCGCAATCGCTGCTGCCCGACCGGATCGTCCGCGCCGAGACGCTGGGCCGCGATCTGGCCGAGCTTGCCGCAAGTCTCGGGCGTGCGGCCCCGGCACTGCCCGATCCGGCGCCGGTCGGGCCGGTTCCGCTGGCCGCGATCCATGACGCGGACCTGGACGCGGCGGCGGCCGAAGCCTACCGCCGCGATTTCCTGAGGTTCGGCTACGGGGGCTGGCGCGGCTAGGTCAGGCCGCCTGCGACGCCGCCGCCTCGGTCAGCACCGCATGCAGCGTGGCCGGGTCGGTATTGGCGCGCAGCTTGGCGCAGACGGTGCCGTCGCGCAGGGTGCGCGAAACCAGCGCCAGCGCCTTCAGGTGATCGACGCCGGAATCGAGCGGTGCGAACAGGGCGAAGATCAGATCGACCGGCTGGCGGTCGACCGCCCCGAAATCGATCGCCTTTTCCAGCCGGATGAAGGCGCCCCGGACCCGGTCGATGCCGGACAGCCGGGCATGGGGCAGGGCCACGCCCTGTCCCACCCCGGTCGGTCCGAGGCTTTCGCGTTCCTGCAGGGCGTCGACGGCGTTGCCCGAGGGCAGCGCATAGGCGGCGTGGGCGACCTCGCCAAGCTCCTGGAACAGGCGTTTCTTGCTGGACATGGTGCCGAAGACGCGAACGGCTTCCGGCGTGATGAGCGTGGATAGCTGCATAGGCCTCTCGCTTCGGACGCGCCGCGCCCGGTGAACGGACGCGGCAGTGTCAGCTGCGGGTCAGGGTTCGATCCAGCCCACGTTCCCGTCTTCGCGGGCGTACACGACGTTGATGTTGCCGGTCTTCTCGTTCCGGAACACCAGGAGGGCCGCGCCCTTCAGCTCCATCTGCATCACCGCCTCGCCGACCGAGATCGACGGAATCTGGGTTTCCATCTCGGCGATGATCATCGGCTGCAGGTCGTCGGACTCGTCATTCTCGTCCGTCGCTGCGAGGATATACGCCGAACCGCCGGAAAGTTCCACAGGTTCCGAACGATCGCGGTGATGGTCCTTCAGCCGGCGCTTGTGGCGGCGCAGCTGTTTTTCCATCTTGTCGCAGCAGCTGTCGAAGGCGGCGTAGATCTCGGTGGCATGGGCGCTCGCCTGAGCGGTCAGGCCGGTCGACAGGTGCACCGTCGCCTCGCAGACATATTGATGCGCGTTCCGCGAGAACACCACGTTGGCATCGGTCGGCCGGTCGGCATACTTCGAGACGGCAGCGCTCAGCTCGTCCTTGACATGGGTCTGCAGAGCCTCGCCGATGTCGATCTGTTTGCCGCTGATCTGGTACAGCATTGTTCCTCCTGAGATTGCCTGCAGGCGCAGGGTTGCACTCCGTTAAGGCCGGGGCGCGGCGGGGTCAACGGCAACAAGGAAGCGTATCCCTGTCTGCGGCCCTTTTGGCGCGGGCGTCGGATGGATGGCGGACGGGGCAGGCATCGCGCGTATTTGGCGACAGGTCCCCCCGCCATGTCAACGCCCTCGCCGTGCTGCGCCGCAGCGCCACCGATCCGCGCGACCGGCCCGAATTCCGGCGCGACGGGCGGCCGTGGCAGCGATTCGGTTGCGGTCTTGCCGGTCGGTTCGGCAAAACCCGGCCAAGGTCGCGGAAAAGACGGGAAGAAGACGGCCTGCATGCCCGGGCCTCAGGTGATCCGGAAGCTCTGGCCAAGGTAGACCCGGCGCACGTTCTCGTCGCGGATCACCTCCTGGGTCGTGCCGCTCATCAGCACCTTGCCGTCATGCAGGATATAGGCGCGATCAACGATCTCGAGCGTTTCGCGGACATTGTGATCGGTGATGAGCACCCCGATTCCCCGGGTCTTGAGGTCGGCGACAAGGCTCCGAATCTCGCCCACGGCAATGGGATCGACGCCGGCGAAGGGTTCGTCGAGCAAGAGATACCGGGGATTGGCCGCGAGGCAGCGCGCGATCTCGACCCGGCGCCGTTCGCCGCCCGACAGCGACAGGGCAGGCGCGCGGCGCAGATGTTCGATGGAGAATTCCGACAGCAGTTCTTCGAGCCGCTCGCGGCGCTTGTGGCGGTCGGGCTCGACGATTTCGAGCACTGCCTTGATGTTGTCCTCGACATCGAGCCCGCGGAAGATCGAGACTTCCTGCGGCAGATAGCCGATGCCCAGCCGCGCGCGGCGATACATCGGCAGCGTGGTCACGTCGCGGCCGTCGAGCAGAACCTTGCCGCCCTCGGGGGTCAGCAGACCGGCGACGGCATAAAAGCAGGTGGTCTTGCCCGACCCGTTCGGGCCGAGCAGCGCGACCACCTCACCCCGGTCGAGGCTGAGGCTGACATCGCGGATCACCGGGCGGCGGCGATAGCTCTTGCGCAGGTCGACGACCCGCAGCCCGCCGCCGGGCTCTGCGAAACCAAAGGCTGCGGCACCGTCCGCCATCACGGCTTGTCCGAGGCCGGGGTCAGCACGGTCCGCACGCGACCCTCCATCGCGCCGGTGCCGCGGTTCAGATCGACCGTCAGCCGCTGTCCCTCGACGGCATTGTCGCCCTGGGTCAGCAGCACGTCGCCGGTCATGACGATGGTGGCGGTGTCGATGCTGTAGACGGCCCCCTGCGCCTGGGCCGCGTCCTCGCCCAGCACCAGCACCACCGAGCCCGAGGCTTCGAGCCGCGAGATCTTGCCGCTGCTGGCGCCGCCCGAGCCATAGACCACCAGCACCCGCGCGGCCGACAGGCGCAGCGTGCCCTGCCCGACGACGACATCGCCGCTGAAGACGGCGGTGCCGTCGCCCTGATCGACGCTGAGGCTTTCGGCCGTGACCTCGACGGGCAGCGACGCATCGTGATCGAGCGACCCGAAGGCGATCTGGGCGCCCTGCGCCCAGGCGGCGGCCGGAACCGCCAGAACCAGCGCAAACGCCAACAGACGACCGCGTATCGACACGACCGGACCCTTTCCCCTATTGCTCGGGCTCATATATCAGCCTCACGCCGTCCTTGAAAACCAGAAGATACCTGCCCTTGTCCGAGGGGTCGGCGCTGAGCGTCATGCTGCCTGCCTCGATCCGGCCGGGCGGTCCGTTGGCGGTGACCGGGCCGTCCGCCTCGACATTGGTGTCCGCAAAGGCCGACCGCAGGCGGTCGGTCTCGATGGTGTAGCCGGTCGAGGTAGAGATCTTCGCGTCGCCCTCCAGCACCGCCACCCGGTCCGAGGTGTCGATCGACCCGGTATTGGCTTGGATCTCGGCCGAGCTGCCATCGGGCAGGGTCAGCCGCGCCTGCATCGCCTGCGCCTCGCCGCGGCCGGGCCGGTCGGGATCGGACCGGGCCGAGTCGGCCCGCATCGAGATCGCGGTGCCGTCGCGGGTCACGCCGGCATAGTTGGGCGCGCCCAGCCGCTGCTGGCGCAGCAGGTCGTCGATCTCGACCTTGGCATAGGGCAGGCCGTCGCCGTTGCCGGCGCTGCCATGGTCGCGCGAAATCATGAACAGGGTCGACAACAGCCCCAGCGCGGCCAGCGGAAACACGATCTTGGCCGCTGCGATGAACCGGGAATAGGCGTTGTCATAGGACCGCATATGTCATGCGACCCCGGCGCGCAGGCAGTCGTGGATATGCAGGATGCCGACGGGGCGGCCGTCCTCGACCGCGAAAAGGCAGGTGATCTTGCGGTCGTTCATCACCGCGACCGCCTTTTCGGCCAGAACGTCGGGGGCGATGGTCAGCGGGTTCGCGGTCATCACCTCCTCGACGCTGCGCTCCAGCAGGCCGTCCATATGGCGGCGCAGGTCGCCATCGGTCACGATCCCGGCCAGCCGCCCGTCGGGACCGGTCACGCCAACGACGCCAAAGCTCTTGCGGCTCATCACGATCAGCGCCTCGGGCATCGCGGTGCCCGTCGGTACCAGCGGGATGTCCTCGCCCGAATGCATCAGGTCCGCGACGGTCGAGAGCCGCGCCCCCAGCTTGCCGCCGGGATGGAACTGGCGGAAATGTTCGGGCGTGAACTGGCGGTGCTCCATCAGCGCCACGGCCAGCGCGTCGCCCAGCGCCAGCGTCATCGTGGTCGAGGTGGTGGGCGCCAGTCCCATCGGGCAGGCCTCGTCCGCGGGCGGCAGCACCAGCGCCACGTCGGCCTGGCGCAAAAGCGTGCTGCCGGGCTTGCCCGCGACGCCGATCAGCGGGATTCCATAGCGGCGGGTATAGGCGACGATATCAGCCAGTTCGGGCGTCTCGCCGGAATTCGACAGCACGAGGCAGACATCGCCCCGCGCCACCATCCCCAGATCGCCATGGCTGGCCTCGGCGGGGTGGACGAAATGCGCGGGCGTGCCGGTCGAGGCGAAGGTCGCCGCGATCTTGCGTGCCACATGGCCCGACTTGCCCATGCCCGAGACGATGACCCGGCCGGTCGCGCCAAGGATGGTCTCGACCGCGCGGGTGAAGTCCTGGTCGAGGCTCTCGGCCAGGCGATGGACGGCGTCGGCCTCGATCCGCAGAACGCGGCGGCCGATGGACAGGCAGGTTTCGGGCGTCATGGTCTCAGTGTGCGAAGATGTCGGTCTCGGGCCAACCGGAAAGATCGAGCCGGGCCCGGGTCGGCAGGAAATCGAAGCAGGCCTGGGCCATCTCGGTCCGGCCCTCGCGGGCCAGCATCCGGTCCAGGGTCTCTTTCAGCCGGTGCAGATACAGCACGTCCGAAGCGGCATAGTCGAGCTGCGCCGGGCTCAGCGAGGGCGCGCCCCAGTCCGAGCTTTGCTGCTGTTTCGAGATGTCGATCTCCAGCAATTCCTGCAGCAGGTATTTCAGCCCATGCCGGTCGGTATAGGTGCGCACCAGCTTCGAGGCGATCTTGGTGCAGTAGACCGGCGCGGTGGTCACGCCGAAGCTGTGCAGCAGGATCGCGATATCGAATCGGCCGAAATGGAAAAGTTTCAGCGTTTTCGGGTCGGCCAGCATCCGGTTCAGGTTCGGCGCCTCGGTCTGGCCTTGCGCGATCTGCACCATATGCGCGTCGCCGTCGCCCGACGACATCTGCACCAGGCACAGCCGGTCGCGATGCGGGTTCAGCCCCATCGTCTCGCAGTCGATGGCCACCACGGGCCCGAGATCGAGACCATCGGGCAAGTCTTTGGAATGTAGGTAATTCGCCACGTCTTCCCCTGACTTTAGGGGATGATTCCCCGGCTTTTGGGGTTGGTGCCCAGGAGAGGACTCGAACCTCCACGTCCTTGCGAACACTAGCACCTGAAGCTAGCGCGTCTACCAATTCCGCCACCTGGGCAGGTGTCGTGAGGCGGTGATCTATAGGGGGTCGCAGACGGTGTCAACGGCGATTTTTGCCTCGCGATACGATCTCTTGCTTGGGGCGCCCGGCCCCTATATTCGGTTGCATACCATCATATGCCAAGGAGGCGTCTCTCCATGTCCAAGCTGGTCACCATCTTCGGCGGGTCGGGATTTGTCGGCCGCTACGTTGCGCGGCGCATGGCGCGCGCCGGCTGGCGGGTACGTGTGGCGGTGCGGCGCCCGAACGAGGCGCTGTTCGTGCGCACCTATGGCGCGGTGGGGCAGGTCGAGCCGGTGCTGTGCAATGTCCGCGACCGCGAGTCGGTCCGGCTGGCGCTGCAAGGGGCCGAGGCTGCGGTGAACTGCGTCGGCATCCTCGCCGAATCGGGGCGCAACACCTTCGGGCTGGTGCAGCATTACGGCGCGCTTCACATCGCCGAAGAGGCGCGCGCGGCCGGAGTGGCGCGGCTGGTGCAGATCTCGGCCATCGGCGCCGACATCGACTCGGACAGCGCCTATTCCGAAACCAAGGGCCGGGGCGAGGCTGCGGTGCGCGAGAGCTTCCCCGATGCGGTGATCCTGCGGCCCTCGCTGGTGTTCGGTCCCGAGGATCAGTTCTTCAACCGCTTCGCGCAGATGGCGCGGTTCTCTCCGGTTCTGCCGGTGGTCGGCTATTTCACCCGGTTCCAGCCGGTCTATGTCGACGACGTGGCCGCCGCCGCGGCCAAGGCCGCTATGGGCGAAGCCGCGCCGGGCATCTACGAACTGGGCGGCCCCGAGGTGCGGAGCTTCGGCGAGCTGATGGAAGAAATGCTCGAGGTGATCGGCCGCCCGAACCGGATCGTGCTGCCCCTGCCGCTGGCCTTGGGCGCCGCGATGGGCACGGTCTTCGATCTGGTGCAGTCGCTGTCGCTGGGGCTGATCGACAACAAGGTCGTGACACGCGACCAGGTGCGCAATCTCGGGCGCGACAATGTCGTGGGCGAGGGCATGCCGGGGCTGGCCGAACTGGGCATCCAGCCCACCGCCATGGAGGCGGTGCTACCGGAATATCTGTGGCGCTACCGCCCCGCGGGTCAGTTCTACGAAATCCGCGAGGCGGCCAAGCGGCTGCGTCCCTGATCAGGTATAGGCGATCCAGAGCAGCACGAGGCCGAGGATCACCCGGTAGACCACATAGGGCGTGAAGCTGATCGACCGGGCAAGCCGCATCATCACCGCCAGCGCGATCAGCGCCGAGACGAAGGTGAAGCCGGCGGCGATGGCGCCGTCGCGCAGCACCGCCATGTCGGCCTCGGCTGCGGCCTTGCCGCCGACCAGCACCGCCGAGGCGAGGATCGTCGGGATCGACATCAGCATCGACAACCGCGCGGCGCCGACCCGGTCATAGCCCAGCATCCGCGCGCCGGTGATGGTGATGCCCGACCGCGAGGTGCCGGGGATCAGTGCGACCACCTGCCACAGGCCCATGATGATGGCGTGTTTCAGCGTCCAGGTATTGGCCTTGCGGGTTTCTGGAAAGCGGGTGTCGGCGACCCACAGAACGATGCCGAAGATCAGCATGGTCCAGCCGATCACCGCGATGCTGCGCATCATGTCCTCGAGCCCGGTCAGTTCCAGCACCAGCCCGACCGCCATGACCGGAATGGTCGCCACGATCAGACAGAGCGCAAGAAAGGCGCCGGGCGTGTCGATCTTGCCGCGCGCGACCCGGGTCAGGCCGCCCAGCGCCAGCATCGAGTCCTTCCAGAAGTATAGAACGACCGCCGCCAGCGTGCCCACATGCACCGCGACGTCGATGATATGGCCCTGATCGGCCATGCCGGTCAGGCCCGGCAGCAGAATCAGGTGGCCCGAAGAGGAAATCGGAAGAAACTCGGTGATGCCCTGGATCACCGCGATCAGAAACAGGTGGAAAAGCGTCATGGGATGGCCCGGAGGTTCAGGATGGCGCCAGCATAGGGGCGTGATTCGGAAAGGGAAGACTCCACCACAGGGAATACATGCTGACCTAAAAATGCAGTTTGTCGCGGCTCGAAGGGTGCCGAGGGCGAATTTTCCGTCAAGTAGGACAGTATTGCTGACTTTTAATGATCTGGCTTCCTCCGTATAGAAGCTTTCCGAAGGTCCCGACCCATCCTGGAAGGAAAGGCAATGGCGCAGCAAAAGATGCTTCAGTTCGTCCGCGTGGCGAAAGAGACGCCGGAGAAACGAGAGGCCGGTGACCGCGCGAAGGATTTCGACGAAATCTATGCCGAGTTCGCCGCGGAAAAGGCTGCCGAGCAGGCCTCGCGCTGCAGCCAGTGCGGCGTGCCGTTCTGCCAGACGCACTGCCCGCTGCACAACAACATCCCCGACTGGCTGCGGCTGACCGCCGAGGGCCGTCTGGAAGAGGCCTACGCCATGAGCCAGGCCACCAACACCTTCCCCGAGATCTGCGGCCGGATCTGTCCGCAGGACCGGTTGTGCGAAGGCAATTGCGTGATCGAGCAGTCGGGCCATGGCACCGTGACCATCGGCGCGGTCGAGAAATACATCACCGACACCGCCTGGGACGAAGGCTGGGTGCCGCCGATCGCGCCGACCCAGGAGCGCAGCGAAAGCGTGGGCATCATCGGCGCGGGTCCGGGCGGACTGGCGGCGGCCGACCGGCTGCGGCGCGCGGGGCTGCAGGTGACCGTCTATGACCGGCACGACCGGGCGGGCGGGCTGCTGACCTACGGCATTCCCGGCTTCAAGCTGGAAAAGGACATCGTCATGCGCCGGGTGGCGCAGCTCGAACAGGGCGGCGTCGAATTCGTGCTGAACTGCGATGTCGGCACCGATATCAGCTTCGACGCGATCCGCGGCAAGCATGACGCGGTCCTTATCGCGACCGGCGTCTACAAGGGGCGCGACCTGACCGGCCCGGGTGCGGGCGCGCAGGGCATTGTCGCCGCGCTGGACTACCTGACCGCCTCGAACCGGGTCAGCTTCGGCGACGAGGTGCCGGAATACCTGTCGGGCGAGCTCAATGCCGAGGGCAAGCGGGTGGTCGTGGTCGGCGGCGGCGATACCGCCATGGACTGCGTGCGCACCGCGATCCGCCAGGGTGCGGTCAGCGTGAAATGCCTTTACCGCCGCGACCGGGCCAACATGCCGGGCTCGCAGCGCGAGGTGCAGAATGCCGAGGAAGAGGGCGTGGACTTCGTCTGGCTCTCGGCGCCGAAGGGCTTTGCCGGAGATCCGGTCAGCTCGGTCATGGTGCAGAAGATGCGGCTTGGCCCGCCGGATGCCACGGGGCGGCAATCGCCCGAGGTGATCGAGGGCGCCGATTATGCCGAGCCCGCCGATCTGGTGATCAAGGCGCTGGGCTTCGAGCCCGAGGACCTGCCCGCGATGTGGGGCGAGGACGCGCTGGAAGTGACCCGCTGGGGCACCGTGAAGGCCGATTTCCGCAGCCACGAGACCTCGCTGCCGGGCGTCTTCGCGGTCGGCGACATCGTGCGCGGCGCAAGCCTTGTCGTCTGGGCGATCCGCGACGGGCGCGAGGCGGCCGACAGCATCCTCGACTTCCTGGCGCAGCCCGCCCAGGTCGCGGCGGAATAGGAGGCCAGGCGATGTCCGACACCACCCTGAAGGGGCAATGTCTCTGCGGCGCCGTCACGGTCGAGATCGAGCCGGCGCAGCAGGTGCTTGGCGCCTGCCATTGCGCGATGTGCCGCAAATGGACCTCGGGCCCGCTGATGGCGGTCCATACCACGCAGCCGATCCGGGCCGAGGGCCCGGTCAAGACCTATGCCTCGTCGCAATGGGCCGAGCGCGCCTTCTGTCCGGAATGCGGCTCGTCGCTCTGGTACGCCTTCACCGCCGAAGGCGCGCATAAGGGGCATTGCTTCGTCTCGGCGGGGCTCTTCGAGGGCACCCGCGACCTGCCGCTGAGCTCGGAGGTCTATATCGACAGCAAACCCGGCGGCTATGCCTTCGCCGGCGATCACGTGCGGTTGACCGAGGCCCAGATGATGGCCGCCGCCGCAGACGGAATGAGCATGGGCTCGACGGGCTCCGAAGGAGAACAGCAATGACCAAATACGATGCCGCCTGGGTTGCCCGGGAAGAAGCCAAGCGGGCTTTCGTGGCCGAGAACGGTCTTTACAGCCCCGAAGACGAACATTCGTCCTGTGGCGTGGGTCTGGTCGTCGCCATCGACGGCAAGCCCTCGCGCAAGGTGGTCGAGAACGGGATCGACGCGCTGAAGGCGGTCTGGCACCGCGGCGCGGTCGATGCCGACGGCAAGACCGGCGACGGCGCGGGCATCCATGTGCAGATCCCGGTACCGTTCTTCTACGACCAGATCCGCCGCACCGGCCACGAGCCCCATGCCGACCGGCTGATCGCGGTGGGCCAGGTCTTCCTGCCGCGCACCGATTTCAGCGCGCAGGAGGTCTGCCGGACCATCGTCGAGACCGAAGTCCTGCGCATGGGCTACTATATCTACGGCTGGCGCCACGTGCCGGTGAATACCGACGTTCTGGGCGAGAAGGCCAATGCGACCCGGCCCGAGATCGAACAGATCCTGATCTCGAATGCCAAGGACGTGGACGAGGAAACCTTCGAGCGCGAGCTTTACGTCATCCGCCGCCGGATCGAGAAGGCCGCCGCCGCCGCCCAGGTGCCCTCGCTTTACATCTGTTCGCTGAGCTGCCGGTCGCTGATCTACAAAGGGATGATGCTGGCCGAGCAGGTGGCCGAATTCTATCCCGACCTCAAGGACGACCGGTTCGAGTCGGCCTTCGCGATCTATCACCAGCGCTATTCGACCAACACCTTCCCGCAATGGTGGCTGGCCCAGCCGTTCCGCATGCTGGCCCATAACGGCGAGATCAACACCCTCAAGGGCAACCTCAACTGGCTGAAAAGCCACGAGATCCGGATGGCGTCGTCGGCCTTCGGCGAACTGGCCGAGGACATCAAGCCGATCGTGGCGCAGGGGTCCTCGGACTCGGCCGCGCTCGATTCGGTGTTCGAGGTGCTGGTCCGTGCGGGTCGCAACGCGCCGATGGCCAAGACCATGCTGGTGCCCGAGGCCTGGTCGCAGCAGGCGGTCGAGCTGAAACAGTCCTGGCGCGACATGTATGCCTATGTGAACTCGGTGATGGAGCCCTGGGACGGTCCGGCCGCCCTGGCCATGACCGACGGCCGCTGGGTCTGTGCCGGGCTCGACCGGAACGGCCTGCGCCCGATGCGCTATGTCGTCACCGGCGACGGGCTGCTGATCGCCGGGTCCGAAAGCGGCATGGTCCCGACCGAGGAATCCAGCGTCCGCGAGAAGGGCGCGCTTGGCCCGGGGCAGATGATCGCGGTCGACATGACCGAGGGCAAGCTGCTGCGCGACAGCGAGATCAAGGACATGATGGCGGCCACCCAACCGTTTGGCGAGTGGCTCGACAAGGTGACCGAGATCGACGAGGTGCTGACCGCGGTGTCCGAAAAGCCGCTGTTCGACGGGGCGGACCTGCGTCGGCGGCAGATCTCGGCAGGCTATACCATCGAGGAAATCGAATCGATCCTGATGCCGATGGCCGAGGACGGCAAGGAGGCGCTGGCCTCGATGGGCGACGACACGCCCTCGGCCGTGCTGTCCGACAAGTACCGTCCGCTCAGCCATTTCTTCCGGCAGAACTTCAGCCAGGTCACCAACCCGCCGATCGACAGTCTGCGCGAATACCGGGTGATGAGCCTCAAGACCCGCTTCGGCAACCTGCGCAACGTGCTGGACGAGGATGGCAGCCAGACCCGGATCGTGATTCTGGAAAGCCCCTTCCTCGGCAACGCGCAGTTCGACGAGCTGGTGAAGCATTTCTCGGTGCCGATGGCCGAGATCGACTGCACCTTCCCGCCGGGCGCGGGCCCCGAGGCGCTGCGCCTCGGGCTGCAGCGGATCCGCAACGAGGCCGAGGACGCGGTGCGGTCGGGCGCGGGCCATATCGTGCTGACCGACCACCATCAGGGCGAGGACAAGGTCGCGATGCCGATGATCCTCGCGACCTCGGCGGTGCACAGCTGGCTGACCCGCAAGGGGCTCCGGACCTTCTGCTCGCTGAACGTGCGCTCGGCCGAATGCGTCGACCCGCATTACTTCGCGGTGCTGATCGGCTGCGGCGCCACCACGGTGAACGCCTATCTGGCCGAGGACACGCTGGCCGACCGCATCAAGCGCGGCCTTCTGGATTGCAGCCTGACCGAGGCCGTCGGCCATTACCGCAAGGCCATCGACCTGGGCCTTTTGAAGATCATGTCCAAGATGGGCATCTCGGTGATCTCGTCCTATCGCGGCGGGCTCAATTTCGAGGCCGTGGGGCTGTCGCGCGCGATGTGCGCCGAATACTTCCCCGGCATGCATAGCCGCATCTCGGGCATCGGCGTCACCGGCATCCAGCGCAAGCTGGAAGAGGTGCACCGGCTGGGCTGGATGGGCGGCCAGGACGTGCTGCCGATCGGCGGCTTCTACAAGGCGCGCCGCACCGGCGAACGTCACGCCTGGGAAGCCACCACGATGCACATGCTGCAACAGGCCTGCAACACCGCGTCCTTCGAGGTGTGGAAGCAGTATTCTGCCGCGATGCGGTCGAACCCGCCGATCCACCTGCGCGACCTTCTGGACATCAAGTCGCTGGGCAAGCCGGTGCCGCTGGACGAGGTCGAATCGATCACCTCGATCCGCAAGCGCTTCGTGACGCCCGGCATGTCGCTGGGGGCGCTCAGCCCCGAGGCGCACAAGACGCTGAATGTCGCGATGAACCGGATCGGCGCCAAGTCCGACTCGGGCGAGGGCGGCGAGGACCCGGCGCATTTCTATCCGGAACCCAACGGCGACAACCCCTCGGCCAAGATCAAGCAGGTGGCCTCGGGCCGGTTCGGCGTCACCGCCGAATACCTGAACCACTGCGAAGAGCTTGAAATCAAGGTGGCCCAGGGCGCCAAGCCCGGCGAGGGCGGCCAGCTTCCGGGGATGAAGGTCACCGACCTGATCGCGCGCCTGCGGCACTCGACCAAGGGCGTGACCCTGATCTCGCCGCCGCCGCATCACGACATCTACTCGATCGAGGACCTGGCGCAGCTGATCTACGACCTCAAGCAGATCAACCCGCGCTGCAAGGTGACGGTCAAGCTGGTGGCCTCGTCGGGCGTCGGCACCATCGCCGCCGGCGTGGCCAAGGCCAAGGCCGACGTGATCCTGATCTCGGGCCATAACGGCGGCACCGGGGCCTCGCCCGCGACCTCGATCAAGTATGCCGGTCTGCCCTGGGAGATGGGCCTGACCGAGGCGCATCAGGTGCTGTCGATGAACAACCTGCGCGAGCGGGTGACGCTTCGGACCGATGGCGGGCTGCGCACCGGGCGCGACATCGTCATGGCCGCGATGATGGGGGCCGAGGAATATGGCATCGGCACCGCCGCGCTGATCGCCATGGGCTGCATCATGGTCCGCCAGTGCCAGTCGAACACCTGCCCGGTGGGCGTCTGCACCCAGGATGAAAAGCTGCGTGCCAAGTTCACCGGCAATGCCGACAAGGTGGTGAACCTCATCACCTTCTATGCCCAGGAAGTGCGCGAGCTGCTCAGCCAGATCGGCGCCCGGTCCATGGACGAGATCATCGGCAGGTCGGACCTGCTGACCCAGATCAGCCGCGGCTCGGCCCATCTCGACGACCTCGACCTGAACCCGCTGCTGATCCAGGTCGATGCCAACGACCGCCCGACCCTCGACCGCAGCCGGTCGCGGACCGAGGTGCCGGATGCGCTTGACGCCGAGATCCTGCGAGACGCCGCCCCGTTCTTCGAGGATGGCGAGAAGATGCAGGTCAGCTACGCGGTGCGGAACACCCACCGGACCATCGGCACCCGGGTGTCCAGCCACATCGTCCAGCGCTTTGGCATGCGCAACAAGCTGCAGCCCGACCATCTGACCGTGAAACTCGCGGGCAGTGCCGGGCAGTCGCTGGGGGCGTTCGGGGCGCCGGGGCTGAAGATCATCGTCGCGGGCGATGCCAACGACTATGTCGGCAAGGGTCTCTCGGGCGCGATCATCGTGGTCCGTCCGCCGCTCAGCTCGCCGCTGGTGGCCTCCGAGAACACGATCATCGGCAACACCGTGCTGTACGGGGCGACCGACGGGTATCTCTTCGCGCTGGGCCGGGCGGGCGAACGCTTCGCCGTGCGGAACTCGGGCGCCAGGGTGGTGGTCGAGGGCTGCGGCTCGAACGGCTGCGAATACATGACCGGCGGGATCGCGGTGATCCTCGGCACGATCGGCGCCAACTTCGGCGCGGGCATGACCGGCGGGATGGCCTATCTCTACGATCCCGAAGGCGAGGCGTCGCTGAAGATCAACCCCGAGACGCTGATCACCTGCAAGGTGGCGGTCCAGCATTGGGAGGCAGAGCTGAAAGGCCTGATCACCCGCCATGCCGAAGAAACCGGCAGCCCGAAGGCGCGCGACATCCTCGCCCATTGGGAACTGGAAAAGGGCAACTTCCTTCAGGTCTGCCCGCGCGAGATGCTGCCGCACCTGACCCATCCGCTGGGCAACGAAGAACGCGCGGTTCCGGCGGAATAGAGCCTGTTTCGGCCTGAAAATGACGACCCCCGCCGCCGAAAGGCGCGCGGGGGTCACTCGTTTTTGATCCTGCGACGGGTTTCTCGGCGGGCCTCGCGGCCCCACCTCCTTGGGTAATGGAAATTGCAAAAGGAGGTTGAAATGGCCGATCTGATTGCCGTGGCCTTCGACGATGAAAGCAAGGCCTTCGACATGCGGGGCGAACTGGTCCGGATGCAGAAGGACTATCTGCTCGACATGGAAGACGTGGTCGTCGTGACCCGCAACGACGAGGGCAAGGTCAAGCTGCACCAGGCGGTGAACCTGACCGCGGCGGGCGCCGTGGGCGGGTCGTTCTGGGGGCTTCTGATCGGGCTTCTGTTCCTCAACCCGCTCCTGGGGCTCGCGGTGGGCGCGGGCGCGGGCGCCATCGGCGGCGCGCTCAGCGACATCGGAATCGACGACGACTTCATGAAGGAGCTGGGCGAGAAACTGACCCCCGGCAGTTCGGCGCTGTTCGTTCTGGTGCGCAAGGCCACCGGCGACCGCGTGATCGAGCGGCTGCGCGAGGTCGATGCCGAGGGCCGCATCCTGCGCACCTCGCTGTCGAAGGAAGACGAGGCGACCCTGCGCGAGGTGCTCGAGCGGACCCGCGACAAGGTGGCCTGACCCGGGGGCTCTCGTCGCGGCGGCGCCCCGGCAAGACGGACCTTGCGGGGCGGTGGCCAAGCGACGCGCGCTCGGCTATCACGCGGGCATGGCAAAGGCGACGAAGAGCACCGGAAAGAAGACTGCGCGGCGCGCGCCGAAGGTTGCGGCCTCCCCCCTGCCGCTGGCCCGGCGCCTGCGCCGCACGGCCCGGCGCGGGGCCCTTGCGGGTCTCGCGCTCGTGGCCCTCGGGCTGGTCGCGCCCAGCCTGATCAACCCGCCGACCACCCCCACCATGATGTCCGAACGCATGCGTCTGGGCGAGATCGACCAGCAATGGGCACGGATGCGCGACATCGCGCCGGTCATGCAGCGCGCGGCGGTGGCCGCCGAAGACGCGAATTTCTGCCTGCATTGGGGCTTTGACATGGGCGCGATCCGCGGCGCGCTTGAGGCCGGTGGCAGCTATGGCGCCTCGACCATCAGCCAGCAGACCGTCAAGAACGTCTATCTCTGGCAGGGCCGCAGCTGGCCGCGCAAGGCGCTCGAGGCGGTGCTGACGCCGCTGGTCGAACTGACCTGGTCCAAGCGGCGCATCCTCGAGGTCTATCTGAACGTGGCCGAATTCGGCGAGGGCGTCTTTGGCATCGACGCCGCTGCCTGGCATTATTACGGCATCCCGCCCGCCAGGCTGACCTCGGGTCAGGCCGCGCGGCTGGCGGTTCTGTTGCCCAACCCGAAAGAGCGCGATCCCGCGCATCTGTCGCCGACGCTTCGGCGCCGGGCCGCGCAGGTCGAGGAGGGCGCCGCCACGATCCGGGCCGATGGCCGGTCGAAATGTTTCGAGAGTTGAAAATCGGGGGCCGAGGGGCCATGAAGGCCGTCAGGTCAACCGTCAGGACGTCCGAATGAACCGTCTCTACCACATGCCGTTGTCGCCCTTCTGCCGCAAGGTCCGCCTGGTGCTGGCCGAGAAACGGATCGAGGTCGAACTGGTGGAGGAACGCTACTGGGAGCGCGATGCCGATTTCATGCGGCGCAACCCGGCCGGAAAGGTGCCGGTCTTGCGGATGGACGGCCGCACCATGGCCGAAAGCCAGGCGATCTGCGAATTTCTCGACGAGGTCTATCCCGACCCGAAACTGCTGCCCGGCGGCCCGGTCGAGCGCTGCGAGGCGCGGCGGCTGGTCTGCTGGTTCGACGACAAGTTCCACCACGAGGTGACCTCGAAGCTTCTGTATGAACGAGTGAACAAGAAGGTCACCAAGTCGGGCTATCCCGACAGCCGCAACGTCAAGGCCGGGGCTGTGGCGATCAAGTTTCACATCGACTACATGGGCTGGCTGCTGGACCAGCGCCGCTGGCTGGCGGGCGATGTGATGACGCTGGCCGATTTCGCGGCGGCGGCGCATCTGTCCTGCCTCGATTACATCTCGGACGTGGACTGGAACCGCAACGCGGCGGTCAAGGACTGGTACGCCAAGATCAAGTCGCGCCCCGCCTTCCGCAACATCCTGGCCGACCAGGTGCCGGGCTTCCCGCCGCCCAGACATTACGCGAATCTCGACTTTTGAGCGCGGCGCTGAAAGACCGCCTTGGCGCCCGGGCCCGCGACGAGGGGCTGGCCGCGATGGGGGTCTGCCGGCCCGATGCGATCCCCGAGGCGGCCGGGCGGCTGGCCGAATTCGTGGCCAGGGGCCGTCATGGCCAGATGGGCTGGATGGCCGAACGGATGGGCTGGCGCGGCGATCCGGCGGCGCTCTGGCCCGAGGCGCGGTCCGTGGTGATGGTCGCCGAACCCTATACCCAGACCCATGACCCGTTGGCCGCCCTGGACCGGCCCGACCGCGCGGCGATTTCGGTCTATGCCCAGAACCGCGACTATCACGACGTGCTGAAAAAGCGGCTGAAACGGCTCGGGCGCTGGCTGCTGGACGAGGCGCCGGGCCACCAGATCAAGGTCTTCGTCGATACCGCCCCGGTGATGGAAAAGCCGCTGGCCCAGGCGGCGGGGCTGGGCTGGCAGGGCAAGCATACCAACCTGCTGGGCCGCAGCCTTGGCAACTGGTTCTTCCTGGGCGCGATCTTCACCACGATCGAGCTGCCGCCCGACGAGCCCGAGACCCAGCATTGCGGCCAATGCACCGCCTGTCTTGACGCCTGCCCCACGGGGGCCTTTCCCGCGCCCTTCCAGCTTGATGCGCGGCGCTGCATTTCCTACCTGACGATCGAGCACAAGGGGCCGGTCGACCCGGCGCTGCGGCCGCTTCTGGGCAACCGGATCTATGGCTGCGACGACTGCCTTGGCGTCTGTCCCTGGAACAAGTTCGCCGTCGCCGCGACCGAGGCGAAATACGCCGCGCGCCCCGATCTGGTCGAACCGCCGCTGGCGGACCTCGCGGCGCTTGACGACGCGGCCTTTCGCGACCGGTTTTCCGGCTCGCCGATCAAGCGGATCGGGCGCGACCGCTTCGTGCGGAACGTCTGCTATGCCATCGGCAATTCCGGCGATCCGGCTCTGGCTGCGGCGGTCCGGCGGTTGACGGACGACCCGGATGCCACGGTGGCCGAGGCCGCGCGCTGGGCGCTGGCCCGGCTGAAAGACGCCTGACCGGAGGCAGCGGGGCGGTCCGGTAAGTCCTTACATAAAAAGGCTTCTAAAAGCCGTTCTTCGGGTCTATGGACAAAATGCCGCCCCCCCCTCCGGACCCGAGCCAAGCCCATGAATCCTGCCCGCGCCATCGGCCTGAAACTGATTTCCGTCACGCTGTTCGTGGTGATGTCGGCGCTGATCAAGGCCGCGGCCGAACATGGAGTGCCGCCGGGCGAGACGGTGTTCTTTCGTTCGCTCTTCGCGCTGCCGGTGATCCTCGTCTGGCTGGGCGCGACCGGGCAGCTTGGCGCGGGGCTGCGCACCGGCGACCCGCTGGGGCATCTGTGGCGCGGGCTGGTGGGCGGCACCGCGATGGGGCTGAACTTCGCTGCGCTGGGCATCCTGCCGCTGCCCGAGGCCACCGCCATCGGCTTTGCCGCGCCGCTGCTTGTCGTGATCTTCGCGGCGATGTTCCTGGGCGAGAAGGTGCGGCTGTTCCGGCTGTCGGCGGTGGCGCTGGGGCTTGTCGGCGTGGTGGTCGTGCTCAGCCCGCGGCTGTCGACCTTCGCCGGCGACCAGATGGACGCGGCCGAGTCGCTTGGCGCCATCGTCGCGCTGGCCGGGGCAGCCGCCGCGGCGCTGGCTCAGGTCTTCGTGCGCAAGCTGGTGCAGACCGAACGGACCTCGGCCATCGTGTTCTGGTTCTCGGTGACCTCGACCGTGCTGTCGCTGTTCACGATCCCGCTGGGCTGGGTGGTCCCGTCTGTCTGGGATGCGGCGATGCTGGTGGCGGCGGGGCTGGTCGGCGGCGTGGCGCAGATCTGCCTGACCTCGGCCTACCGCTTTGCCGAGGCCGGGCTGGTGGCGCCCTTCGACTATGCCTCGATGTTGCTGGCGCTGGTCATCGGCTATTTCGTCTTCGCCGAGGCGCCGACGCCGGTGGTGCTGATCGGCGCCGGGCTGATCATCGCGGCCGGCGTCTTCATCATCTGGCGCGAACGCCAGCTTGGGCTGGAGAGGGGCCGCGCGCGCAAGGGGGTCACCCCCCAGGGCTGACGCGCGCGGCCCGGTTCGCGCCTCAGGCGCGGACGTGCTTTTCGTAGGTCTCGGCGATGTCGTGGGTCAGCGCGCCGACCTCGAAATTATAGTCGCCGATCTCGGCCACCGGGGTCACCTCGGCCGCGGTGCCGGTCAGCCAGCATTGTTCGAAGCCTTCCAGTTCCGAGGCCTCGATATGCCGCTCATGCACCTTGATCTGCTTGTCGCGCAGCAGCTCGATCACGGTCTGGCGGGTCAGCCCGTTGAGGAAGCAGTCGGCCTTGGGCGTATGCACCTCGCCATCCTTGACGAAGAAGATGTTCGCGCCGGTCGCCTCGGCCACATAGCCGCGATAGTCGAACATCATCGCGTCGGTGCAGCCCTTGGCATGGGCGGCGTGCTTGGACATGGTGCAGATCATGTAAAGCCCCGAGGCCTTGGCCTGGCTCGGCACGGTTTCGGGGCTCGGGCGCTTCCATTTGGAAATGTCGAGCTTGGCGCCCTTCATCTTGGCCGCGCCGTAATAGGCGCCCCATTCCCAGACGGCGACCGCCATCCGGACCGGGTTCTGTTCCGAGGCCACCCCCATGTCCGGGCCCGACCCGCGCCACGCCAGCGGACGCACATAGCAGTCGGTCATCCCGTTCGCCTTCATCACCTCGGCCTTGGCGTCCTCGATCTGGTCGACCGTATAGGGGATCTCGAAGTCGAGCATGTTGGCCGACCGTTTCAGACGTTCGGAATGCTCGCGCGACTTGAAGATCTTTCCGCCATAGGCCCGCTCGCCTTCGAATACCGCCGAGGCGTAATGCAGGGCATGGGTGAGGATGTGCACATTGGCGTCGCGCCACGGCACCAGTTTCCCATCCATCCAGATAACGCCGTCGCGGTCGTCGTAGCCAGTCATGGCCTTTGTCCTTTTCTTTTCCCCTCTGGGGTTACGATTTGCGAAAATTGCGCGGTTTAAGTCCGTTTCGGACATAATCTTGCGTAAAATTCACCGCTCGCTATCAGTTGAGTCTTGGAAAGTCAACAAGGCTGACATAAGATTGCTGAAAATTCGATCACGATGCGAAGAGGGAGGGAGCCATGGCCCAGGTCGCACCAGCGGTTGCGCAGAAGAGCGGCGAAAGCCTGCTGTTCCTGACGGACGAGCAGCTTCGCAAGGGAATCGAGGCGATGTTCTTCGCCTATCGCGGCTTCACCGCCGATCCCGACCGGATTCTCGAGGAAAAGGGCTATGGGCGGGCCCATCACCGGGCGATCCACTTCATCCATCGCGCGCCCGGCACCACGGTCAACAACCTGCTGTCGATCCTGGGCGTGACCAAGCAGTCGCTGAACCGGGTGCTGCGTTCGCTGATCGAGGACGGGCTGGTCGAAAGCCGGGTCGGCCATCGCGACAAGCGCGAGCGCCATCTGTATCTGACCGAGGCCGGGCTGGAGCTGGAACATCAGCTGTCCGACGCCCAGCGGGCGCGGATGCGCGACGCCTATCGCGCCGCGGGCCCCGCCGCCGTCGCCGGATTCCGGCAGGTGCTCGAGGCGATGATGGACCCCGAGATGCGCCGGCATTTCCACCGGATCACCGAGCGCGGGGCATGATGGCAGAGGCCGACATTCACCTGCTGATCGTCGATGACGACGAGCGGATCCGCGAGCTGTTGCGCAAGTTCCTGATGCGCAACGGCTTCTGGGTCAGTATCGCGCGCGATGCCGATCACGCGCGCAAGCTGCTGCAGGGGCTCGACTTCGACCTGATCGTGCTGGACGTGATGATGCCGGGCGAGGATGGCATCGCGCTGACCCGGGCCCTGCGCCAGCGGATCGCGACGCCGATCCTGCTGTTGACCGCGCGGGGCGAGACCTCGGACCGGATCCGGGGGCTCGAGGCCGGGGCCGACGACTACCTGCCGAAGCCCTTCGAGCCGAAGGAGCTGCTTTTGAGGATCAACGCGATCCTGCGCCGGGTGCCGCAGATCCGCTCCGAGATCGACCTGCCCAAGATCCTGCATCTGGGGCCGGTGCGCTACGATGTCGGGCGGGGCGAGCTTTGGCAGGGCGACGAGAGGGTGCGCCTGACCGCGACCGAGGCCCAGCTGATGCGGATCTTCTCGGCCAATCCCGGCGAGGCGGTCAGCCGTTCGCGTCTGGTCGAGGAACTGGCGCGCGATGGCGGGCAGGCGCAGGAACGCGCGGTCGATGTGCAGATCACCCGGCTCAGGCGCAAGATCGAGAGCGATCCGAAACAGCCCCGCTATCTGCAGACGGTGCGGGGCGAAGGCTACATGCTGGCGCCGGACTGACCCGGCCGCCATTCGGGCTTGCCCCGTCATGGATCGCCCGCGTAGCCTCGGCCCATGACCACGGCGCTTCTGACCCATTCCGACTGTCTGGACCATGTCACCCCGCCGGGCCATGCCGAGAGGGTGGACCGGCTGCGCGCCGTGGCCGAGGCGCTGACGACCGAAGGCTTCGCCGGTCTCTTGCGCGAGGACGCCCCGCTGGCCGACGAGGCCGAGCTGCTGCGCGCCCATCCGCAGGGCTATGTCGACAAGATCAAGGCAGCCCGCCCGGCCGAGGGCACGGTGGCGCTCGATGCCGATACCCACATGTCGCCGGGGTCGTTCCGGGCGGCGCTGCGGGCGGTGGGCGGCGCGCTGCGGGCGGTCGACATGGTGATGGCGGGCGAGGCCGCCAATGCCTTCGTCGCGGTGCGCCCGCCCGGCCATCATGCCGAAACCGCCCGCGCCATGGGCTTTTGCCTGTTCTCGACCGTCGCCATCGCCGCCCGCTATGCGCTGGACCGGCACGGGCTGTCGCGTGTCGCGGTGGTCGATTTCGACGTGCATCACGGCAACGGAACCCAGGACGTGCTGTGGGACGATCCGCGCGTGCTGTTCGTCTCGACCCACCAGATGCCGCTTTACCCGGGCACCGGCGCGGCCATCGAGACCGGTGCCGCGGGCAACATCCTGAACCTGCCGCTGCCGCCGATGAGCGACGGCCGCCGGTTCCGGGCCGAGTTCGAGGCCCATGCGCTGCCCCGGCTCGACGCCTTCGCGCCCGAGCTGGTGCTGGTCTCGGCCGGGTTCGACTCCCATGCCGCCGACCCGCTGGCGCAGCTGGTCTGGGGCGTGCCCGATTTCGCCTGGATCACCCGGCGTCTCTGCGACATCGCGGAGGCCCATTCGGGCGGTCGGCTGGTCTCGACACTGGAGGGCGGATATGATCTTGAAGCCCTGGCGGCCTCTGTGGCGGCCCATGTGGCGGTGCTGATGGAGCGGGGGGCATGACGGAAAAGCCGGTTGGGGAAATGACCTTCGAAGAGGCGATGCGGGCTCTGGAAGAGGCCGTGGCCGCCCTTGAACGCGGCGACGTGCCCCTTGAGGACTCGATCGCGCTGTCCGAACAGGCGATGAAGCTGCGCAAGCACTGCGAAACCAAGCTCCGGGATGCCGAGGCCAAGATCGAGGCGATGACGCTTGACGCCTCGGGCAATCCCACCGGGACGAAACCGGCCGAAGGTCTTTGACACCATGTTCCAGTCCAGTCTGACATCCGCCGCCGCGCGGATCGAGGCGCGTTTGAGCGCGGCCCTTGAGGGCGCCGCGGACCAGCCCGTGACCCATGCGATGCGCTATGCCGTTTCGGGCGGCAAGCGGCTGCGCGGCTTTCTGGTGATCGAGTCGGCGGGTCTTTACGGCATCGCGCCCGAGGCGGCCGTCGATGCCGCTGCCGCGGTCGAGGCGCTGCATGCCTACAGTCTTGTGCATGACGACATGCCCTGCATGGACAATGACGACCTGCGCCGGGGCCAGCCCACGGTGCATGTCAAATGGGACGACGGCACCGCGCTTTTGACTGGCGATGCGCTGCAGACGCTGGCTTTCGATCTGCTGGCCGCGCCGTCCTGCCATGCCGACCCTGCGGTCCGGATCGACCTGGTGGCCTCGCTGGCCAAGGCCTCGGGCATCGATGGCATGGTGCTGGGTCAGGCCCAGGACATCGCCGCCGAAACCGCCGGGCGGCCGCTGAGCCTTGAGGAAATCACCGAGCTTCAGGCCAACAAGACCGGCGCGCTGATCCGCTGGTCGGCCGAGGCGGGCGCGCGTCTGGCCCGCGCCGACATCGCGCCGCTGACCGCCTATTCGACCGCGCTGGGGCTCGCCTTCCAGATCGCCGATGACATTCTCGATGTCGAGGGCGATGCCGCCAAGACCGGCAAGCGGGTCCACAAGGACGCCGATGCGGGCAAGGCGACCTTCGTGTCGCTGCTGGGGCTCGACGGCGCCAAGGCCCGCGCGAAGGCTCTGGTCGAAGAGGCCGAGGACGCCTTGTCGCCCTTCGGCGAGGGGGCGGAAACCTTGAAGCAGGCGGCGCGCTTCGTTATCGCTCGGGAGTCATGAACGCGTAACCGCGCCCCAGGAGGGCTGTCCCAGTGAGCAACCGGCCGATCACTCCGCTTCTCGACAAGGTCTGCTGTCCGGCCGATCTGAAGGGCCTGTCCGACGACCAGCTGAAGCAGGTCGCCCACGAATTGCGGCAAGAGGTGGTTTCGGCCGTGTCCGAAACCGGCGGGCATCTGGGCGCGGGTCTGGGCGTGGTCGAACTGACCGTCGCGCTGCACGCGGTCTTCGACACGCCCCGCGACAAGCTGATCTGGGATGTCAGCCATCAATGCTATCCGCACAAGATCCTCACCGGGCGCCGTGATCGCATCCGCACGCTGCGGCAGGAAGGCGGGCTGTCGGGCTTCTGCAAGCGGTCGGAAAGCGAATACGACGCCTTCGGCGCGGGGCACAGCTCGACCTCGATCTCGGCGGCGCTGGGCTATGCCGTCGCCCGCGATCTGGGCACCGCGCCCGAGGCGGGCGTGGGCGATGCCATCGCGGTGATCGGCGACGGGTCGCTTTCGGCCGGCATGGCCTACGAGGCGCTGAACCACGCGGGCCATCTGGGCAAGCGGCTGATCGTGATCCTGAACGACAACGAGATGTCGATCGCGCCCCCCGTCGGCGCCATGTCGCGCTATCTGAACCGGCTTTACGCGGGCGCGCCGTTCCAGGAATTCAAGTCCATCGCCAAGGGCGCGATCCGCCACCTGCCCGAGCCGTTCCAGGAAGGCGCCAAGCGCGCCAAGGACCTGGTCAAGCAGGTCACCGTCGGCGGCACGCTGTTCGAGGAACTGGGCTTTTCCTATGTCGGCCCGGTCGACGGTCATGATCTCGACCAGCTGCTGGCGATCCTGCGCACGGTCAAGACCCGCGCCACCGGGCCGATGCTGATCCATGCGATCACCAAGAAGGGCAAGGGCTATGCGCCCGCCGAGACCGCACCCGATTGCGGCCATGGAGTCTCGAAATTCGACATCGAGACCGGGGTCCAGAAGAAGACCCCCGCCAATGCGCCAAGCTATACCAAGGTCTTCGCCGAGGCGCTGATCCGCGAGGCCCGCGCCGACCGCAAGGTGGTGGCCGTCACCGCGGCGATGCCCGACGGCACCGGTCTGAACCTCTTTGCCGAGCGCTTCCCCGAACGCATCTTCGATGTCGGCATCGCCGAGCAGCATGCCGTCACCTTCTCGGCCGGGCTGGCGGCGGGCGGGCAGAAGCCCTTCTGCGCGATCTATTCGACCTTCCTGCAGCGCGGCTATGACCAGATCGTCCATGACGTGGCGATCCAGCGGCTGCCGGTGCGTTTTGCCATCGACCGTGCGGGTCTGGTCGGCGCCGACGGGGCGACCCATGCGGGCGCCTTCGATACCGCCTTCCTCGCAAACCTGCCGGGCATGGTGGTGATGGCCGCCGCCGACGAGGCCGAGCTGGTGCATATGGTCGCGACCGCCGTCGCCCATGACGAGGGCCCCATCGCCTTCCGCTATCCGCGCGGCGAGGGTGTCGGCGTCGAGCTGCCCGAAAAGGGCGTGCCGCTGGAAATCGGCAAGGGCCGGATCATCCAGGAGGGCAAGCGCGTCGCACTCCTGAGCTTCGGGACCCGGCTGAAGGAAGTCCGCGAGGCCGCGCAGGCGCTGTCCGCCGAAGGGATCGAGCCGACCATCGCCGATGCCCGTTTCGCCAAGCCGCTGGATGAGGACCTGATCCTGGGGCTGGCCCGCGAGCATGAGGCGCTGATCACCATCGAGGAGGGCGCCATCGGCGGCTTCGGCAGCCATGTCGCCCAGCTTCTGGCCGAGAGGGGCGTCTTCGACCACGGGCTCCGGTTCCGGTCGATGGTGCTGCCCGATACCTTTATCGACCATGCCAGCGCCGAGGCGATGTATGCCGAGGCCCGGCTGAACGCGGCCGATATCGAGGCCAAGGTGCGCGACGTGCTTTCGGGGGCCACGGCACAGGCGGCGCGCCGGGCCTGACCGGCCGCGCCCCGGCGTCACCTTATCGTCGCGGCGCGTTCCGTTTCCAGCAGCGCGGCCAGCCCGGCCCGGTAGTCGGGGTGGCGCAGATGGACCCCGAGCCCGGTCTTGATCCGGTCGTTCCGCACCCGCTTTGATTCGGCATAGAAGCTGCGGGCCATCGGGCTCAGATCGGCCTCTTCGAAGGGAATGGCGGGCGGCACCGGCAGGCCCAGCATCTCGGCTGCGAAGGCGATCACGTCTTCGGGCGGCGCCGGTTCGTCATCGGCCAGATTGTAGACAGACCCCGGATCGGGCGCGGCTATCGAGGCGGCCAGAACCTGAGCGATATCCGCGACATGAATGCGCGAGAACACCTGGCCTTCCTTGACGATGCGCTGGGCGCGGCCCTCGCGCACCCGGTCGAGCGGCGAACGCCCCGGCCCGTAGATGCCCGCCAGCCGGAAGATGTGCAAAGGCAGGCCCAAGGCGGCCCAGCCCGCCTCGGCCGCGACCCGGGCCGCGCCGCGCGATGTGGCCGGCGTCAGCGGTGTCGTCTCGTCGACCCAGCCGCCGGCATGATCGCCATAGACCCCGGTGGTCGACAGATAGCCGACCCAGCGCAGATGGCGTGCCTCGCGCAGGGTCTCGCCAAGTGCTGTCAGCACCGGATCGCCCGAGGCCCCGGGCGGTACCGAGGTCAGCAGGTGGGTCGCCTCGGCCAGATCGGGGCCAAGATCCTCGCCCGGCCAGACCCGGGCCTCGATGCCCGTCCGGCGCAGCGCCTCGGCGCCTTCGGGGCTACGGCTGGTACCGATCACGCGCCAGCCCGGTCCGAGGCTCTGCGCAAGTTCGCGGGCGGAATATCCATGCCCGATGGAAAGAAGCGTCTCTGTCATGTCCCATAGATCGGGCCGGGGGCGGCGTCTGGCAAGGGGGCTGTCGGCCCGCTCCGTTTGCGGACCGGGCTCGGGCCCGAGGGACCGGCCGGGCAGGGCTTGCGCCCCGGGCGCGAAGCGTGACACTTGATCCGACCCCGTCCCCCGACCCAGCCGACCGGAGACCCGCCCATGCCGGACTACAGCGACCCGCCCCTCTCAAGCCCCGACCTGCCCGCACCCGAGGCCTTCACCGATGCCGCCGCCGCGGTCGAGCGTCTGGTCGCGCTTTACGAGGCCTCGACAGGTTTCCTGAGGGCGCGCTTTGCCGAGGTCCTGTCCGGTGAGGCCCCCCATGCGCGGTTTCGCGCGGTCTATCCCGAAATCCGCGTGTCCACCGTCAGCTATGCCCAGGTCGACAGCCGCTTGTCGTTCGGGCATGTCGCCGAACCCGGCACCTATGCCACCACCGTCACCCGGCCCGATCTTTTCGCCAACTACCTGCGCCAGCAGATCGGGCTTTTGCTGGAAAACCACGGCCAGCCGGTGGTGATCGGCCCCTCGGCCACGCCGATCCCGATTCATTTCGCGATGGGCAGCGCCGGGGTCACGGTCCCGCAGGACGGCGCGCTGGAGGTGCCGCTGCGCGATCTATTCGACGTGCCGGACCTGACCACCACCAATGACGACATCGTCAACGGCACGCTGGCCCAGCCCGACGGCGTCGCGCGTCCGCTGGCGCCCTTCACCGCGCAGCGGGTGGATTACTCGCTGGCCCGGCTCGAACATTACACCGCGACCGCGCCCGAGCATTTCCAGAACCACGTTCTGTTCACCAACTACCAGTTCTATGTCGAGGAATTCGAGGCGCTGGCCCGGCAGGCGCTGGCCGATCCGGCCAGCGGCTATACCGCGCTCGTCGGTCCCGGCAATACCGAGATCACGGCCCCCGACGCGCCGCTGCCGGTGCCCGCCAAGCTGCCGCAGATGCCGTCCTATCACCTGAAACGCGCCGACGGGCAGGGGATCACGCTGGTCAATATCGGCGTCGGCCCCTCGAACGCGAAGACCGCGACAGACCATATCGCGGTGCTGCGTCCGCATGCCTGGCTGATGGTGGGCCATTGCGCGGGCCTGCGCAATTCGCAGCGTCTGGGCGATTTCGTGCTGGCCCATGGCTATCTGCGCGAGGATCATGTGCTGGACAACGACCTGCCGCTCTGGGTGCCGATCCCGGCCCTGGCCGAGATCCAGGTCGCGCTGGAAGATGCGGTCGAGGAAATTACCCGGCTGGAAGGCTACGAGCTGAAGCGGATCATGCGCACCGGCACCGTCGCAACCATCGACAACCGCAACTGGGAACTGTCCGACCAGACCGGCCCGGTGCAGCGGCTGTCGCAATCCCGCGCCATCGCGCTCGACATGGAAAGCGCGACCATTGCCGCCAACGGCTTTCGCTTCCGGGTGCCCTACGGCACGCTGCTTTGCGTGTCGGACCGGCCCCTGCATGGCGAGCTGAAGCTGCCCGGCATGGCCTCGGCCTTCTATAAGACCCAGGTCGCGCGCCATCTGGCGATCGGGGTCCGGGCGATGGAGCTTCTGCGCGACATGCCGCTCGAGCGCATCCACAGCCGGAAACTGCGCAGCTTCGAGGAAACCGCGTTTCTCTGATCCGGGCGGTGCGCGGTCCTGCGACCCGGGGCGACGTTGCGTCAATCCGGTCGTGGCGCGGTGCGGGATGCGGTCGTATTCAGGGGAAATCGCCGGGGTCCGCCCCCTTGGCCGCGCAATGCCGGACGGGCGGCCGTGGCGCCGGCCGCTGCGATGCCCGCCGCTTTGGCCCGTTTCCGGTGGCTCGCGACGCGGAAAAGCGCCGCCGCGATGCGCTTCGACTTGCGCATCCCCGCCGATGCGGGGAAAACGGTCGCAGAGCGCTATGAAATACGGCTGTGCCCCCCACAAATGGTTGTGTGGGACCGCAATAGCGAGTTAAATGCGCCCGATTAGCCCCAATAGAGGGCAGGAACGAGGAGACCATACATGGCCAAACCCATGACCAAGACCCAGCTGGTTGCGGCCCTCGCCGAGGAGATGGAGGCCGACAAGAAAACCGCCTCTGCCGCCCTCGATGCGATGACGGCAATCATCACCCGCGAGGTGGCGGCTGGCGGCTCGGTGACCCTGCCCGGAGTGGGCAAGATCTACTGCCGCGAACGCCCCGAACGCATGGTGCGCAACCCGGCCACCGGCGAGCAGTTCAAGAAGGACTCCGACAAGGTGGTGAAAGTCACCATCGCCAAGGCCCTGAAGGACAGCGTGAACGGCTGACCCGCCGTACGGCTTCACGGCCGAAGGGATCGAGGGTCGCCCCGTGGGGCGGCCCTTTTGTTTGGGGGGGACATCCCGGGAGGGGGAATGGACATCCGCGCACTGGCGATGGGACTGGCCTTCGCCTTCATCTGGGCTTCGGCCTTCAGTTCGGGGCGGATCATCGTCGGGGCGGCGCCGCCGCTGACGGCGCTGTGCCTGCGCTTTCTGGTCTCGGGACTGATCGGCATTGGCATCGCGCTGGCGCTGGGGCAAAGCTGGCGGCTGACCCGGCCGCAATGGCGGGGCACGCTGGTCTTCGGGCTCAGCCAGAACGCGCTGTATCTGGGGCTCAACTACGTTGCCATGCAGACGCTCGAGGCCTCGATGGCGGCGATCGTCGCCTCGACCATGCCGCTGCTGGTGGCGCTGTTCGGCTGGATGGCGCTGGGCCAGAGGCTGCGGCCGCTCGGGGCGCTGGGCCTTGCGGTGGGCTTTGCGGGCGTCGCCGTCATCATGGGCAGCCGGATCTCGGGCGGGGTCGACCCGCTGGGGCTGGGGCTGACCCTGGCCGCGGTGCTGGCCCTGACCGTGGCCACACTGGCCGTACGTACGGCCGCGTCGGGCGGTAATCTGCTGATGATCGTGGGGCTGCAGATGCTGGTGGGGCTGCAGATGCTGGTGGGCGCGGCGGCGCTGGCGCTGGCCGCGGTCCTGACCGGCGAGCGCTGGGAGATCGACTGGAGCTGGCCGCTGATCCTGGCGTTTGCCTACACGGTGGTGTTCCCGAGCCTCGTGGCCACCTGGGTCTGGTTCTTGCTGGTGCGCCGGGTGGGCGCGGTCCGCGCGGCGACCTTCCATTTCCTCAGCCCGTTCTTCGGCGTCGGCATCGCGGCGTTTCTGCTGGGCGAACGGCTGGGCCCTGCCGATATCGCCGGGGTGGCCATCGTGATGGCCGGGATCCTGGCGGTGCAGCTGTCGAAACAGGGACCGGCGGTGGCCCCGGCCAAAGGCCGGGACGGGTCCTGACCGCCGGACCTAGCCCCGCCGCCCGCCGCAAAGCGCCTTGATCGCGGCGCGATGCTCGGCCCGGGCGGCCAGCGCGTCGGCGGTCAGCTCGGTCACCGCCGCCATCAGGTCCTCGCGCGGGACCAGCCGGTCGACCAGACCGAAGGCCAGCGCCTCGTCGGCCGACAGCTTCGCGCCGCCCATCAGCACCAGCTTGGCCCGGGCCGGACCGATCAGCGCCGTCAGCCGCCCGGGGTCCGAGGGCTGGGGCAGGAAGCCAAGCTTCATCACCGGATAGAAGAATTTCGCCTCGGGCACCGCGATCCGGAGATCGCAGGCCAGCGCCATCCCGAAGGCGCCCCCCGCCAGCGTGCCATTCAGCGCCGCGACGGTCAGCGCGTCGAGCCCGGCAATGGCGGCCGAGACCCGTTCCCAGACCCCGTCGGTCGCGAGCCCCGCCCGCGCCTCGTCCAGATCGGCGCCCGCCGAGAACACCTTGCCCTCGCCGGTCAGCACCAGCACGGCCACGCCCTCGGCCTGGGCCTCAAGCGCGATTTCCTCAAGCCGGACCAGCATGTCGCGGGTCAGCGAATTGGCTTTTTCGGGCCGGGTCAGGGTCACGGTCCACAGACCGCCCTCGCGCCGGAGCCCGATCATGTCGGCAGCCCCACGCGGCGCCGGATCGCCCGTTCGCGCAGCGATACCTGCTGGCCCAGGAACTCGTCGGCATCGGCCCCGCACATCCAGATCAGCGCCTTGGCGGGCCAGGCCGGCGGGATGTGTTCGGACCAGTCGAGCCGGCTGACCGGGTTCACCCCGCTGTCGCGGATGGTCTTCTGCATGTCGGTCGCCACCGTGCCGGGCGACAGCGCCAGCGCGCGCACCCCCTGGCCGCGGCCCTCGTGATCGGCGCATTTGGTCAGCATTGCGACCGCCGCCTTCGAGGTGCAATAGGCGCTCCAGCCCTCCTGCGGGCTGGTCGCGGCGCCCGACCCGATGCTGAGGATGGTGCCGCCGCCCATCGCCGCCATCACCGGCAGCGCGGCGCGGATGCCGTGGAAGACGCCCTTGACGTTGATGTCGATGGCCGTCGACCAATCCTCGGGATCGACCGCGTCGAGCCGCCCGATGGGCTCGATCACGGCGGCATTGTTCACCAGAACGTCGATTTTCCCGAAAGCTTGAACGGTCGCGCGCACCGCGTCGGCGACCCGTCCGAATTCGGCCACGTCGCAGCCGATGGCGATGGCGCGCGGGCCGGTTTCGGCGATTTCCTGCGCAATGGTAGCGATGGCCTGCTCGCTGCGCGCGGCCAGCGCCACATGCGCCCCGGCCTCGGCAAAGGCCCGGGCGGCGGCGGCCCCGATCCCCCGGCTTGCCCCGGTGATCAGGACGCTCTTGCCTGTCATGTCGGTCATGGTGCCCTCCCTCGACGGTCTGCGACCCCAAGATCTATCCCGCCCGGCCGCGGCGCGCCAGCACAACGTGCCGTTGACTTGCCCCGAGCCAGCACCGATGTTTGCGCCAAATCCTCAGGATGAAAGGTTTGCCATGACGTCCCTGAAAACGGCCTCTGCCCTGGCCATCGCCGCCGCATTCGGCCTGGCCCTGCCCGCGTCGGCCGATGTGACCGCCGATCAGGTCTGGACGGCCTGGAAGGCCATCGCCCAGGGCTCGGGTCAAAGCATGACCGGCCGCGAAAGCCGCAGCGGCACCACGCTGACGGTCGAGGACCTGCAGGTCGCAAGCAAAGACGGGCAGGGCGGGTCGGTCCGGGTGGGGCTTGGTCAGGTCGCCTTCGCCGAACGCGGCGATGGCAGCGTCGAGATCCGGATGCCCGAGACCCATCCGCTGACGGTCGAGATCCGCAATGCCGAAGGCGAGGTGACCGGGCTCGATTTCACCGTGCGCCAGCCCGGTTTCGAAATGGTGGCCAGCGGTACGCCCGAGGCGCTGAAACAGGACGTCACCGCGCCCGAGGTGACGCTGACGCTGGACCGTGTCAGCGGGACCAAGCCGGTCGATGTCGAGGCCCGGATGACGGTGTCCGGCATGTCAGGTCACTATGCCCAGAGCCAGGGCGAGATGCGGAGCTTCGAAAGCGGCTTCGAGGCCGACCGGGTCAAGCTTGATTTTGCCGCGACCGATCCCGACGACGGGACTCATGTGAGCCTTGTCGGCAGCGTCCATGACGTCGCCTCGAGCTCGGACAGCCGGATGCCGGTCGGAGGCGATCCGACCCAGCTTGCCCAGATGCTGCGGGCCGGCTTCACCTCGCAGGGCGAACTGACCCATGGCGCCATGGGCTACACGCTCGATGTGACCGAGACGGACGATCCGACCCATGTCGAGGTCTCGGCCAATTCCGGCCGGATCGGCTTCGATCTGGGCGGCACGGGCATGACCTATGACCTCACCGGCAAGAACACCCGCGTCGCCCTGTCGACGCCGAAACTGCCGATGCCGCAGGTCGAGTTGCAGATGGCCGAGACCGGCGCGCATTTCGAGATGCCGCTGATGCAGACCGAGACCCCGGCCGATTTCGGGCTTGGGCTGCGGCTTGCCGGGGTGACGGTCAGCAAGGAGGTCTGGGCGCTGTTCGATCCGACCGGCCAGCTGCCGCGCGATCCGGCGACGCTGATCGTCGATCTGGCGGGCAAGGCGCGCTGGCTGGCCGATCTTACCGACCCGGCGATCGCGTCCAGCGACGACGTCCCGGCCGAGCTGCATGCCCTTAACGTCAAGGATCTGCGGCTGCAGGTCGCTGGCGCCGACCTGACCGGATCGGGCGATTTCACCTTCGACAACGCCGACAAGGTGACCTTCAGCGGCATCGCGCGGCCCGAAGGCACGCTGTCGCTCCGGCTGGCGGGCGGTAACGGGCTGATGGACAAGCTGGTCGCGATGGGGCTCATCCCGCAGGATCAGGCGATGGGCCTGCGCATGATGATGGGCATGTTCGCGCGGCCCGGCGACGGCCCCGACACGATGGTCTCGGAGATCACCGTCAACGGACAGGGCCAGGTCCTGGCGAACGGCCAGCGGCTGCGCTGAGCCGGCCGGCGCCACCCGTCTGACAGCCTTCCGACCTGCCCGCGCCGTCTTGCGCGGGCAGGTCGTCCCCATTAGCAGACCCCAAGATCCACGATCCGGAGGCCCCATGTCCGATCCCATCCCGTCGCTGACCGAGGCCCTGCTCGATGCCGCCCGCAAGGCCGGTGCCGAGGCCGCCGATGCGCTGGTGACCGAGGGCACCTCGCTGTCGATCGACGTGCGCGACGGACGGCTGGAACAGGCGGAACGCTCGGAAGGGATCGAACTGGGGCTCAGGGTGCTGATCGGACGGCGGCAGGCTTGCGTCTCGTCCTCGGACAGCCGCCCGGAAACCCTGGCCGAGATGGCCGCCCGCGCCGTGGCGATGGCGCGCGAGGCCCCCGAGGACGCGACCGTGGGGCTTGCCGACCCGGCCCAGCTGGCGGCGCGGCGCGATGCCGAGGCGCTCGATCTGGCCGATCCGTCCCCCGAACCCGACCCGGCGGCGCTGGAAGACGATGCCCGCCGGGCCGAGGCCGCGGCCCGTGCCGTGCCGGGCGTGGCCCAGGTGCAGTCGGCTAGCGCCGGTTACGGTCACCGCCGGATGCTGATGGCGGCCAGCAACGGGTTTTCCGGCGGCTATGCCCGCACCAGCCGCTCGGTCTCCTGCATCGCGATCAGCGGCGAGGGCAGCGGGATGGAGCGCGACTGGCATTCCGAGATGCGGACCTTTCAGGCCGAACTGCCCGCGCCCGACGACATCGGCCGGATCGCGGGCGAACGCGCCGCGGCGCTGGCGGGCGCGCGGCGGCCCCGGACCGGTGCCTATCCGGTGCTGTTCGACGAACGCATCTCGGCCTCGCTGATCGGTCATCTGCTGTCGGCGATCAATGGCGGCGCCATCGTGCGCGGCGGGTCCTGGGCGCGCGAGCTGCTGGGCCGCGAGGTGTTGCCGACCGCCCTGTCGCTGATCGAGGACCCGCACCGGCCGCGGATCGCCGGGTCGCGCCCGTTCGACGCCGAGGGCCTGCCCACGATGCGCCGCGCGCTGGTCGAGAACGGCGTGCTGACCGGCTGGGTGCTGGACCTCGGGTCGGCCCGCAAGCTGGGGTTGGAGAGCACCGGCAATGCGGTGCGGTCGGTCTCGGCGCCGCCCTCTCCGGCGGCGGGCAACGTGACCCTGACCCCGGGCGAGGTCGGTCGCGAGGCGCTGATCGCCGAGATGGGCACCGGGCTTCTGGTGACCTCGCTGATCGGCAGCACGATCAACCCGACCACGGGCGATTATTCGCGCGGTGCCTCGGGCTTCTGGGTCGAGAACGGCCAGATCGCCTATCCGGTCAACGAATGCACCATCGCCGGAAAGCTGCCCGAGATGCTGCGCCGCCTGCGGCCCGCGAATGACGCCCGGGATCACCTGTCGCGCCGCGTCCCCAGCCTTCTGGTCGAGGGGATGACGCTTGCCGGCGCTTGATCTCGCGCTGCTGACCACGGCAGCCCTCGAGGCCGGACAGATTGCCCGCCGTTACTGGCGCACCTCCCCCGAAACCTGGGAAAAGCCGGGCCATCAGGGCCCCGTTTCGGAAGCCGACATCGCCATCGACCGTCGGCTCCGGCAGATGCTGACCGCGGCCCGGCCGGGCTATGGCTGGCTGTCGGAAGAGACCGAGGACGACCCGGCCCGGCTTGGGGCCGAACGGGTCTTCATCGTCGACCCGATCGACGGCACCCGCGCCTTTCTGGAGGGTGATCGCAGCTTTTCCCACGCGCTCGCGGTGGCCGAGGCCGGTCGGGTGGTCGCGGCGGTGGTTTTCCTGCCCATGCGCGACAAGCTTTACTCGGCGATCCGGGGTGGCGGCGCCTATCTCAACGGCGCCTCGATCCGCCCCAGCGCGCGGACCGCGCTTGACGGCGCCTCGGTGCTGGCCACGCGCCCGGCGTTCGATCCCGAGCATTGGGCCGGGCCGGTGCCGCATGTCCATCGCGCCCTGCGCGCCTCGCTGGCCTACCGGCTGTGCCTGGTGGCCGAGGGGCGCTACGACGCGATGCTGACGATCCGCGACAGCTGGCACTGGGACACCGCGGCCGGCAGCCTGATCCTGACCGAGGCCGGGGCGGCCGTCACCGATCTTGGCGGCTGTCCGCTGATCTACAACACCGCGCCGCCGTTGTCGCGCGGGATCGTCGCCGCGCCGCCCGCGCTGCATGCCGAGATCCTGTCGAGGCTGGCCTGACCGGGGCGGCCCGTGCCGGGTCTGCGGCCGGCGATGTGGCCTTCCGCCGCGCCCGGGCTTGGTCTAGGGTGCGCGCGGACGGAAGGGAACAATCCGGAGGCTCAAGATGACCCAGCGCCTGCACCTCGTCTTCGGCGGGGAACTTGTCGATCCGACGCATACCGTATTCAAGAACGTCAACGACATTCATATCGTCGGGATGTATCCGAACTACGAGTCCGCCTACAACGCCTGGAAGGCCGAGGCGCACCGGACCGTGGACAATGCCCATATGCGCTACTTCATCGCCCATATTCACCGCCTGCGCGACGAGGAGGTCGAAGCCGGCCCGACCGAAGAGCTGGGCGCCTGATCCAGACCCGAACCGATGACGGCGACCGCGCCCGAGATCATGCCCATGGATGGCCCCGACCCCGGCCCGGAAAGGGCGCTGACCCCCGACCCGGGACCGGAGCCCGGATCGGGCGCAACGACCGCAAGGCAGGGCGCGGCCGGGGCGGACCCCGGGACCGCCGCCGCGGGGCCGCTTCTGTGGCTGCACAACCCGCCGCCCGACGAACAGGCCGCGGCGGTGGAACTGATCCGCGAACTGGCGCGTGAAAAGCCCGCGCTGAGGGTGCTGGTGACCGGCATCGACGCGCCGCCCACCTGGGTGGAAACGGTGCGCGGCCTGCCGCAGGCCATTACCGCCGTCGCCCCCGCCGACGGGCACCGGGCCGTGACGGCCTTTCTCGATCTGTGGCGGCCCGATCTCGCCGTCTTCTATCCCGATCACCTGCCCTCGACGCTGATCTCGCTGACCCATGCCCGGGGCACCGCGCTTTTCCTGATCACGCGCGATCTGCCGCGCGCCTGGCACAGCCGCTGGCGGGTCGGGATCGGCGGCACCCGGCGCCTGTTGCGCCGCTTCGACCGGATCTTTGCCCAGAGTCCCGGCACCGCCGGAGAACTGCGCGCGCTGGGCCTGCCGCGCTGGCAGATCAGCCCCTGCGGGCCGCTGTCCGAAGGCAGCGCGGTTCTGGGCTGCAGCGAGGCCGAACGCGACGTGCTGGCCGGGCTGATGGGCGGGCGTCCGGCCTGGCTTGCGGCCGGCGTTCCCTTCGTCGAGGAACCGGTGGTGATCGCGGCGCATGCCGGGGCCACGCGCTTTGCGCATCGCCTGCTGATGATCCTGAGCCCCGAGGACCCGGCGCGCGGCCCGGCGCTGGCCGCCGATCTGCGCGAGGATGGCTGGGACGTGGCGCTGAGGTCCGACGACGAGGAACCCTCGGCCGAAACCCAGATCTATGTTGCCGATACGGAGGGCGAGCTGGGGCTCTGGCTCCGGCTGGCACCGGTGACCTTTCTGGGCGGAACGCTCGGGGCGAATGCCGGACCCGATCCCTACCGGGCGGCGGCGTTGGGCTCGGCGATCCTGCACGGGCCCGCGACCGGGGCCTATCCCGACCATTACCGGCGGCTGTCGAACGCGCTGGCGACCCGCACGGTGCAGGACGCAAGATCGATGGCCGAGGTCTTGGTCGATGTGCTGGCGCCCGACCGTGCCGCCGCCATGGCCCGCGCCGCCTGGGAGGTCTCGACCCAGGGCACGATGGCAACCGAGCGCGTCGTGCGGCGGATGATCGAGGCGCTCGACATGGCCGAGGCGGTCTGATGCAGGCCCCGGCCTTCTGGTACGCCTCCCCCGACCGGCCCGGCCTTGCCGCCCGCGCGCTGGGCCCGCTGGGGCGGCTTTATGCCCGGGCCACGGCCCGGCGGCTGGCGAAGGGGCCGCGCACGCGGGTGGGCGTGCCGGTGATCTGCGTCGGCAACATCAATGCGGGCGGCACCGGCAAGACGCCCACGGTGATCGCGCTGGCGATGCGGCTGATCGCGCGCGGGGTGGCGGTGCATGTGGTCAGCCGGGGTCATGGCGGTCGGCTGACCGGGCCGGTCCGGGTCGAGGAACGGACCCATGACGCCGCCGATGTCGGCGACGAGCCGTTGCTGATCGCGGCCTTCGCGCCGGTCTGGGTGGCCCGCGACCGGGCCGAGGGTGCGCTGGCGGCGGTCGCGGCCGGGGCCGAGGCGATCCTGCTCGATGACGGGTTCCAGAACCCCGCGCTGGCCCCCGATCTGTCGCTGGTGGTGGTCGATGCCGCCAAGGGCTTCGGCAATGGCCGTACCATCCCGGCCGGGCCGCTGGGGGAGCCGGTCGCGGCGGGGATGCGCCGGGCCGATCTGCTTTTGTCGATCGGCACCGGGACCGCGCAACGCCAGTTCACCGACACCTGGGGCCGCGAGATCCATGTGCCGCGCCTCGCGGGAGCCCTGCGTCCATTGCCCACGGGCATGGACTGGCAGGGGCTTCGCGCGCTGGCCTTCGCCGGGATCGGCCATCCCGAGAAGTTCTTCGCGACGCTCAGAGGCCTCGGCGCCGATCTGTTGCGGGCCGAGGCGCTGGACGATCACCAGCCGCTGACCTCCGCGCTGATGGCCCGGCTCGAGACCGAGGCAAAGCTGTTGGGCGCGCAGCTTGTGACCACCGAGAAGGATGCGGTCCGGCTGCCCGCGAGCTTTCGTCAGAAGGTGCTGACCCTGCCGGTGCGGCTGGAGCTGGAGGACTGGGGCGCTATCGACGCGGCCTTCGACCGGCTGAAGCTGGGGCGCTGAGCACCTCGCGGATATCGGCGCCATCCTGATCGAGTCGGGGGGCGGGCCGGTCCAGCGTCAACTCGGCCTCGGAAAACCGGATTGGGGTACGCACGCCCGGCAGGCCGTCATTCTCGACCACCAGACCGCGATGGCGGATCTGCGGATCGGCGAAAACCTCGTCCATGCGGTTGATCGGCCCGGCGGGCACGCCCCGGGCCTCGCAGGCGGCCAGCAGATCGGCCTTGGTTCGTGCCCGTGTCGCCTCGGTCAGGGCAGCGGTCAGCGCCTCGCGATGGGCGACCCGGTCGGCATTGCTGGCGAAACGCGGGTCTTCGGCCAGTTCGGGTAGGCCCAGAAGGTCGCAGAGCCTGCCGAATTGTGCGTCATTGCCCACCGCGACGATGGTATGGCCGTCGGCGCAGTCGAAGACCTGATAGGGGGCGAGATTGGGATGGGTATTGCCCATCCGGCCGGGCGGGGTGCCGGTGGTGAGGTAATTCATCGCCTGATTGGCGGTGATCGCCGTCGCCACGTCGAACAGCGCCATGTCGACCTGCTGACCCCGGCCGGTTTCGGCCCGCTGATGCACGGCCGCAAGGATCGCGGTCGCGGCATAGATGCCGGTGAAGACATCGGCGACCGCGACGCCGACCCGCTGCGGCTGGCCGTCGGCCTCGCCGGTGATCGACATCAGCCCCGACATCCCCTGGATGATGTAGTCATAGCCCGCGCGATGGGCATAGGGCCCGTCCTGCCCGAAGCCGGTGATCGAACAATAGATCAGCCGCGGATTGACCGCCGACAGCCCGGCATGGTCGAGCCCGTATTTGGCAAGGCCCCCGACCTTGAAATTCTCGATGACGATATCGGCTTCGGCGACCAGCGCGCGGACCAGCGCCTGGCCCTCGGGGGTGCGGAAATCGGCCGCGACGGACCGCTTGCCGCGATTGCAGGCATGGAAATAGGCGGCCTCGCGGGCGCCGTCCTCACGGGTCACGAAGGGCGGACCCCAGCGGCGGGTATCGTCGCCCTCGGGGGCCTCGACCTTGATCACCTCGGCGCCCAGATCGGCCAGGATCTGGCCCGCCCAGGGGCCGGCCAGAATCCGCGCCAGTTCGACGACCTTCAGACCCGAAAGCGGGGATGCCATCGCGTCAGCCGGCCAGCTTCTCGTCGAGGATCTTCTTGAGATCGCGATAGCTCATGTTCTTGTAAAGCTGCCCGTCGATCACCAGCGAGGGCGTGCCGGTGACCCCGGCCGCATCGACCGTCTTGTCCGAATTCTCGCTCAGCGCCTTGGCCAGCGCGGCATCGGTGAGGCACTGGTTCATCGCATCCTCGCTCAGCCCCGCGGTCTGGCCGATCCGGCGCAGGTTTTCCGAAGTCTTCTGCGGGTCCTTCGGGTCGATCCAGTCCTTCTGCTTTTCGTACAGCATCGAGACGATGCCAAAGAACCGCATCTCGCCGCCGCAGCGCGCCAGAAGACCGGCCCAGACCGCGTAGGGGTCCCAGTAGACCTCGTGATAGGTGAAATGGACCTTGCCGGTGTCGATGTAATCGGCCTTCAGGCGCTTGAAGACGTCCTCATGGAAATGCGCGCAGTGGCCGCAGGTGAAAGAGGCGAACTCCTCCAGCTCGATCGGCGCGTTCGGGTCGCCCATGGTGAAGGGGGTCACATCGGGCGTCTCCTCGGCCCAGGCGGCAGAGGACAGCAGCGGCGCCGAGGCCGGGGCAACGCCCAGACCCAGAGTGGTCAGCGCGGCCAGCCCGAAGGACAGCGTCAGTTTGCGGATCATCGAAGCGGTCTCCTTAGCGTTTCGAACGGGACAGAACCCTGGTCCCGAGGTCTTGCAGGGCGGCGCGCAACCCCTCGTCCCGAACCTCGACCGCCAGATCCGACGCGGCGGCGGCGGTCCGGGGATCGGGGGCAGGCGCGGGCGGCTTCGGGGCAGGGGCGAAGGCCGCCTGGCCCTCGGCAAAGCCCGTCGGAGCGGTCTGGGTCAGGCGGATGCGGGCAATGGCGGCATAGCCGTAGCAGGCGTTCACCTTTTCGCGGAGGGCGTCCTTCTGCATGTCCAGCATCGGCGCATGGGCGCCGGTGGTCAGCAGGGTCAGCGTGGCGCCGAAGCCGTCGCGGCCATAGCGCACCTCGACCGGGCGGCAGATCCGGGCGGTCTCGTCGCCGACCACCTCGGGCCAGTGGGTCAGAAGCCGCGCGACCGCAAAGCCGCGTTTTTCGCCCACGCGCCGGATGCGTCCCTCAAGCAGCGCCGAGGCCCTTTCGAACCCGCGTCTGCGCCGGCTGTTCTGGTCGGTTTGTCCCTGCATCCCTGTCAATTTCCCGATCCCTGACCTACCTTATGCGGCGGCAGGGCGGCCAGCCAGACAAATGACCCGGGCGGGAGCATAAAGATTGCGTGACGACGAGTTGAGCGCCGAGCTTCTGGCCTGGTACGACATCCATGCGCGCGATCTGCCCTGGCGGGTCGGCCCGGCGGCGCGCCAGGCGGGCGAGCGCCCAGACCCCTACCGGGTGTGGCTGTCCGAGGTGATGCTGCAGCAGACCACCGTCGCGGCGGTGAAGGACTATTTCCACCGCTTCACGACGCTCTGGCCCGATGTGGGCGCGCTGGCCGCGGCCGAGGATGCCCGGGTGATGGGCGAATGGGCGGGGCTTGGCTATTACGCCCGGGCGCGGAACCTTCTGAAATGCGCCCGCGCCGTCGCTGCCGACCATGGCGGGCGGTTTCCCGACAGCCGCGCGGCACTGCTGGCATTGCCGGGGATCGGCCCCTATACGGCGGCGGCCATCTCGGCCATCGCCTTCGACCGGCCCGAAACCGTGGTCGACGGCAATGTCGAACGGGTGATGTCCCGGCTCTTCGCGGTCGAGACGCCGCTGCCCACCGCCAAGCCCGACCTGACGGCGCTGGCCGCCCGGCTGACGCCACCCGAAAGGCCCGGAGATCATGCCCAGGCGGTGATGGATCTGGGGGCCACGATCTGCACGCCCCGGAACCCCGCCTGCGGGATCTGCCCCTGGCGCGCGCCTTGCGTCGCCCGCGCCGAGGGCATCGCCGCCGCGCTGCCCCGCAAGCTGCCGAAGACGCCCAAGCCGACCCGGCTGGGGCGGGCCTATCTGGGGCGGCGGACCGATGGCGCCTGGCTTCTGGAGCGCCGCCCCGAGACCGGGCTTCTGGGCGGCATGCTGGGCTGGCCCGGCAGCGATTGGGCCGAAACAGAGCCTTTTCCCGCTCCGCCCGCCGAGGCCGACTGGCGCCCGCTGGGGGCGGAGGTGCGGCACACATTCACCCATTTTCACCTGAGGCTCGATCTCTGGGTGGTCGATCTTCCCGGGGACTGCATCCCGGAGCGCGGGCAGTTTCTCGCGCCCGGCGCGTTCCGGCCGTCGGACCTGCCGACGGTGATGCGCAAGGCCTTCGACCTTGCGCGTCCGGCTTTCGATCCGCCCCGGAACGCCCAAGGCTGAGGGTCAGCGGATCAGCACCGGCGCTTCGCCGATATGGCTGGCATCCTCGGCGGCATGCACCAGGAAATGTGCGACATCCCCGCGCGAGATCAGCCCGTTATGCCAGGTGTCGGGCTCGACCAGCACATCATAGGCATGGCTGGGGGCGGTCGAGGTCAGGATGCCGGGCCGCGCGATGGTCCAGTCAAGCCCGGACTCGCGGATCAGCCGCTCCTGCGCGGTCTTGTCGGCATAGGCCCGTTCCAGCAGGGCCTTGAAGCCCAGCCTTTCGACCGTGCTCATCTTCGCCTTGCTGTCGCCCGCGCCAAAGCCCGTAACGGCCAGCAGCCGCCGCACTCCGGACGATTTCATTGCCGGTAACAGCACCCGCGTCGCGTCCGAGAAAAGCGTGGTCTTCTGTACCATCGCGGGCAGCGTCTTCGGCAGGCCCAGCGTCACGATCACCGCGTCGACGCCCTGAACCGCCGCCTTGACCGCGGCCGCGTCGCACGCGTCGCCGGTCACTTTTTCCAGCTTCGGATCGTCGATCGCGATGCCTTCGGCGCTCCGCGCGAAGGCGCGGACGTCATGGCCGCGGCCGAGCGCATAGCGCACCGTCTCGAGCCCGATCCCCTTGCTTGCTCCGATCACCAACAGTTTCATGCGTCACCTCCTCTGCTACCAGATAGGCGCGCCGGACCGGTTCTGACAGGAAACGGAGGAAAGACAGCGGCATTCCGCCTGCCGCGACCACTGGCCGGGGCCCGTCGGCCCAATGAACGACGCTCGGCCAGATCAGTGCAAGGCCGCGCCCCGCGCCCCTGACGGGCACGGGGGCGACTGTCCCTGCCTCAGTCGTGAAGCTGGGCGCGGATCTGCTGGCGCAGCACGTCGATCGGGACCGTCTGCCCCTCGCGCCGGTAGTGCCAGTAGGTCCAGCCGTTGCAGCTTGGCGCGCCTTCAAGAGCCGCGCCCACCTGATGGATCGAGCCGGTCACCGCCTCGCCGACCAGCGTGCCGTCGGCCCGCACTTTGGCGGTCTTGCCGCGCGGCGAGATCAGCACCTCGCCCGGACGCAACAGCCCGCGTTCGACCAGCTGGCCGAAGGGAATGCGCGGCTCGGCGCGTTTCGAGGCCGAGACGACCAGCGCCTCGCGGTCGAACTTGCGCACCTTGGCCAGCCGCCGCTCGGCCACCTTGCGATAGGCCTCTTCGCGTTCGATGCCGATGAAGTCGCGGCCCAGCATCTTGGCGACCGCGCCGGTGGTGCCGGTGCCGAAGAACGGGTCAAGCACCACGTCGCCCGGATTGGTCGTGGCCAGCAGCACCCGGTGCAGAAGCGATTCAGGCTTTTGCGTCGGATGCGCCTTGTCGCCGTTCTCGTCCTTCAGTCGTTCATGCCCGGTGCAGATCGGCAGCACCCAGTCCGAGCGCATCTGCACGCCCTCGTTCAGCGATTTCAACGCCTCGTAATTGAAGGTATATTTCGCGCCTTCCGATTTCGAGGCCCAGATCAGCGTCTCATGGGCGTTGGTCAGCCGCTTGCCGCGGAAATTCGGCATCGGGTTCGACTTGCGCCAGACCACGTCGTTGAGGATCCAGAAGCCCTGGTTCTGCAACTCGGCGCCCATGCGGAAGACGTTGTGATAGCTGCCGATCACCCAGATCGCGCCCGTCGGTTTCAGCACCCGGCGCGCGGCGGCCAGCCAGTCATGGGTAAAGCGGTCATAGGCCGCAAAGCTGTCGAACTGGTCCCAATGGTCGTCGACCGCATCGACCTTGGAATTGTCGGGGCGATGCAGATCGCCCTTGAGCTGCAGGTTATAAGGCGGGTCCGCAAAGACCAGATCGACCGATGCCTCAGGCAGGCCGTTCATCGCCTCGATGCAGTCGCCGGGCAAAATGGTATTTAGCGGGAGCGTGAGCGCCCCCTTCGTTCTGGTCATCGTCGTCACACTGCCTCGCTTCGCGCCGTTCTTCGGCGTCCTTTGTGTAAGGACAATGTGAGTCATACCCGATTCGCCGTCAATTTCTTTTTTGAATCAGGGACTTACGGATTTATCTTGCCACAAGATATTGTATACAGGCTTGAACGAACGCCTATGGTGTGGGCTGACCCCCATATCTCGGAGAGCGCGCAGGTGTTCTTTCGTGGGATAGCCCGCGTTATGATCCCAGCCGTAGCCCGGATACTGTTGCGCAAGCTCCACCATGACGGCATCGCGCGCGACCTTGGCCACGATCGAGGCGGCGGCGATCGACAGGCAGCGCGCATCGCCCTTGACGACGCGGATGCCCCGGCAGGGCAGCGCCCTCGGCAGGCTGTTGCCGTCGATCAGCGCCAGATCGGGCGGTGCGGGCAGCGCGGCCAGGGCGCGGCACATCGCCAGATGGCTGGCCTGCAGGATGTTCAGCTCTTCGATCTCGCGGGCGCTGGCCTCGCCAAGGCCGACGGCGGCGCGGGCGCGGATCTCGGCGGCCAGTACCTCGCGGCGATGCGCGGTCAGGGTCTTTGAATCGCGCAAACCGTCGGGAATGTCGTCGGGGGTCAGGCAGACGGCTGCGGCCATCACCGGGCCTGCCAGCGGACCGCGGCCGACCTCGTCGACGCCCGCGACCAGCCGGGCGCCGCCGGCAAGGGCCTCGGCTTCGAGGGTGAAATCGGGAAGGGGCTTCGTCATGGGCAAACAGAACCGCCAAATGCCCGGCCCGGCAAGGCCCATTCCCGGGAACCGTGGCCGCAAGCGACCGAAACGGCACAACGTTGGGGCGGAGGGTGCCTCGTCGCCCTCCGCCCCCCGGCACGGGCCTTACCCCCGGCCCGCGCCCTGCCCGCCGGTGCCCCGACGCGCCCCCTTCCGGGCGGTCAGCGGCGCCGGGAGCCGATCCGGTAGCCGGTGTCGGCGAGGCAGCTCATGGCATAGACATCGCGCTTGCCCCGTCCGGGCAGCGCGCAGTGCCTGGGCAGGTCCCGCAGCCCGGCCTGCCGCAGGCAGCGATCCGAGGCGACCTGACGGGACCCGTGCCGGGTCTCGACCCTGCTGATGCAGCGGGCGGGAACCGAGCGGGCGGCAGGGCGGCGGTCGCGCCAGAACCGGTCGGCACGGGGCGGCGGCGCCGGCGCGACATGGTGCCGGTCGTGCCTGTCCGCCTTGCCAGTGTGGCGGTCGATCCCGTTCACGATGACGAACAGCGCGGTCGCCCCCAGCAGGGCCTTGGCGACATCCGATCCGTCGGCGGCGCGGGCAGGGGCGGCCCCGACCGTGCCAAATACCAGTGCGGCGGCAAGAAGCGGGGCGATGATCCGGTGTCTCATGAGGTGGTCCTTTGCGTCCGGTCGCGGCGGGACGTCCGCCGCCTGTCGATGCGCGCAGGCTGGGTCGCCGGCCCGTTGCCGCGCAATAACGCGGGCCTGCTATCGAATAACCGCGAGTCTTTCCGCAGGGGGCCGACGGTTGTCATTGAATAGCGCCGCCGCCTGGACCATGCTCCGGGCCATGATCCTGCGCCCGATCCTCGCCTGCCTTCTGCTTGCCGCGCTCAGCGGGCCCGCCGCGGCCGCCTGCTATGCCGATTACAAGGCCAAGCAGGACAATCCGCTGAAGCTGCATTACGGCGTGATCGAGCTGCCCGACGCTGTCTGCGGCAGCCGCGACGCCGCCGCGCGCGAGATCGACCGGCGGATCCGGCGGGGCGGCTGGCAGCTTCTGAACGTCATGTCGATCTTCGGGGCCGAGGGCCTGGGCGACCGCAAGGCTAGCGCCGGCGGCTTCTTCCTGAAATACTGACGATGGACGGCGGGCCGAAAAGGACCAGTCGGTGAGCGCGCCGCCGAAGCACCGCCCGCTGCAGGCCGGGCGGGTCGTGGTGGTGGGGCTTCTGGCCATCGTCGCGATCCTTCTGGTCGCGGCGGTCCTGCTGTTTCTGAACCTGCCCGACGCCAATGCCTTCAACGCCCGGGTCGAGCGGATCTTCGTCGAGAACGACGCGCTGCGCTCGGGCGCCGAGGTGAAGCTTCTGGAAATCCTCGCCCAGTCCGGTACGGCGTTTTCCGACGTGCTGGCCTCTTACCGGATGGTGATCTTCGTGCTGCTGGTCTTCTCGACCGCGCTTCTGGTCGCGGCGCTGGTGTTTCTGTTCACCATCGTCACGCTGAACCGCCGCATGTCGGAAATCGAGCGCGCGGGCATCCGGGTCTCGTCGCTGGTGATCAGCCGGGCCGAGAATACGGTGATGCTGAACGACATGGCGTTCCGGCTGACAGAGGCCGCCATCGAGACCCTGTCGGTGCTGGCCGAGGCGCGGATGGACGACGACATCCTGTCGGGCGCCGAGATCGAGGCCACGGTCTCGGGCCGCCGCCCCGAGGAGTGCGACGAGGCCGCGGGCGCGACCCGTATCAAGCGGCTGCGCGATTCGCTGGGCAATCAGATCGTCAGCGAGCTTCTGGTGCGCAACGTGGCCCGGCGCGGCTATGTTCTGGCCATCGACAAGGACGTGATCCGGATGACCTGACGGCCCGTGCGGCTCGTGTGACCCGTCTGGTCGGTACTGGCGGTCGGCCCGTGGGGCGGTCCATGCGCTCGGTTCGTGGGTTGGCACTGGACCCGGACGCCCGGCTTGGGCAGGATCGGCCCATGCGTTTCGGTTTCGTTGCCCTGTGCCTGATGGTCTGCCTTCTGCCGCTGCGGCTCGCTGCCGAAGAGGTCGTTCTGGCTCGCTCGGCCTTGGTCGAAGGGGCGTTCGGCACCTATCTGGCGATGGGGCTGAAGTTGCCGCCGCAGGACGAGACCCTGCCGCTGGTCGGCAATCGGGGGCTGCGCTCGGGCGGGCAGGTACTGCGCCATCTGGCCGGACAGCAGGCGGTGAACGGCTTCGAGGGGGTGCTGTACGACAATCGCGACCGGGGCCATTCCACCCTGCCCAAGGACCTGTTCCCGCGGCTGACCCGGCTGAGCTACAGCGATCAACTGCGCAAGGCCGGGGCGGATTACGGGCTGGCGGGCAAGATCCTGCTGCCGGCCGTCGTCTTCGGCAATTCCTCGACCTCGGTCACCTCGGGCCCGGCCCAGCGCAGCCTGCCCCGGCTGGCGATGACCTCGGCAGACGGACCCGCGCAAAGCGCGCGGCTCTACGAGAACAACCACCTTTACGTCTATCCAGAACACCGCGACCATGACGAGGCCGACCGCTATCCCGCGAACTGGCCCTACATGCTGATCAGCCAGGGCTCGTCGGGGTCCGACCAGCCCTTCCTGGCCGCGCTGGCGATGACGCTGGCGGCCTTCCCGCCCGACACCTTCGCGGCGCTGCGCGACAACAGGCTGATGGCGCCGACGCTGCAGATGATCCTGCGCCGCAGCTATGCCCCGGTGCGCAGCCGCGAGGCCTATCTCAGCGGCATCGCCCATCCGGTCGTCTTCGAGGGCGACGCGCTGCGCCCCGGGCGGATGATGGCCGAGGCGGCGGCGATGCGGCCCGATGCGATCCCGCCGATGGTGCGGCTGCGGGTCGAGGAGGACGGCTTTGGCGAGGCCGAAGGCTTGGCGCGGCTGTCCGAGCGGCTGTTCGACACCGATGGCGCCATCGCCCGGATCTGGCGCAATTTCGGCTGGTCGCGCGAGATGACCGTCAGTGCCGCCGGGACCCGCGATCCGAACGGCCGCAAGCTGACCTTCACCTGGGCGCTGCTGCAGGGCGATCCGGCCCGGGTCTGGATCGAGCCGCTCGACCCCGACGGCAGCCGCGCGCGTATCCGGTTCGCCTGGCACGACCCGAAGACGGTGATTACCCGCGACCGCACCGGCTATCACAACCGCCGCCAGTCGCGGGTCGAGATCGGGGTCTTTGCCTCGAACGGGGTCAATGACAGCGCCCCCGCTTTCGTGACGGTGTTCTTTCCCGATCACCAGAACCGGACCTATGCGACCTCGGGGGCGGGCGGCATGCGGCTGGTGTCGATCGACTATGACGCGATGGGGCGGGGCGTCTATTACGACCCGCTGCTGTTCTGGTCGGCCCCCTGGACCGACCGCGCAGACTATGACGGGGCCGGGGCGCTGACAGGCTGGACCCGGATCGGCCATGACGGCAACACCCGCACGCTGCCGCCCGAGGTGGGCGAGGGCGTCTACCAGATCGAACGGCTGCAGCCCGACCGGCCCTATCTGATCATGCCCTGAGCCGCGCTCAGCCGTTCCAGCAGCTGGCCGGAAGCTTGAAAATCAGGAACCGCTTGCCGCGATAGGCCCCGGTCTCGGGGGTCAGCTCAGTCAGCGGGTCGGTCCCGTCCGCGCAGGCGGGGGGCGTTCCGGCCGCGACATACAGCACCGTGCCGGACAGCCCGCGCGGCAGCGCATGGCGCAGCGCGTAGTGGTTCGAGGCGCGGCCCTCGGGCGGCGGCGCATGGATCGACACGTCGCGGTCGCGCCCAGTATAGAAGAGATCGGCCAGCAGGTCGCGATTGTCGGCGACGATGACCCGCTGCTCCTCGGCCGCGGCGATGTCGAGGATCCTGTCGCTGAGATCCGTACGCCCCAGATATCGTTCCAGCACCGGATGCCCGCCCAAACTGGCCGAAGGCGCGTAGACCCCAAGCACCGGCAGCGCCAGCGCCACCGTGCCGTTGATGGCGAAGGACGCGATCCTCAGCCCCCGGCCGAGCCGCGGCAGAACAGCCAGCGTCCCGGCCAGATAGGCCGCCGCCGCCCAGTTGGCATAGGCGCCCGACAGAACCGCCTCGACCGAGACGATGGCCACGACCGGCAGCGCGAAGACCAGCATCAGCCGCGTCGGCGCGTCGCGGTCGGACCAGCGCAGCGCGCCCCAGATCAGCGCCGCGAACAGCACCGGGCCGAAGACGGCGAACTGGCTGCCCAGAAACTCGACAAGCCCGGCGATATTGAACCCGGCCCGGGCCGAGGGGTCGCGCACCCAGTCCGCATTGTCGAGCGTATGTTCAAGCGTGGTCAGACCGTTTTGCAGGTTCCAGACCACGTTGGGCGAGATCGTCACCGCGAAGGCCAGGAGCGCGAGGCCCGCGTCGCGCAGCCGCGGCCGGGCAGGGGCGATCAGAACTGCCGCCAGTGCCGCACAAAGCGGATAGTAGATTGCCGCGTATTTCGACAGGAAGGCCAGCCCCAGCGCCACGCCCGCCGCCAGCGCCCAGCCCGGCCCGGGCCGCGCCAGCATCCTCAGCCAGAACCCGAGCGCCAGCGCCAGAAACGGGAACATGATGGTGTCGGTCGAGATCAGGATCGAGCCCGCCGCGACCATCGGCAGGGTGATGAAGCCCAGAGCCACCCAGATCGCCGCTTGCCGCCCCCAGAGCCCGGCCGCGACCCGCCCGAGGATCAGCGCCGTTGCGGCATGGAACAGCGGCGCGGGCAGCCGCACCCAGAACGGCGCGTCGTTGCCTGCGAGCCCGGTCACCGCGCGGATCACCCAGCCGATCATCGGTGGCTTCGAATAATAGCCGAAGGCCAGCTCGCGGCCCCAGAGCCAGTACTGGGCCTCGTCGACGAAGAGGTCCATCCGGTTCAGCCAGAGCAGCCAGACCCGGATCGCCGTCACCGCGAGGACGGCGGCCGCGGCCGGGATCAGCCAGCCGTGGCGGTCAGGCGCTGCGGCGCCGGTGCGCATGAATCAGCCACAGGTTCCGGGTGTAGATGAAGACGCCGGTGACCTGCCCCAGGATGAAGACCGGGTCCTTGCGGTAGATCGCATAGGCCAGAAGGATCACGCCGCCCGCCATCGAGAAATACCAGAAGGCCACCGGCACCACAGAATTGCGCGCCCGTTCCGAGGCGATCCACTGCACCAGGAAGCGGGCGGTGAACATCAGCTGGCCGCCCAGCCCGACGACGACCCACCAGAATTCGACCCAGCTGTCGACATGCAGCCAGCCGAAGACGGTCTCAATGGCCATGCGGAACCTCCTCGGTGGCGCGGGCCTTCTTGCGGCGCAGGATCAGCCAGGACACGCCGATCAGGTCGTGGATGCCGACCAGCGCGCGCTGGAGGTTGTTGTAGTTCGACTGTCCGGCATGGCGTTCGCGGTGACTGACATCGACCAGCGCGATCTCCCAGCCGTCGCGCTTGAAAAGCGCGGGCAGATAGCGGTGCATGTGATCGAAATAGGGCAGGGTCAGGAACAGGTCGCGCCGGAAGCCCTTGAGCCCGCAGCCGGTGTCGCGGGTGCCGTCCTTCAGCAACCGCGCCCGGATCGCATTGGCCGCGCGCGAGGCCCATTTCTTCGAGGCGGTGTCCTGCCGCCCGACCCGCTGCCCGGCGACCAGCGCCAGCCGACCGGTCTCGTCGGCCAGGAGCGGCGCCCAGAGCTTCGGCAGTTCGGCGGGCGGGTTCTGACCGTCGCCGTCAAGCGTGCAAACCACCGGCGCGCGCGCCGCCAGCACACCGCTATGCACGGCCGCGCTCTGCCCGCCCGAATTCGGGTGGCGCAGCAGCCGCAAGGCAGGGTCGGATTTCATCCGCTCGGCGACGATGGCCGCCGTCCGGTCGGTCGAGCCGTCGTCGACGACGATCACCTCGTGGCTGTCGAGACCTGCGCAGGCCTCGGCGATTTCGCCCAGAAGAAAGGCGACATTCTCGGCCTCGTTCTTCATGGGAATGACGATGGAAACGGCTGGCATTGAGGCCTCGTTGGGGCGCCGGAGCGATTTGGCCGCGGTTAAACCTGATCGCGGACGGCTTGTCCACATCTGGCAAGGGCGGCACGCAGGGTATGGCCCGGGTCGATCCGCGGCGTCAGCGCCACCCGCTCGCCCTTGCCGGGCAGACCCTTGGCGACGCAATCCGCGATGATCTGCGCCGCGCGGCGGCCGATCTCGCGGCGCTGGATGTCCATCGTGGCCGGGCGCAGCGGCAGCCCGCTCAGCAGCTCGATGCCGTTGAAGCCCGCCAGCCCCAGCTTGCCCGGCACGTCGAAGCCGCGCTCCAGACAGTAAAGCAGCCCGCCCGCCGCGATCATGTCGTTGGAGAAGTAAAGGAAATCCAGATCGGGATGACGGTCCAGCAGCGCCCGCGTCATCTCGCGGCCCTTCTCGAGCCCCGATCCGCCCGAATAGAATTCCTGATCGACGATCTCGAGACCCGCCCGGGCAAGCGCCCCGGTGAACCCCTCGAACCGCTTCCGCGCCCGGTGGTCCATCGGCATCTTGGTGCCGAGGAAACCGATCCGGCGATAGCCCGCCCCCGCGATGGCCCGCGCCATCTCGGCCCCGGCCCGGCGATGCGAGATGCCGACGACCGAGTCGATGGGCTCGCCGTCCAGATCGAGGATCTCGACCACAGGAATCCCCGCGGCCCGCAGCATCGCCCGGCTGGCCTCGGAATGTTCGAGCCCGGTCACGATCAGCCCCGAGGGCCGCCAGGACAGCATCTCGAACAGCACCTTCTCCTCATGCGGCGGGTCGTAGCGGGACAGCCCGAAAACGGGCTGCAGCGGGGTGTCTTCCAGCACCTCGTTGATGCCCGCCAGCACTTCGGGGAAGACCATGTTCGACAGCGACGGAATGATCACGCCCACAAGGTTCACGCGCTGGCTGGCCAGCCCGCCCGCGATGCGGTTGGGCACGTAACCCAGCCGCTTGGCGGCCTCCAGTACCTTGGCGCGGGTCTTCTCCGAGACATCGCCGCTGTGCCGCAGCACGCGGCTGACCGTCATCTCGCTGACGCCCGAGGCTTCGGACACGTCGCGCAGCGTCAGCGGTCGGCTCGGTCTGTCGGGACGGTCTGCGGTCACGGGGCGACAAGTCCTTCAGAGGGGTGGTCGCACCAGTTAAGCGGGAATGGCCCGGATGTCCAAGGTGAAGCGGTCTTGCAACTGCGGCGTTTTCCGAGGAAAAAGACCGCGCGTGGTCCCGTGGCTCAACTGGATAGAGCAATCCCCTCCTAAGGGATAGGTTGCAGGTTCGAGTCCTGCCGGGATCACCACGTTAAAAAATAGTCTCGTGAAAAGAGCTACTTGCGGACAATAGTTGGAACTTGGTTCGGCGAGTTGGAACTTTTCGGTTCCGGCTCCGTTCCCGCGAGCATCCTTCGGCGATCCGCGCGGCGGCTGTAGTGCTGCACTTCGGAGAGGGACTCGTGCCCCAGCCATGCGGCGCGCTGGTCAGGTGTGGCGCCGCGCTCGGCCATGATCTGGGCACGCGTCTTTCGAAGCCCGTGGGCCGACCGGCCGCCATCAATACCGGCGGCGCGGGCCGCCTCGGCAAACCATTGGCTGGCAGCCTTGATCGACCTGGGGCGACCGTGGGTGGTGACCATCCAGACCGCATGCCGATCAGTCTGCGCCTTGAGTGCGGAAAAGAGATGGGTGCGGTCGGACGGCTCGGCCCAGGCCGGTGCGCTTGCGGTAAAGGGAACGTCGACCCTCCCGCCGGTCTTTGACTGCCGATAGCTCAACCAGCCATCAGCGTCGACCATGCCTGGCCCGAGGCGCACCGCATCCGACATGCGGGCCCCGGTCCAGAACAGCAGCTCGAAAGCCAAGCGCTGCGGAGTGGTTTCTGGCCAGCGGTCGCGGAACTTCGCCAGATCGTCGCGCGTCCATGGCAGATGGCCGTCAGTGGGCGGGGCCCGGCGGGTGCGGACCGGCCCGGCGGCGTCGTCTTCGGCCAGCCCTGCGTCTTGCCACCAGCGGCAGAGGCCGCGCCAGCATTTCAGGCGGTTGTTGGCGGGGTGCGGTGGCCGACCTTCGAGATCCGCGCGAATGTGATGCGGCCGAAGATCGCGCGTCAGTCCCGTGCCATAGCGCCGCCGGATGTCGTCCAGCATGATGCGTCGTCGCGTGCGCGTTCCGGCAGATAGGGACAGAAAGGCATCGGACTTCAGGTAGGCGGCGATCCCGGCTGCAATCGAGCCGGTGCGGGCTGACGGCAGCGGCGGTTCCGACAGGCCAGCGGCTTTGGCATAGGCAGCGAGGAAGTCGGGGTGTGACGGCGGCATGTCCGGCAGCGGCACGCCCTTCTGCCCTTTCGGGCGGTAGTAGTAGCGGACATTCCCGCTTGGCCACCGCCCTGAGGCGTTAAGGTGCTTCAGGATGCCCTTGCCGTGAACAGCGCGTCGCATGTGTTCCCCTGATCCGATTCCCCGTGTGTCGGCAAGTTGTCAGCATAGGCGTCGAGGTCGCGCAGGTCCCAAACTCGTTTGCCGTCCAGCTGCTTCGATGTGATCGGCAGTGTTCGCAGCTTTGAGACCGAAACGCCAAGATAGTGCGCTGCCTGCCCTGCTGGCATCAGTCTGGGTGCAAAGCAGAGGGTCAGGGGCATGGCTTTCGGGCCTGTTCAGTTTCCGAAACGGTTTTCGACCTTAGCGCGGCATGGTCCTTCGCGTTTGGCTCACACCAAAAGCTCCACTTCTCGATCAGGAGCATGTTAGCCATCGAGCGTCCCTCCCATGACGCTGTCGACCAGCTCGCCGACCGCCTTTCTGAACCCGAGCCGGGTCGGCTCATCGCCCAGCAGGATCGCGCTCGTCTGACCGGCGTGAACGTCCAGGCCAACGCTCAGGCGCCGCATGGTCTCGCATGCGGCCATCACACCGGCGCGGAAGCGGAGATCCTCGCCGAGCTCGGCCTCGATCCGTTGGAGGCCCCAGCGGAGGGCGCGCTGCATGTCGGGGCACCAGCTGCCGCCCAGAAGCGTGCTGCGAACCAGATCGCGGCCGAAGAGCCGGATCACGGTCGCACCGTCCCTGCTGATTGTCAGACGGGCTTCGGCCGGGACGGTTTCGGCCTCGAACCGGCCGAAGCTGGCGCGGAGGGTGTCAGCCATTGCTCCGGTCCTCGTGGTCGCGGGCGGCATCAATCGCCGCGTCGAGGTCTTCCAGGTTCAGGACGAGGTTTTCGGGCGTCTTGCCCGCGAAGACGCCCCCGGACTGGATCGTGTCGAGATCCCGGGCGCGCAGCCACCGATACCGTCCTGCGTCCTCCCGCAGCCGCCCGAGCTCGGCGCGGAGCCGGTCGCGTTCGGCCTCTGCGGCGTCGGCCCGGGCGCGCGCGGCGATCAGCATTTCGCGGTGGTAGCGATCCGCGCTGTCGACGATGTCGCCGTCGACACAGCGGTGGAACGCGCAATCGCGCTCGCTGTCTCCCTCGAAACGCGGGACGGTGGCGTGTTCTGAAAGGACGTGCCTGCGCTCTGCGTCGTCCGGGTCGGGTTGGGCGGCCCAGATCTCGCGGGGCCATTCGGTCTCAGGCATCACGCGGCCTCCTGCCTTGCGTCGCCGCCCCATTGGCTGGCCGCGGCGGCGGCGAGGCCCTCGAAGGTGCGGGATCTGATCTTCCAGCGGTCGGGGCCGGGCGGGGCCCGGTGGACCGCGCTCCAGCGCTTGTGCGCCTCGGTGCCGGGCGCGGGCGGGGTCAGGCGGTCGGTGGCGCTCAGGGGCGCGAGGCCGCGCAGGTAAAGGCCGGTCGCCTTGAAGAAGGGCTCGCCGAACCACCATGGCTGGACGATCTGCGGTTTCGGCAGATCGGCGGGCAGGCGGGCGCGGCCATGCGGGTGCATCACCGGGTTCTCGACCGCGACGCGCGGGATCGGAGCGCGCCAGCAGGCCGAGAACAGCGCGGCCCCCTCGTCGAGCAGCCGCCACATTATGGCGCGGCGGGCCTCTTCGGGAAGGTTGCGCCAGGCCGCGCGCTCGTCCGGGTGCGCCTCGGCCGGAGCGTTGGTCGGCGGCACATGCAGCCAGCGGACGCCCGAATTGCAGAGCCGGGTGC
>NZ_MUAV01000252.1:0-292 GCF_003265965.1 Rhodovulum viride | reverse complement strand
GGAGATGATGTCCCCTTTTCCATCCACTCTCTTCAATGCATATATGACATATTTAATAAAAAAAAACACACACATCATTCCCCTTAACTATTGATTTGAAAAGAATAAAAAGAATAAAAAAATCCACCAAATTTTCATAATGACAACATATATCTGATTATTGAGACTGTATAGTCAAGTTCAAGATGCTTAAGCAGCAATGGTGACTTCGACATCTACACCTGGTTCGATAGTGATTTGAGTGATTCTCTTGACAGTAGAAGCTGGAGCTTGCAAGTCAATAACTCTTTTG
>NZ_MUAV01000251.1:0-294 GCF_003265965.1 Rhodovulum viride | reverse complement strand
AGGCGCAGTCGGTCGGATAGCCCTCGGGCCGGGCCGCGATCCAGAAGGGCTCGGTGCGTGCGGCCCTGGCGAAGGGATCGAAGGTGGCGCGGTACCAGTCCTCGGGCAGGTTCTGCCAGGAGAAGGAGCCGGACAGCCCGCTGCGCTGGAGGAACCGGCCCATCAGCTGGCCGCCCTCGCTGACATGGCTGGTCAGCGTGGCGCTGCGGCCGAGATCGATCATCCCAAGATCGGTATAACCCCGGCGCGGCATTGCCAGCGCCCGGCCGGTCCCGATGACGCCGATCCGCGCCA
>NZ_MUAV01000250.1:0-294 GCF_003265965.1 Rhodovulum viride | reverse complement strand
GGATTTAAAATCTTTATTTCCAAATAATACTGTTGTTGTCACTGCTGTGCCTGGTGCTTTTACCCCAACTTGTACCGAACAACATATCCCTGATTATTTGAAACATTTGAAAGATTTCAAAGACAAGGGCGTCAAAAAAATCATTGTTTTATCTGCCAATGATCCATTTGTAATGGCAGCTTGGGCTAAAGCTTTAGGTTATACTGATGAAGAAAATTATGTTATTTTTGCTACTGATCCTAATGCTTCTATTTCTAAAGAATTGGGTGATGGATTTGTTGCTGATTTGACTCT
>NZ_MUAV01000249.1:0-295 GCF_003265965.1 Rhodovulum viride | reverse complement strand
GCCGTCCGACCGCCCCGGCCCACCGGCCCGACCGGCCCGAAACCGTCCCTGACGGCCTGAGACGGAGGCGACCACGGGGCGCGGGGGTGCAAGCGATATCAACGGCTTGCACGGAAAATCCCGGCCGGAACGGCCCGAACGGCCCGAATTTCCGGGGTCCGCGCGTGCGCGCGAGATAGGGGCAGGACCATGAGAGAAACCGTTCTTGCGCGTACCTTTGATTTTCAAGCCGTTCAGGCCGTTCAAGCCGTGGAAGAAGAAAAGAAGCAAGGAAAGACAGAAGGTTACGAGGGGA
>NZ_MUAV01000248.1:0-295 GCF_003265965.1 Rhodovulum viride | reverse complement strand
TGCCAACCATCAAATACGTTGAAGAACATAAACCAAAATACATTGTCTTGGCTTCCCACTTGGGTAGACCAAACGGTGAAAGAAACGACAAATACTCATTAGCTCCAGTTGCTACTGAATTGGAAAAATTGTTGGGTCAAAAAGTCACCTTCTTGAACGATTGTGTTGGTCCAGAAGTCACCAAGGCTGTTGAAAACGCCAAAGATGGTGAAATCTTTTTGTTGGAAAACTTGAGATACCACATTGAAGAAGAAGGTTCTTCCAAAGACAAGGATGGTAAGAAAGTCAAGGCTGA
>NZ_MUAV01000247.1:0-296 GCF_003265965.1 Rhodovulum viride | reverse complement strand
AGGTATTTTCTTGATTGATCCAAAGGGTGTCTTGAGACAAATCACCATCAATGACTTGCCAGTCGGTAGATCTGTTGAAGAATCCTTGAGATTGTTGGAGGCTTTCCAATTCACTGAAAAATACGGTGAAGTTTGTCCAGCTAACTGGCACCCAGGTGATGAAACCATCAAGCCAAGCCCAGAAGCATCCAAGGAATACTTCAACAAAGTCAACAAATAAACAGGATTTATAGATATATATGTACGTTTTTTTTTTTCGTTATGGTTTTATAGCAAATAGATTGCATTTTAGACAA
>NZ_MUAV01000246.1:0-297 GCF_003265965.1 Rhodovulum viride | reverse complement strand
TGCCTCTTATCCATCCAAAATTGAAGAAGATCCATTTGAAAACTTGTCTGATGTCGCCGACTTATTTAGAGAAAAATTGGGCATTGAAACCACAGAACCAGAAAGAAAGATTATTCTTCGTTTAGCGGAATTGATTGGTGAAAGATCTGCTAGATTCTCTGTTTGTGGTATTGCTGCTATTTGTCAAAAGAGAGGTTACGAAACCGCTCATTGTGCTGCTGACGGTTCAGTGTACAACAAGTACCCAGGATTCAAAGAAAGAACTGCACAAGCTTTAAGAGACATCTACGAATGGCC
>NZ_MUAV01000245.1:0-302 GCF_003265965.1 Rhodovulum viride | reverse complement strand
GCCGACCGGCTGGTCTGGCGCGGCCGGACCTACAATATCGAGAGCGCCTTGCCCCATGGCGGCCGCGAACGCTTCATCGAGATCGGGATCTCCGAGGGCGTGTCGTGAAGGTCAAGTTCGAGCTGAGAGGCATCGAGGCCCTGCAGGACATGCTGCGCGACCTCATGACAGATGGCGAGGACGCGCTGATGGAAACGATCCGCGACCTGGCCGACGAGACCGCCGCCATCGCCAAGCGCGAGATGAAGACCGCCGCCGGATCGGCACCGGCCGGGTCCTATCCGCACCAGCAAAGCGGGCGG
>NZ_MUAV01000244.1:0-303 GCF_003265965.1 Rhodovulum viride | reverse complement strand
GTTGAATTGGCCAATGATTCCGATTATGGTTTGGCTGCTGGTATTCACTCTGCTGACGTTAACAAATGTATTGATGTGGCCAACAGAGTTAAAGCCGGTACTGTTTGGGTCAACACTTATAACGATTTCCACCCAATGGTTCCATTCGGAGGATTCAGTGCTTCAGGTATCGGTAGAGAAATGGGTGAAGAAGTTTTGCATGAATACACTCAAGTCAGAGCTGTGAGAATGAAAATCAACCCACCAAACTAAATAGTCTATAGGAAACTGGTATTTCTTAGAATTTAGTTTCGTGTTGAGTTA
>NZ_MUAV01000024.1:0-75685 GCF_003265965.1 Rhodovulum viride | reverse complement strand
CCCCCCCCCCGCCGATCCTGTGGATCGGCCCCCCCCGAGGGTATTTCGGCCAAGAAGAAGCTGGCGTCTTCCTCGATCCAGTCGGGAACCGGGGCGTTGCGGGCGGCCTCGGCGGCGCGCAGGATCGGGGCATAGCCGGTGCAGCGGCAGAGATTGCCCGCAAGCGCGCTGTCGAGATCGGTTTCCCCTGTCTTGTGGGCGGTCGCCATCGAGACCGCGAAACCGGGCGTGCAGAAGCCGCACTGGCTGCCGTGATGGTCGATCAGCGCCTCTTGCACCGGGTGCAGCCGGCCATCGGGTGCCGCCAGGCCCTCGACGGTGCGGATCGCCTTGCCGTCGATCTGCGGCAGGAAGAGGATGCAGGCATTGAGCGCGCGGCTGCCCTCGGCATCCGTCACCATCACCGTGCAGGCGCCGCAATCGCCCTCGCGGCAGGCCTCCTTGGTGCCGGTCAGGCCGCGCGTCTCGCGCAGCCAGTCGAGCAGCGTCGCGGTGGGCGCAACCTCCGTCAAAGCCACTCTTTCTCCGTTCAGAAGAAAGGTGATGTCCATGCCGTGAATCCGCCGCCTTACCGGGTTGTCGCCGTCATCCCCGGGCCGGGCTCCCTCGATGCGGCGTAGAAGGAGCGGCCCCTGTCGGGTCCTCCGGGCCAGCAGATCGGGCGATGCCGGGCTTGGCAAGGGAAAACCGGGCGAAGATGTGGCGAAGTGGCAGGTTGCGCCCAAAAAACAGGCAGATCTGGCGCCACCTTTGGGGAATGCGGCTTGGCAGGGGCGGGGCCGCGCCCCTATGCTGCCCCCTGTCGGGGCAGAAGGATCGGGAGCAACATGTATCCGCACGCGCTGCATCACGTTCAGCTGGCGATGCCGGAGGGCCGCGAGGACGAGGCGCGGGCCTTTTACGGCGGACTTCTGGGGCTGGAGGAAGAGCAAAAGCCCGAGGCGCTGGAGGCGCGCGGCGGGGTCTGGTTCCGGCGCGGCGAGTTGCGGCTGCATCTGGGGGTCGAGACGCCCTTCGCGGCCGCGCGCAAGGCGCATCCGGCGCTGGAGGTGCGCGGGCTGGGCGCGCTTGCCGACCGGCTGGAACGGGCGGGCCTTGCGCCGCGCTGGGACGGGGCGCTGCCGGGAATGCGACGGTTCTACATCGACGACCCGTTCGGCAACCGGATCGAGTTTCTGGAACCGGTCTGAGCCTTTCGCCCGGCGGCGGCTCTGGATAGGGTGGGGCCATGGCCGCGCCCCGATTCATCCATCTTCGCCTGCATACCGAATACTCGCTGCTCGAGGGGGCGGTCCGGGTCAAGAAACTGCCCGATCTGTGCAAGGCCGCCGGGATGCCCGCGGTCGCCGTGACCGACACCAACAACATGTTCTGCGCGCTGGAGTTTTCCAGCTATGCCACCGGGGCGGGGATCCAGCCGATCCTGGGCTGTCAGGTCGATCTGGCCTACGATCCGGCGGCCCCGGGCGAGCGTCCGCGTCCGCCCGCGCCTGTGGTCCTGCTGGCGCAGGACGAGGCCGGCTACGGCAATCTGATGAAGCTGAATTCCTGCCTCTATCTGGGCAAGTCGGGGGAGCTGCCCCAGGTCACCCCCGATCAGCTGATCGATCATACCGAGGGCCTGATCTGCCTGACCGGCGGGCCGGACGGCCCTGTGGGGCGGCTCATTCGCGAGGGCCAGCGGGCCAAGGCCGAGGCGCTTGTGACCCGGCTGGCCGCGGCCTTTCCGACCCGGCTTTATGTCGAGCTGCAGCGCCATCCGGGCGAGGGCGGCCAGCCGACCGAGGCCGAGCGCGAGACCGAGCGCGCTCATGTCGAGATGGCCTATGCGATGGATTTGCCGCTGGTCGCGACCAATGACGTCTACTTCCCCAAATCCGACATGTACGAGGCCCATGACGCGCTTTTGTGCATCGCAGACGGCGCCTATGTCGATCAGGCCGAGCCGCGCCGCCGCCTGACGCCCCAGCATTATTTCAAGACGCCCGAAGAGATGGCGGCGCTGTTCGCCGACCTGCCCGAGGCGCTGGAAAACACCGTCGAGATCGCCCGCCGCTGCGCGGTGAAATCGGAAAAGCGCAAGCCCATCCTGCCGCGCTTTGCCGATGACGAGGTCGAGGAGCTGCGCCGTCAGGCCTGGGAAGGGCTCGAGGCCCGGCTGGCGGTGATCCCCCATGCCGCGCCGGTCGAGGAGTACGAAAAACGGCTGAAATTCGAGCTTGGGATCATCGAGGGGATGGGCTTCCCGGGCTATTTCCTGATCGTGGCCGACTTCATCAAATGGGGCAAGGAGCACGGCATTCCGGTGGGCCCGGGGCGGGGCTCGGGCGCGGGCTCTCTGGTGGCCTATGCGCTGACCATCACCGACCTCGACCCCTTGCGCTATTCGCTGCTGTTCGAACGCTTTCTGAACCCCGAACGGGTCTCGATGCCCGACTTCGACATCGACTTCTGCATGGATCGCCGCGAGGAGGTCATCCATTACGTGCAGGAAAAATACGGCCGCGAGAAGGTGGCGCAGATCATCACCTTCGGCGCGCTCCTGTCGAAGGCCGCGGTTCGCGACGTGGGCCGGGTGCTGCAGATGCCCTATGGCCAGGTCGACAAGCTGTCGAAGCTGATCCCGGTCGAGGGCGTGAAGCCGGTCTCGATTTCCCAGGCCCTGACCGACGAGCCGCGGCTGCGCGAGGCGGCGAAGAACGAAGAGGTCGTGGAGCGGCTGCTGACCTATGGCCAGCAGGTCGAAGGGCTTCTACGGAACGCCTCGACCCACGCCGCGGGGGTGGTGATCGGCGACCGGCCGCTCGACGATCTGGTGCCGCTTTACCAGGACCCGCGGTCCGACATGCCCGCGACCCAGTTCAACATGAAATGGGTCGAACAGGCCGGTCTGGTGAAGTTCGACTTTCTCGGGCTGAAGACGTTGACGGTGATCCGGAACGCCATCGACCTGATCCTCGGCAGCGGCCGGCCGCTGCACCGGGCGGCCGATGGCACTGTCCTTTATGAACCGGCGGCCGGAGCCGAAAACGATATCGGGCATATCCCGCTCGACGATCCGAAGACCTACGAGCTTTACGCGACCGCCCATACGGTCGCGGTGTTCCAGGTGGAAAGCTCGGGCATGATGGACGCGCTGCGGCGCATGAAGCCCACCTGCATCGAGGATATCGTGGCGCTGGTGGCGCTCTACCGGCCCGGCCCGATGGAGAACATTCCCACCTATTGCGAGGTGAAACAGGGGCTCAGGCCGCTCCAATCGATCCATCCCACCATCGACCACATCCTGGCCGAGACCCAGGGCATCATCGTCTATCAGGAACAGGTGATGCAGATCGCCCAGGTGATGGCGGGCTACAGCCTCGGCGGCGCCGACCTTCTGCGCCGCGCCATGGGCAAGAAGATCAAGGAGGCGATGGATGCCGAGCGCCCGAAATTCGTCGAGGGCGCCAAGAAGAACGGGGTCGACGCCAAGAAGGCGACCGAGGTCTTCGACCTCCTGGAAAAGTTCGCGAATTACGGGTTCAACAAGTCGCACGCCGCAGCCTATGCGGTCGTCAGCTACCAGACCGCCTGGCTGAAGGCCAACCACCCGGTCGAGTTCATGGCGGGCGTCATGAACTGCGATATCCATCTGACCGACAAGCTTGCCGTCTATGCCGAAGAAGTTCGCCGGGGCCTCGGTCTGGAGATCGTTGCGCCCTGCGTGAACCGCTCGCTTCCTACCTTCGACGTGCAGGAGGGACGGCTGGTCTACGCGCTGGGGGCGCTCAAGAACGTGGGTATCGAGGCGATGAAGTTGATCGTCGAGGCCCGCGACGGCCGACCTTTCGGCTCGCTCTTCGATTTTGCCCGCCGGGTCGACATGAAGCATGTGGGCAAGCGCCCGCTGGAAATGCTGGCCCGCGCCGGGGCGTTCGATGCGCTGGACGGCAACCGCCGCCGGGTCTTCGAAAGCCTCGATGCGCTGGTGGCCTATTCGGCGGCGATCCACGACCAGCGCGCCTCGGCGCAGGTGTCGCTTTTCGGCGAGGCGGGGGAGGATCTGCCCGAGCCGCGCTTGGCCTCCGTGACCGACTGGCTGCCGAACGAGCGCCTGGCCGAGGAACAGAAGGCCATCGGCTTCTACCTCTCTGGCCACCCGCTCGACGATTACATGCCCGCGCTGCGTCGGAAGAAGGTGATGACCCGGGCCGAGGTCGAGGAAAAGACCAAGTCGGGGCCGGCCCTCGTCCAGATGGCGGGCGCCGTGGCCGGGCGGCAAGAGAGGAAATCGGCCAAGGGCAACCGCTTTGCCTTCGTGCAGATGTCGGACCCGACGGGGCTTTTCGAGGTGACGCTGTTCTCGGATGTGCTCGAGGTCGCGCGCGACAGTCTCGAACCCGGCATGAATGTGGTGATCCAGGTCGAGGCCAATCTGGAGAACGAGCAACTGAAGCTTCTGGGCCGGTCGGTTAAGCCGGTCGATACCGTCGTGGCCGATGCCGGGGCGACCGGGCTAAAGGTGGTGGTCGAGACCGAAGCCGCTGTCGAGGCGGTCGCGGCCCTGCTCGACCGGGCGCGCAGCGAAAGCGGGCCGCGCGCTCGCGGCCCCATTGAATTCTGCCTGATCGCCCCCGACCTGCCTGGCGAGGTCCGGATGGCGCTGAACGACCGCTACCCTGTCAATCCCCAGATCAAGGGCGCGCTGCGCAGCCTGCCCGGCGTCGCCACCGTCGAAGAGGTCTGAACCCGCCTTGCCCGCCGGCCGGGCTTCGGGGCGGCGCGACCGCCTCCGATCGCGGTGCGCTCCGATGGTCCGGAACCGTGCCGTCTGCAAAAGGGGGCGCATGCGTGGCCCGGGGTGCCTGCGGCCCGCCCGTCCCGCCGCAAGACGCCCGCTTCGCGACTTTCTTCTTGGTTCAAATACCCAAGGCGCCCCACCGGTCGTCCGCGCGGGCCCGCAGGGTCAGCGCGCCACTTGTTCCGGTTGCCGTTCTGACCCCGCATCCGCCCGGTCGCGTGCCGCGCTGCGTGCAAGCGTCCCGGCGACCAGCCGTTGAAACCCGGCGATCTCCCTCGCCTGCCGGTCGATGGCCCGCGTCAGCCCGTCGACCTCGGTGCTCAGCCGGGTCAGCCGCGTTTCCAGTGCCGTCAGTTCCCGATCCATGCGTCCTCCGGACCTTGCACGACCTTGCCCCCCGGCCCCCCTTCCGCTAGACCCCGCGCGACGCGTAGGCAGTGGCGAGAGACCGATGGCCAAGGACAAGAAACCCCGCCGCCCCAGGGCCGAGACGCCCAAGGGGTTCCGCGACTATTTCGGTGCCGATGTCACGGAACGTAAGGCGATGCTCGACCGTATCGCCGAGGTCTACCACCGTTATGGTTACGATCCCCTTGAGACCTCCGCGGTCGAGACGGTCGAGGCGCTGGGCAAGTTCCTGCCCGATGTCGACCGTCCCAACGAAGGGGTCTTCGCCTGGCAGGAGGAGGACAGCGACTGGGTCGCGCTCCGCTATGACCTGACCGCGCCGCTGGCCCGGGTCGCGGCGCAGTTCCGCAACGATCTGCCCAGCCCCTACCGGCGCTATGCGATGGGGCCGGTCTGGCGCAATGAAAAACCGGGGCCGGGGCGGTTCCGCCAGTTCTATCAATGCGATGCCGACACAGTGGGCGCCCCGACCGTTGCCGCCGATGCCGAGGTCTGCGCAATGCTCTCGGATGCGCTGGAAACGGTCGGCATTCCGCGCGGCGATTACGTGGTTCGGGTGAACAACCGCAAGGTCCTGAACGGGGTGATGGAGGTGGCGGGCGTGCTCGACCCCGCCGATCCCTCGAAATTCGAGGCCGAACGCGGTATCGTTCTGCGCGCCATCGACAAGCTCGACCGGCTGGGCGAGGCGGGCGTGCGCGCGCTTCTGGGCGAGGGCCGCAAGGACGACTCGGGCGATTTCACCGATGGCGCGAAGCTCTCGGCCGAGCAGGCCGAGGTGGTGATGGGCTTCATGGCCGCCCGTCGCGAGACCGGCGCCGAAACCTGCGCGCGGCTGCGCGAGCTGGTCGCGGGTTCGGCCATGGGGGCCCAAGGCGTCGACGAGCTGGAAACCATCGCGACCTTGCTCGACGCGCAGGGCTATAGCGCCGACCGGATCGTCCTCGATCCGTCCGTCGTGCGGGGGCTTGGCTATTATACCGGCCCGGTCTTCGAGGCCGAACTGACCTTCGAGATCCTCGACGAAAAGGGGCGGCCGCGGCAATTCGGGTCCGTCGCGGGCGGCGGGCGCTATGACGATCTGGTCAAGCGTTTCACCGGGCAGGACGTGCCTGCGACCGGCGTTTCGATCGGTGTCGACCGGCTGCTGGCGGCGTTGCGCGCCAAGGGCCGCGCCGGGGCCGACCTGAAAGGGCCGGTGATCGTGACCGTGATGGATCGCGACCGGATGGCCGAGTATCAGACCATGGTGGGCGAGCTGCGCAATGCCGGCATCCGCGCCGAGGTCTATCTGGGCAACCCGAAGAACTTCGGCAACCAGCTGAAATACGCCGACAAACGCCAGTCGCCCGTCGCCATCATCCAGGGCAGCGACGAGGCGGCGCGCGGCGTCGTCCAGATCAAGGATCTGCTGCTGGGCGCGAGGATCGCCGAAAGCGCCAGCCTCGAGGAATGGAAATCCCAGCCTGCCCAGTTCGAGGCGGCGCGCAGCGATCTGGTGGCCGAGGTCCGGCGGCTGCTGGCCCAGGGCGAGGGCTGAGCGGTGCAGGACAAGGGCCGCATTCTTGCGCAGGCCGAACGGCTGCATGTGTTCTTCCGGGGCGCTGGGGCCGAGCCGGTTCAGACCGCGATCCTGCAACCGGCCGAGACGCTTCTCGATCTGTATGGCGAGGATATCCGGGCGCGGGCCTATGTGACCTCGGACGCGCTGCGGGGCGAACAGATGCTGCGCCCCGATTTCACCGTGCCGGTGGTGCAGATGCATATGGACAGCGCCGCCGACCCGGCCCGCTATACCTATTGCGGCGAGGTCTTCCGGCGGCAGGAACGCGACCCGGCCCGGCCCAACGAATATATCCAGGTGGGCTACGAGCTTTTCGGCGGCGAAAGCCCGGCCGAGGCCGATGCCGAGGTCTTCGCGCTGTTTTCCGAGGCGCTGTCGCCGCTCGACCTCAGGGCCGCGACCGGCGATATCGGGCTGATCCTCGCGGCCGTCGACGGGCTTTCCACCACCGACAAGCGCAAGGCGGCGCTGCGGCGCCATGTCTGGCGGCCGCGCCGGTTCCGCGCGCTGCTGGAACGGTTTGCCGGGCGCACCCCGCTGCCCGAAAGCCGCAAGCGCCTGCTGGCCGAGATCGAGACCCATGGCGTCGAGGCCGTGCTGAACGCCGCTGCGCCGGAAATCGGGCTGCGCTCGCGCGCCGATGTGGCCTACCGGCTTTACGCTCTGGTTCAGGACGCGGCCGAGCCGCCGGTTTCTCTTGGCGAGACCGAATTGCTGGAGGATCTGCTGTCGATCCGCGAGACCTCGGTGCATGCGCTGGCGCATCTGCGCGACATCGCGGTCGATCTCAAGACCATCGGCCCGGCGGTCGACCGGATGCAGGCGCGGCTCGACGCGCTGGCGGGGCAGGGGATCGACGTCGATCTTCTGGATTTCGAGGCCAGCTACGGCCGCACCACGATGGAATATTACGACGGCTTCGTCTTCGGCTTCTACGCCGAGGGCCTGCCCGGGCTGCCGCCGGTCGCCACGGGCGGGCGCTATGACGCGCTGACCCGCATCCTGGGGCGCGGCCGCGAGGTGCCCGCGGTCGGCGGCGTGGTCCGGCCCGAACTGGTGCTGTCGCTGACGGAGGCGCTGGCATGACGCTGAAACTCGGGGTGCCCTCCAAGGGCCGGCTGATGGAAAAGACCTTCGACTGGTTCGCCGAGCGGGGCATCTCTATCGCCCGCACCGGGTCCGAGCGCGAATATTCGGGCGCGGTCGAGGGCGTCGAGGGGATCGAACTGATGCTGCTGTCGGCGGGCGAGATCCCGCGCGAGCTGGCTTCGGGCCGGATCCATCTGGGGGTGACCGGTTCCGATCTGGTACAGGAACGGATCGCCGACTGGGAACATCGCGTGCTGGCGCTCGAACCGATGGGCTTCGGCTATGCCGATCTGATCATCGCGGTGCCGCGCTGCTGGGCCGATGTCGACACGCTCGACGATCTCGACGCGGCGGCGGCGGCCTTCCGGGCCGCCCATGGCCACCGGCTGCGGATCGCGACCAAGTATCACCGGCTGGTCCGGGTCTTCCTGCGCGATGCGGGCGTGGCCGACTATCAGCTGGTCGACAGCCAGGGAGCGACCGAGGGCACGGTCAAGAACCTGACCGCCGAAGCCATCGCCGACATTACCTCGACCGGCGAGACGCTGCGGGCCAATCACCTGAAGATCCTGTCCGACGGGTTGATCCACCGCAGCCAGGCGACGCTTTTCAAGTCGCGCTCGGCCGAGTACAGCGACGCGGACCGCGTGAACCTGCGCGAGCTTCTGGACCGTCTGGGGCTGGGGCGCTGACCTTCGGGGGGCCGTGCCGGTCCGCCCCGTGACGTCGGACCCTCCTTCCGGCGCGGGTCCGGCCGGTGTCGTCGGCCGAGGGACGTGCCGAAGCTTCAGCGTCTTCTAAGCGCCGATTTTGCCCTCAACGACCCGCCGATGGATCGGATCGCCTGACAGGCCAGAGCGTCGGTCGTGAGACTGCCGTTGCGCCGCGTGACACGCGTCCTCTGGCCTTGTTGGGCCAATAGGCGACACGGGCGCGGCCCCTGAAAGGGCCGCAGGCGTTTTAAAATAAAGGTTCAGCCCGACCCCGATCGGACGACCGGCCGGCAAGAACGGCCAGGGTCGCAGAGGTCCGGTCCGGCACTTGCCCGTCGGTCATCGGACGGGAAAGGCCCGTCCAGAACGCCTTCGGCAGGCGCCTGGACGGCAAGCTCAGAGCGCGGGATAGATCGGGAAACGGGTGCAGAGCGCCTCGACCTCGGCCTTGACCCGGGCCTCGACTTCGGAGTTGCCCTCTTCGCCATTGGCGGCGAGCCCGTCCACGACCTCGGTGATCCAGCGGCCGATCTGGGCGAATTCCTCTTCGCCGAAGCCGCGGGTCGTTCCGGCGGGCGAGCCCAGACGGATGCCGCTGGTGATCGTGGGCTTCTCGGTGTCGAAGGGGATGCCGTTCTTGTTGCAGGTGATATGGGCGCGGCCCAGAGCCTTCTCGGTGGCGTTGCCCTTCACGCCCTTGGGCCGCAGGTCGACCAGCAGGACGTGGCTGTCGGTGCCGTTGGTGACGAGGTTCAACCCGCCCTCGACCAGCGCCGCGCCCAGCGCCTTGGCGTTCTTGATGACCTGTTCCTGATAGGTCTTGAAGTCCGGGCGCAGCGCCTCGCCGAAGGCCACGGCCTTGCCCGCGATCACATGCATCAGCGGCCCGCCCTGGATGCCCGGGAAGATGGCCGAGTTGAACTTCTTGGCCAGCGCCTCGTCATTCGTCAGGATCATGCCGCCACGCGGCCCGCGCAGGGTCTTGTGGGTCGTGGTGGTGGCGACATGGGCATGCGGGAAGGGCGAGGGGTAAAGGCCGGCCGCGACCAGCCCCGCGAAATGGGCCATGTCGACCATCAGCCAGGCGCCCACGCTGTCGGCAATCTCGCGGAAGCGCTTGAAGTCGATGATGCGCGGAATGGCCGAGCCGCCCGCGATGATCAGCTTGGGCTGGTGTTCCTGGGCGAGCGCCGCGATCTGGTCGTAGTCGATCTCGAGATCGCTTTCGCGCACGCCGTACTGGACGGCGTTGAACCACTTGCCCGACTGGTTCGGGGCGGCGCCATGAGTCAGGTGGCCGCCCGCATCGAGGCTCATGCCGAGGATGGTGTCGCCGGGTTTCAAAAGCGCGGTGAAGACGCCCTGGTTGGCCTGGCTGCCCGAGTTCGGCTGGACATTGGCGAAGGCCACGTCGAACAGCTTGCAGGCACGCTCGATCGCGAGGTTCTCGGCGATGTCGACGAACTGGCAGCCGCCGTAATAGCGCTTGCCCGGGTAGCCTTCGGCATATTTGTTGGTCATCACCGAGCCCTGCGCCTCCATCACGGCGCGGCTGACGATGTTTTCCGACGCGATCAGTTCGATCTCGTCGCGCTGGCGGCCGAGTTCCAGGCCGATGGCCTTGGCGATTTCGGGGTCGCGAGTGGCCAGGTCGTCCTGGAAAAAGCCACTGTCTTGGTGATGGGCATTCATCTTGGGTCTCCTCGAAACAGCCTGGGCCGGATGACGGCGGTTTTATCGGAAGGCCGGGCATCGCAAAAGCCCGTTTTCAGCGGGTCGGGGGGGCAGCGCGGGGCGGAGCCGGGCCTTGTGTTTCCGATCGGCGCGCGCGAAGACTTGGCCGGAAACGCGCGAAGGACAGGAACATGGCCGGCAGGACGAGGATCGCCTTTCTGGCAAGCGAAACGGCGAGCGCCGAAGGCGCGCTGGAACGGCTGACGGCCCGGTACGGCCAGACCGCGCTGGAGGCGGCCGAGGTGATCGTGGCTCTGGGCGGCGACGGCTTCATGCTGCAGACGCTGCATGCGACGCAAGCGCATGATCTGCCTGTCTATGGCATGAATTGCGGCACCATTGGCTTTCTGATGAACGAATTCCACGAGGACTGGCTGATCGAGCGGCTGGAGGCGGCGGCCGAGGAAATCCTCAACCCGCTGAGGCTGAAGGCGACCCGGCCGGATGGCGCAGTGGTGGAGGCGCTGGCGATCAACGAGGTCAGCCTTCTGCGCGCCGGGCCGCAGGCGGCCAAGCTCAGGATTTCGGTCGATGGCAAGGTGCGGCTCGAGGAGCTGGTCTGCGACGGCGCGCTGGTAGCAACCCCGGCGGGCTCGACCGCCTACAACTATTCGGCCCATGGTCCGATCCTGCCGATCGGATCGGATGTTCTGGCCCTGACCGCGGTCGCACCTTACCGGCCGCGGCGCTGGCGCGGTGCGCTGCTGCCGAAGCGGGCGACGGTCCGGATCGAGGTCCTGCAACCGGCCAAGCGCCCGGTCATGGCCGAGGGCGACAGCCGGGGGGCGGGGGTCGTGAGCATGGTCGAGATCCGGTCGGAATCGGCCATTTCGCACCGGATTCTGTTCGATCCGGGCCACGGGCTTGAAGAGCGGCTGATCCGCGAACAGTTCCTTTAGGGCGCTGCGGCCGGGGCAGGCGCGATTTTTCTGCGAAAAATCGGGGTCGCGCTGCGAGCCGGTCAGCCCGCCTGGTCCTTGCGCGCCCAAGCCTCGCGCTTGCGGTAAAGCGTCGAGGGCGACACGTCGAGCACCTTGGCCGCGCGCGGCAACGACCCGCCTTCGCGGGCGATTGTGCCCTCGATCACCACCTGCTCGATCTCGGCCAGCGTCCGGCCGATCAGGTCCTCGATCTGGACCGGCGGCGTCGCACTGCCGGTCGCCGGCGGCGGGCTGAAGCCCGGCCCGGCCAGACGCCCGCGCTCCTGCTGCAGCGCGATCGGCAGCATGTCGAGCGTGACCTCGGGGCCCTGGTTCAGCACCACCGCATGGCGCAGCACGTTCAGCAACTGACGTACGTTGCCGGGCCAGGGCAGGCGGCGGAACAGGTCCGCCACCTCGGGGGCGAGCCGGTCGAAGCTGCGCTCTTCCTCGGCGGATAGCTTTTCGAGCGCGGCCTGGGCGATCTCGACGACATCCTCGCCGCGATCGCGCAGCGGCGGCAGGTGGATCGGCACCACGTGAAGGCGGTAGTAGAGATCCTCGCGGAACCGGCCAAGCCGGACCTCTTCGAGAGGATCGCGGTTCGTCGCGCAGACGATCCGGACATTGACCTTGCGCGGATGCGAGGCGCCGATGGGCTGTACGGTCGAGGTCTGCAGGAAGCGCAGGAGCTTGGTTTGCAACCCCATGTCCATCTCGCAGATCTCGTCGAGGAAGAGCGTTCCCCCGTCAGCCACCGCCGCGGCGCCCGGCTTGTCGGCCAGCGCCCCGGTGAAGGCGCCCTTGAGATGGCCGAAGACCTCGGATTCCAGAAGATCGCGCGGGATCGCGGCACAGTTCAGCGGCACGAACGGCCCGTCGGCCCGGGCCGAGGCGGCATGCACGGCCTGCGCGCAGATCTCCTTGCCGGTGCCGCTTTCGCCGGTGATGAAGACCGTGGCCTTGGACCGACCGACCGAGGCGATCCGGTCGTAGACCGCCACCATCTGCGGCGAACTGCCGACAAAACCCGTCGGCGGTTCCGGGGTTGTCCGGACCGGCGGGGCGGGGGCCGGTGGTTCACTGGCCGCGCCGCGCTCGGCCAGCGCGGTTTCGACCGCGTGCAGGAAACGCTGTTCGTTGAAGGGCTTGAGCAGGAATTCATAGGCCCCGGCCCGCATCGCCTCGACCGCGCGGTTGATCGAGCCGTTGGCGGTGACCACGATCACCCGGGTTTCGGGTGCCAGGGCCAGAAACTCCTGCAACAACTCCTGCCCCGGACGATCGGGCAGCATCAGGTCCAGCAGCACGACCGGCGGCTTGAGTTCGCGGAAGGCCGCCAGCCCTTCTTCCGCGGTCGAGGCGGACACCACCTTGTAGCCGGCATTGCGCAGCACCGTCTCGTAGATCATCTGCAGGGACGGCGTGTCCTCGATCATCAGAAGCGGGGGAACACTCATGCGCCTGCCTTGCTGTAACGGCTGTCGAATTCGGCCCGAAGGGCGGTGCACAGCTCCCCGATGCTGGCGATGGTGCGTGGGCAGAGCCGCGCGATTTCGGCCTCGTCCGGCTGGCGCGCAGCGGAATTGAGGTTTTCGGCCAGCGCCTGCAGGGCGCCATTGCCGACCGCGCCCGCCAGCGAGATCAGCACATGGGTCTGCGAGCGCAGCTTCGCGCGGTCGCCCTGGGCGAGGGCTTCGGTGAGGCCGGCGCGCACGGTTTCGAGATCGTCGCGCATCCGTGTCAGAAGCTCGCGCCCGTCCTCAGGCCCCGCCAGCGCCAGCAACCGGTCGAGATGCAGCGCGTCGAAGGGCGCGGCGTCATGGGACGGAACCAGCATGCAGCCGCAGGGCCGCTTGCGCAACACCCGCAGGATGGCCTCGCCGAAGGAATCGAGGCTGAGGATCGGCTTGGCGAGGATCCCGTCGGCGCCGGCGGCATAGATCTGGTCGCGATTGGCCGACAGCACGAAGGCCGTCACCGCCAGCACCGCGGTACCGGGGCCGTCGCCTTCGGACGTGCGCAGGCGCCGGATCACGTCGATGCCCGACAGGCGCGGCATTTCGATGTCGATCAGCGCAATATCGAAGCGGCGCGCGGCCAGAAGCTCGGCCGCGGCCTGTCCGTCCTTGACCAGCGTGCAGCGCGCGCCAAGGGTTTCCAGCATCTGCCGCATGAGAAGCTGGTTCGTGGGGTTGTCCTCGGCCAGCAGCACGTCGCAGCGAGACAGATCGGGCAGGTCATGCAGATCGCCCGGCGCATGCACCCCCGGCGCCCAGGCGCTGCGCGGCAGGATGACCGAAACCTCGGCCCCGCCCTCGGCCAGATTCACGACCTGAAGCTGACCGCGCACCCGCCGTGCCAGATCGCGCACGATATGAAGCCCCAGCCCGGTGCCGGGGCGGCTGCTTTCGACCGGCCGTCCGGCGAATTCGAAAAGCCGCGCCAGCGCCGCCTCGGAAAAGCCGGGGCCGGTGTCGCGCACCCGCAGGCACAGCGATTCCTGCGGACCCATATGGACCCGCAGCCGCACCGTTCCGGTCGGGGAATACTTCATCGCATTGCCGATCACGTTCGCCAGGATCCGTTCCAGCGCGGCGGGGTCGGTTCCGACGATGCCGGGCAGGTCGCCATCGGCATCGAGTGCGAAGGTCAGCCCGTGCTCGTCGGCATGGGCGCGCCAGCGGCTGGCGATCCGGTCGAGGAACGGGCGCAACTGGGCATGGACCGGCACTTCGGCCCGGTCGACCTCGTCGCCAGACATCAGCGCGACGGTCTCGTCGGTCAGCCGGGCAAGCTGTTCGGCCGCGCTTTGGACCCGCTTGAGCTGTAACCGGGAATCGGCGTCGAGCGGACCGAGATCGGCCAGAGACAGTCCGCCGAGAATATCCGAGATCGCGGCCCGCATGTCGTGGCCCAGCATGGCCGCGCGTTTCTGTGCCCCGCGCCCGGCGAAACTCGGCTCTGCGAGCATGCCCCGACCGGCCGGGCCGAAGTCATCGTCCCCGCCGACAGTCCCACTGGCGGTGCGTTCCGGGATCGGCAACATCACTACACTCGCATGGGTTGCATTGCCATCTTACTATCGCGCCTGCGGCCAAGCACCAACCTGTCTATTCGTCAGGTCCGGCCAGGATCGGGGAAAAAAGCACCCAAAAGGTAAAAAAAACGCGAGCCGACGCAAGATTGTCTCTGCGTCGGCTCTAATCCAGGTGCTTTTTGTAGTCCGGGGCCCGAGGCCGGGCCCCGCGGACCGCCTCTCAGGCCGCTTGCGGGTAGCCCAGCCGTTTCACCGCATCGGCGATCTCGTCAAGGATCGCCGGGTCGTCGATGGTCGCGGGCATCTTGAAGTCCAGCCCGTCGGCGATCTTGGCCATGGTCCCGCGCAGGATCTTGCCCGAGCGGGTCTTGGGCAGGCGGTCGACGACGCAGGCAAGCTTGAAGGCAGCGACCGGGCCGATCTGGTCGCGCACCAGCTTGACGCAGTCGCGGACAATCTCGCCATGGTCGCGGGTGCAGCCCGCGTTGAGGCACAGGAAGCCCATCGGCAATTGCCCCTTCAGCTCGTCCGCGACGCCGATCACCGCGCATTCGGCAACGTCGGGATGGCTGGCCAGCACCTCTTCCATGGCGCCGGTCGACAGCCGGTGGCCCGCGACGTTGATGACGTCATCGGTCCGCGCCATGATGTAAAGATAGCCGTCCTCGTCCTTGTAGCCCGCATCGCCTGTCTCATAGTAGCCGGGGAAGTGGCTGAGATAGGATTTCTCGAACCGCTCGGGCGCGTTCCACAAGGTCGGCAGCGTGCCCGGAGGCAGCGGCAGCTTGATCGCAATGGCGCCCAGCGTGTTCGCCCCGACCTCGTGCCCGCCCTCGTCGAGGATATGCACGTCATAGCCCGGCATCGGCACCGAGGGCGAGCCGATCTTGACCGGCAGTTTCTCGATCCCCAGCGGGTTGCCCGCGATGGCCCAGCCGGTTTCGGTCTGCCACCAGTGGTCGATCACCGGCACGCCCAGCATGCGCTGGGCCCATTTGATGGTGTCGGGATCGGCGCGTTCGCCCGCGAGATACAGAGCCTTCAGTCCGGTCAGGTCGTACTTGTTGACATATTCGCCGTTCGGGTCCTCGCGCTTGATGGCGCGGAAGGCGGTCGGCGCGGTGAAGAAGCTTTTCACCTTGTGTTCCGAGATCACCCGCCAGAAGACGCCCGCATCGGGGGTGCCCACGGGCTTGCCCTCGAAAACGATGGTGGTGTTGCCGTGGATCAGCGGCGCATAGCAGATATAGCTGTGCCCCACGACCCAGCCCACGTCCGAGGCCGCCCAGAACACATCGCCCGGCTCGAGGTTGTAGATGTTCTTCATCGTCCAGTTCAGCGCCACCAGATGGCCGCCGGTCGGACGGACCACGCCCTTGGGCTGGCCGGTGGTGCCCGAGGTATAAAGGATATAGGCTGGGTGGTTGCCTTCGACCGGGACGCATTCTGCCGGTTGCACGCCATATTGGAAGCCGTGCCAGTTGACGTCGCGGCCTTCGGTCAGCTGGGCCACTTCCTGTTCGCGCTGGTAGATCACGCAGAATTCGGGCTTGTGCTTGGCCTGCTCGATGGCGCCGTCCAGCAGGGGCTTGTAGTGGACCAGACGGCCCGGCTCGATCCCGCAGGAGGCGGCCATGATGCATTTCGGCTTGGCGTCGTCGATCCGGACGGCCAGTTCGTGCGCGGCGAAGCCGCCGAACACCACCGAATGGATCGCGCCCAGACGCGCGCAGGCCAGCATCGCTTCCAGCGCCTCGACGATCATCGGCATGTAGATGATGACCCGGTCGCCCTTGGTCACGCCCTTGTCGCGCAGGGCCCCCGCCAGCGTCGCCACGCGGTTGCGCAGTTCCACATAGGTGATCTCGCGCTTGGTATGGGTGATCGGGCTGTCATAGATGATCGCGACCTGTTCGCCGCGGCCCTGTTCCACATGACGGTCGACCGCGTTCCAGCAGGTGTTGACCATGCCGTCGCTGAACCATTCGTAATGGGGCGCATTCTCGTCGAACAGCGCCTTGGAGGGTTTTTCCACCCAGTCGATCGCCTCCGCGGCTTCCATCCAGAAGCCGTTGGGGTCCGCCTTCCAGCGCTCGTAGACCTCGGCATATGACATGACTTTCCTTCCCTCCGCGTAACTGGCGCAATTCTGTTACGCAGGGAGTTGAAGTTGCGCAAGATAGAAACTCCATCTCGAATGAATGTTAGCGCAATCGCCCGCCCGCCGCGCCAATTCGTCGCGATTTCGGGTGGGCTTGCATCGGCCGCACCGGCGCCGCAGATTGTCCGGGAAACGGGAGGACCCCATGCCGCTACTGACCGCTGCCCGCGCGGTGCGCGAAAACGCCTATGCCCCCTATTCGAACTTCAAGGTCGGGGCGGCGATCCTGGGGGCGGACGGGCAGATCTATTCCGGCTGCAATGTCGAGAACGCGGCTTATCCCGAAGGCACCTGCGCCGAGGCCGGCGCGATTGCCGCGATGGTGGCTGCGGGCTGCCGCGAGATCCGCGAGGTGGCGGTGATCGCCGACAGCCCGGATCCGGTGCCGCCCTGCGGCGGCTGCCGCCAGAAGCTGGCCGAGTTCGCTGCGCCCGGGGTCCCGGTGACGTTGGCCACGACCGGCGGCGCCACCCGGGTCGCAACCCTGGCCGATCTGCTGCCCGGGGCCTTCACGCCCGCCCATATGGACAACTGACATGGATGCCCGCAGCATTATCGCGCGGGTCCGCGATGACGAGGCCCTGACCGACGCGGATCTGCACTGGTTCGCCGAAGGCCTCGCCACCGGCGCGGTCACGGATGCCCAGGCCGGGGCCTTCGCCATGGCAGTACTCTTGAACGGGCTGACCAACCCCGAGAGGGTCGGGCTGACGCGGGCGATGCGCGACAGCGGCAAGGTGCTCGACTGGGACCTGCCGGGGCCGGTGCTCGACAAGCATTCCACGGGCGGTATCGGCGATTGCGTGTCGCTGGCGCTGGCGCCCGCGCTTGCCGCCTGCGGCGCCTTCGTGCCGATGATCTCGGGGCGCGGGCTTGGCCATACCGGCGGGACGCTCGACAAGCTCGAATCGATCCCCGGCTATCGCAGCGAGGTGCCGGTCGCGACCCTCAAGGCGATCACCGCTCAGGTGGGCTGCGCCATTGTCGGCGCCTCGGGCGACATCGCCCCCGCCGACCGGCGGCTTTACGCGATCCGCGATGTCTCGGGCACGGTCGAGAGCATCGACCTGATCACCGCCTCGATCCTGTCCAAGAAGCTGGCGGCCGGGCTCGAGGCGCTGGTGCTGGACGTCAAGGTCGGGTCGGGCGCTTTCATGAAGGACATGGAAGAGGCCGAGGATCTGGCCCGCGCGCTGGTCGCGACCGCGCAAGGGGCAGGCTGCATGACGGCGGCGCTGATCACCGACATGTCCCAGCCGCTGGTCGGCGCGGCGGGCAATGCGCTCGAGGTGATCGAAGTGATGGAGACGCTGACCGGCACCGGGGTCACGCCTGCGCTCTGGGATCTGACCTGCGCGCTTGGCGGTGAGGTGCTGGCGCTGGGTGGTCTGGCCCAGGACGCGGCCGACGGCGCGCTCAGGATCGCCCGGGCGCTCGAGTCGGGCGAGGCCGCGCTCAAGTTCGGCGAGATGGTGGCCGAGCTTGGCGGCCCGGCCGATTTCGTTGAGCGCTGGCCCGACCGGCTGCCCGCCGCGCCGGTGCTGTGCGAGGTGACGGCGCCCGAGGGCGGTATCGTTCAGGCCATCGACGGCGAGGCGCTGGGCCTTGCGGTGGTGGCCCTTGGCGGCGGGCGGCGGCGCGAGGGCGACCGGATCAACCCGGCGGTCGGGCTGGCCGAGATGGCGGCGCTGGGCGACCGGATCGCGCCGGGCGAGCCGCTGGCCATTGTCCACGCGGCCAGCGACAGCGATGCCGACGCGGTCGCGGCGCGGGTGCGGGGGGCCTTCCGCCTGGGCGACACCGCGCCCGAGATCCCGCCGCTGGTGCAGCGGAGGGTTCTGCGATGAGCCGGGCCTTCCTCGTGGTGATGGATTCCGTCGGCTGCGGCGGTGCGCCCGATGCCGACGGGTTCTTCAACGAGGACCGGCCCGATACCGGCGCGAACACACTTGTCCATATCGCACAGGCCTGTGCCGAAGGTCGGGCGGATTCGGGGCGGTGCGGGCCATTGAAATTGCACAATCTCGACAATCTGGGTCTGGGGGCCGCCAGTCGTCTGGCCTCGGGCCAGACCGCGCCCGGGCTTGGGGCCGCGCCGCAGGGGCTGTGGGGCGCCGCGACCGAGGTGTCGCGCGGCAAGGACACGCCCTCTGGGCATTGGGAACTGGCGGGCGTCCCGGTGCCCTGGGACTGGACCTATTTCCCGCGCGAGCTTCCCGCCTTCCCCGAGGATCTTCTTGCCGAGATCCGCCGGATCGCGGGCACCGACGGCACGCTGGGCAATTGCCATGCCTCGGGCACCGAGATCGTCGAGCGGCTCGGCGCCGAACATCTGCGGACCGGCTGGCCGATCCTTTATACCTCGGCCGACAGCGTCTTTCAGATCGCGGCGCATGAAGAGGCCTTTGGGCTCGACCGGCTTTATGCGCTCTGCGCGGGCATCGCGCCGCGGCTTCATGCGATGCGCATCGGGCGGGTCATCGCGCGACCCTTCACCGGCACGGCCGAAACTGGCTTCGTCCGGACGCCGCGCCGGCACGACTATGCCATGACGCCGCCCGCGCCGACGCTGTGCGACTGGGTTCAGGGGGCCGGGCGGCGGGTGCAGGCCATCGGCAAGATCGGCGACATCTTCTCGATGCGCGGCATCGACGAGGTCCGCACCGGCCCCGATGCCGAGCTGATGGCCCATTGGGCCGACCTGATGGACGAGGCGCCCGACGGCAGCCTGACCTTCGCCAATTTCGTCGAGTTCGACAGCCTTTACGGCCATCGCCGCGACGTTGCGGGCTATGCCCGGGCGCTCGAATGGTTCGATGCCGCGTTGCCGCCCGTTCTGTCGCGGATGCGGCCCGGCGATCTGGTGCTGATCACCGCCGATCATGGCAACGATCCGACCTGGACCGGCACCGACCATACCCGCGAACGGGTGCCGGTCATCGGCGCCGGGGTCGGCGCGCGGGCACCCGGTCTTCGCGCCTTTGCCGATATCGGCGCCAGCGTGGCGGCGCATCTCGGCGTTCCCTCCCAAGGCCCCGGACGGAGTTTCCTGTGACCGACCTGCCCAAGATCGAATTGCATCACCATCTGGAAGGCGCCGCGCCTCCGGCCTTGATCCGCGATATGGCCCGGGCACGAAACTTGGACATTTCCCGCATTTTCGATGCCGAAGGCGCTTATTATTACGCGGATTTCTTGCAGTTTCTCGACATATACGAAGCCGCCTGTTCGGCCCTGAAAACGCCCGAGGATTACGCCCGCCTGACCGCGGCCGTGCTGGAAGAGACGGCGGCCGAAGGCGTGATCTACCTAGAAACCTTCCTGTCTCCCGACTTTTGCGGCGGCTGCGATCTGTCGGCCTGGGTCGAGCATCTCGAGGCGATCCGCGAGGCGGCGGAGCGCGCCGAAGGCGATGGCATCCTGCTGCGCGCCACCGTCACCTGCATCCGCCATCTGGGCCCCGACCGGGCGCGCGAGGCCGCGCGCTGTGCGGCCGAGACGGCGGGCGATTTCGTCGTGGGCTTCGGCATGGCGGGGGACGAGCGCCGCGGGCGGCTGCGCGATTTTGCCTATGCCTTCGACATGGCGCGCGAGGCCGGTCTTGGGCTGACGGTCCATGCCGGCGAATGGAGCGGCCCGGCCTCGGTGCGCGAGGCGCTGTCGGATCTTCGGGTCGACCGCATCGGCCATGGCGTGCGCGCCATCGAGGACCCGGGGCTGGTCGAGCATCTGGCCGAGACGGGGACCGTGCTGGAGGTCTGTCCCGGCTCCAACGTCGCGCTGGGTCTTTACCCGTCGCTCGCGGCCCATCCGATCGACCGGCTGAGGCGCGCTGGCGTCAAGCTGACGGTCTCGACCGACGACCCGCCCTTCTTTCATACCACGATGCGGCGCGAATATGCCCGGCTGGCCGAAACCTTCGGCTGGGAGGACAGCGATTTTGCCGCGATGAACTGGGTGGCCCTTGACGCCGCCTTCTGCGATGCGGAAACCCGCGCAAAGCTCAAGACCCGCCTGGAGGCCGCCGATGTATGACCATCTGACCGTCGTCACCCACCCGCTGGTGCAGCACAAGCTGACGCTGATGCGGGACAAGGACACCTCGACCGCCGGGTTCCGGCAGCTGCTGCGCGAGATCAGCCAGCTTTTGGCCTACGAGATCACCCGCGAGCTGGAAATGACCACCCGCCGGATCGAAACCCCGCTCTGCACGATGGACGCGCCGGTGCTGGAGGGCAAGAAGCTGGTGCTGGTTTCGATCCTGCGCGCGGGTAACGGCTTGCTGGACGGCGTGCTGGAGCTGGTGCCCTCGGCCCGGGTCGGCTTTGTCGGGCTTTATCGCGACGAGACCACGCTGGAGCCGGTGCAGTATTATTTCAAGGTGCCGCAGGATCTGAAGGACCGGCTGGTGATCGTGGTCGACCCGATGCTGGCCACCGGAAATTCCTCGGCCGCCGCGGTCGAGCTTTTGAAAAAGGCGGGCGCCAACGACATCCGCTTCATGTGCCTTCTGGCCGCGCCCGAGGGCGTTGCCCGGATGAAGGCGGCGCATCCCGATGTGCCGATCGTTACCGCCTCGATCGACGAGCGGCTGAACGAGCAGGGCTATATCGTGCCCGGGCTGGGTGACGCGGGCGACCGGATGTTCGGCACGCGGTAGCGGTTTTCGTCTTTACACCCTCCGGGTGCGGTGTCACGCTTTTTGCGAAAAGGTGAGGGTGCCATGCCGTATCAGCGATATCGTCTGGCCGTGGCCGCGGTTCTGGCGCTGGGACTCGGGTGTCCCGGTGCCGCGCCGGTCCGGGCCGAGTCCGCCCCCGTTGGCGCGGTGCCGCTTCAGGTGCTGCCGGGCTATCGCGCGGTCTGGGAAGACGACCGGCTCAATCCGCTGCGGGGCCGCAGGACTGACTGGGGCGATGCCCAGATGCGGACGGTCTGGACCGAGCGCGTACCGCAACGCCTGATCGATCCGGCGCTTCGGCCGCCCCAAGCGGTTGCGCCCGTCGCGGTGCCGCCCTCGGCGGGCAGCCGGTACATTCAGGTCGGCGCCTTCACCGAGGCCGATGCGGCGGGCGACGCGGTGGCCGATCTGCGCCGTCTGGGTCTGCCGGCACGGCAAGGCCGGGTGATGGCGGACGGAGACCTGGTCACGGTGATCTTCGCAGGTCCCTTCGCCGACCGCGAAAGCCATGGCCGCGCGCAAAGCGTCTTGAGGCGGGCGGGCTATACGCCCGTGTCCTCCAAGCGCTGAGAGCGCCTTTCGGGGGCGCCCCCTGTCAGCCGCCGCAGATTGCCTGCAGCCTCAGCCAGTCGCCATCGGAGATTGGCGCATCGGTCTCGCGTCCCTGCAACGGGTCATTCTGGATCAGCCCGCGCACGCTCTCGCCGGTCACGTCCCGGGCCAGCGCGTAAGGCGTCGAGGGCAGACCGGCGGCCGCGAAGCGCGCCAGCAGGTCGGCCTCTGGCAGCGGGGCTTCGGGCGCCACCAGCACGTCATGGGCATAGGCCGACAGCGCCCTGTCTGGCAGAGTGCCGGTGGTCAGAAGGCGGAAGGTGGCCAGGGGCCCGGCGGCGCGCAGCAGATCGGCCAGCGGGTCCGAGCGGGCGGCGCGCGCATCCTCGGCCAGGATGAAGCCCGCCACCGCAGCGACGTCCTCGTAATCCTCGACCAGCGCGCGGTTCAGGAGGATCACCCCGCCGGGCAGATGCAGCGCACGCGGCAGGCCGCCGGGCAGGACCCGCACCGTCCGCGCCGTGCCGGGCAGCAGCCGCGCGGCCAGCCGGTCCAGCGCGCGCTGCCCGCCGGGCCGGTCGCAGGGGGTTCCGGCCGCGTCGGCCATCCGGGCCAGCAACGCCTGGCCGATCTCGGCGCGCACCTCGGGCGGCGCGACCGCCACGGTCTGGCGCACCAGTGCCCCGGGCAGCCAGAACACCGCCAGCGCCGCAAGGCCCGCCAGCGTCCCCGCGACGATCCAGATCCGCAGCCGCCCCGGACGCGGCCGCGCCCGGCCGATGGCCCGGCGCACGGTCTCGAGCGCCTCGACCATCAGGTCGTCGTCGATCTCGAGCGTTTCGCCGCTATCGGCGCCCGGCGAGTACAGCGCGGGCGACTGGCCGGGGTTCAGCCGCTCGAGCGCGGCCAGCGACCAGTGCGTCAGCACCCGTTCGGCGCTGTCCGACACCACCAGCGAGGCGTCGCCGAAGGACAGGATCACGTCGCGCCGCTGGGCAGTGGGGCTTTCGCGCCAGAGGCCAGGGCTTTCGAGGCGTTGGAATTTCTTGAGCGCCGTCATGGGCGGCCGGTCTTGCCTGCACGTTCTCTGGGTTTGCGGGCGGACGATAGCCGACCCGGCCGCCGCCCACAATGAGACAACGCCCGCTTGCGGCCTGTGGCCGCCGCGGACCGAATGCGGCGTCACAGCGCCTTGGCGATCTTCCTCAGCTCGAATTTCTGGATCTTGCCGGTCGAGGTCTTGGGCAGGTCCTGAAACACCACCCGCTTGGGCGTCTTGAAGCCCGCGAGCCGTTCGCGGGCGAAGGCGATCAGCGCGTCGCCATCGACCGAATGGCCGTCCTTCAATTCGACGAAGGCACAGGGCACCTCGCCCCATTTTTCATCGGGCTTGGCCACCACCGCGCACAACAGCACGTCGGGATGGTGCATCAGGACACCCTCGACCTCGACCGAACTGACATTCTCGCCGCCCGAGATGATGATGTCCTTGGCGCGGTCGGCGATCTCGAAATAGCCGTCGTCGTATTGATGGGCCAGATCGCCCGAATGGAACCAGCCGCCCTGAAAGCTTTCGCGGGTGGCGCGGGGGTTCTTGAGATAGCCCTTCATCACCCCGTTGCCGCGGAACATGATCTCGCCCTGGTGCTGGCCGTCCATCGGCACCTGCTCCATCGATTTCGGGTCCAGAACGGTCACGTCTTCCATGAAGGGCATCGCCACGCCCTGACGGGCCTTCATCCGGGCACGTTCCTCGGTCGGCAGGTCGTCCCAGGCTTCGGCATTCCAGGTGCATTCGGTGGCGGGGCCGTAGGTTTCGGTCAGCCCGTAGACATGGGTGATGTTGAAGCCCAGCGGCTCGATCGCGGCCAGCGTCGCGGCGGCGGGCGGGGCGCCGGCGGTAAAGACCTCGACGGTGTGCTCGAAGGCGCGCCGGTCCTCGTCCTTCGCGTTGACGATCATGTTCATCACGATGGGGGCGCCGCCGAAATGGGTCACGCCCTCGTCGGCGATGGCGTCGTAGATGGCTTTGGGGGTGATGTCGCGGCAGCAGACGACAGTGCCGCCCAGCGCCGGAACCATCCAGGTGTGGCACCAGCCGTTGCAGTGAAACAGCGGCACGATGGTCAGATAGACCGGATGCATCACCAGACGCCAGCTCACGATCTGGCCCATCGCGTTCAGATATGCGCCGCGATGGTGATAGACCACGCCCTTGGGGCGCCCGGTGGTGCCCGAGGTATAGTTCAGCGCGAGGCTTTCCCATTCGTCTTCGGGCAGGATCCACTCGAAATCGGGATCGGCCTCGGCCAGGATGTCCTCGTATTCCGGGAAGTCGCCGAAGTCGTGCACCCCTTCGGGGTCGTCGCCGACCTCGATGATCAGGGGACGCTCGCCCTCCATATCCTCCAGCGCGTCGGCCGCGAGCGGCAGGAATTGCGGATCGACCAGCAGCACCTTGGCGCCGCCATGGTCGAGAATGTAGCTGACCGTATTGGCGTCGAGCCGGATGTTGATGGTGTTCAGCACCGCCCCGCAGGCGGGCACGGCCCAGGTCGCTTCGGCCTGCGCGGGCACGTTGGGCAGCAGCGTCGCCACCACGTCGCCGGGTTTGACCCCCATCGCCGCCAGCGCCGAGGCCAGCCGGGTCACCCGGTCATGGTACTGCCGGTAGGTGTAGCGGCGCTGGCCGTAAACCAGCGCCACCCGGTCGGGAAAGACCCGCACCGCGCGTTTCAGAAAGGACAGCGGCGTCAGCGGCACGTAGTTCGCCGCGCATTTCTCCAGACCGGTTTCATCGGACAGCCATCCCATGGCCCACCTCCCTCGCTCGATACGATTTCCCGGCCCGATCTTGGCCAGAGCCGCCGCCGGAGGGAAGGGGGCAGCGTCTCGACGGGCGAGTCGATGCGCGTTTTTCTGCGCGCGGACCGGGATCTTCCCGTTCGGCCTTCGTTCGTGTCCGGTCACAAGTCTTGGGCGGAGCAGGAAATTCGCCGCCGGCCCGATGGGATGTGCCGCATTGCCGTCGGGATCGAGCCCAATTGGGGTCGGCATTGCACTTTAGAATAAATCAAATGGCGCTCGCGGATTGGCGCCGCATCGGCGGCGTGACGACGCTGCCCGAACCGTTGGCAACATGGCCGCCCAGAAAGGGGGAGTAACCGCAATGGGATTCAGAATCAACTTTCATGGCAGCCAGCCGGTCCCCGAAGAGGGCGGGCTTGCGGACCCGTCCTCGCAGCCCCTGGCCGGGCTTGCCTGCGGGTTCAGCGCGGGCACGCGGCTTGCGACCCGCGACGGCTGGCGCCCGGTCGAGGCGCTTGTGCCCGGAGACATGGTGCTGACCTTCGACCGCGGCTCGCAGCCGATCCGGTCGGTCGAGCGCGGCTTCCTGTGGCGCGGTCCCACGGCCTGCCCTCTGCCGCTCTGGCCGCTCGAAGTGCCGCAGGGCGTGCTCGACAACACGCAGCCGCTGATGCTTTTGCCCGAACAGACCCTGCTGATCGAGTCCGATCTCGCCGAAGAGATTTACGGCGATCCGTTCGTTCTTCTTCCGGCCAGCATCCTCGACGGCGTGCTGGGCATCCGGCGGACGGCGCCGCTTCTGGGATCGTCGGTGCCGGTCGTCTCGATCGCGTTCGAGTCGCCCGAGATCGTCTATGCCAATGGCGCGGCCCTGGTGCATTGCCCGTCGCGCAAGGTGGGCGAGACGGTGTCCATCGACCGCCTGCACGAACTTCACCTCGAGTCGCTGACCTGCGGCGTCATCCCCACGCTGGACGATGCCCGCCGCATCGTCGCGGCGCTGGAAAGCGCGCATGCCGGGGCGGCCACTCCGCCCCGGCTGCCGATGGTGCAGACCGTTCCTCTGCTCGACGCGCTTCTGATTCACGCCGCCTGAGCGTCGGGCGCGAAGCGCGCATAGAAGCTTTCGCCCGCCTCTGCCATCTCGCGCAGCAGGGCGGGCGGGGCAAAGCGGTCGCCGTGGCGCTGGGCCAGGTCCTCGCAGAGCGTGACCGCTTTTGCGGCCCCGATCATGTCGAGCCAGGACAACGGCCCGCCCGACCAGGGCGCAAAGCCCCAGCCAAGGATCGCGCCGACATCGCCTTCGCGAATGTCCATCAGTACGCCGTCCTGAAGCGCTCGCACCGCCTCCAGCACCTGCGCGAAGAGAAGACGGTGCTGCACCTCGTGCACATCCGGCTGATCCTCCGCGGGCGGGAATTTCGACGATAGCCCGTCCCAAAGCCCGGTCCGCTTGCCCGCCTCGTCATAGGCATAAAAGCCCGCCTTGGCCTTCCGGCCCAGGCGTCCCTCGTCGGCCAGCCAGAAGATCACCTCGTCCACCGCCCCGTCGGGATAGGCCTCGCCCATCGCGGCCTTCGTGGCCTTCGCGATCTTCACGCCCAGATCGATCGAGGTCTCGTCGACCAGTTGCAGCGGCCCCAGCGGCATGCCCACGAGCTTGGCCGCGTTCTCGATCAGCGCGGGCGAGACGCCTTCGGCCACCATGCGGATCCCTTCGTTGAGATAGGGGATGATGCAGCGGTTGGCGTAGAAGAAGCGCGCATCGTTGACCACGATGGGGGTCTTGCGGATCTGCCGCACGAAATCGAGCGCCTTGGCCACGGCCCGGTCGCCCGTGGCCTTGCCCTTGATGATCTCGACCAGCAGCATCTTTTCGACCGGGCTGAAGAAGTGGATGCCGATGAAATCCTCGGGCCGGTCCGCGGCCTTTGCCAGATCGGTGATCGGCAGGGTCGAGGTGTTGGTTGCAATGATGCAATTCTCGCCCACCACGGCCTGCACCTTCTTCGTGACCTCGGCTTTGATGCCCGGGTCCTCGAACACCGCCTCGACGATCAGATCGGCGCCTTTCAGCGCGTCATAATCGGTGGTTGCGGTGATGCGACCGAGGATCTCGGCCTTCTTCTCGGGGGTTGCCTTGCCGCGCTTGATGCCCTTGTCCATGTAGGATTCGGTATAGGCGCGGCCCTTGTCGGCGGCCCCCTGGCTCTGATCGACCAGCACCACCTCGATCCCGGCCTGGGCCGAGACCAGCGCGATGCCTGCGCCCATCATGCCCGCGCCGAGGATGCCGAGCTTCTTCACCGACTGATCGGGCACGCCCGCTGGGCGCACCGCGCCCTTTTCCAGCGCCTCCTTGTTGATGAAGAGCGACCGGATCATCGCCGATGAGGACGGGTTCATCAGCACATGGGTGAACCAGCGCGCCTCGATCTTCAGCGCGGTGTCGAAGGGCACAAGCGCGCCTTCATAGACCGCCGACAACAGGGCCTTGGCGGCCGGATAGACCCCCTTGGTCTTGCCATGCACCATGGCAGAGGCGCCGACGAAGGTCATGAAGCCCGCCGGGTGATAGGGCGCGCCGCCCGGCATCTTGTAGCCCTTCTCGTCCCAGGGCTTGACGATGTTCGGTTCGGAGAAGACCCAGGCGCGGGCAGCCGCGACCGGGTCCTCGCAGACCTCGTCGATCAGGCCTGCGGCTTTCGCCTTTTTCGGGTCCGACAGCTTGCCTTCCAGCAGGAAGGACGAGGCGCCCATCGCGCCCAGCTTGCGCACCAGCCGCGTGGTGCCGCCGCCGCCCGGGAAGATGCCGACCATGATCTCGGGCAGGCCGATCTTGGCCTTGGGATTGTCGGCGGCAAAGATCCGGTGACAGGCCAGCGGCAGTTCCAGCCCGATCCCCAGCGCGGTGCCGGGCAGGGCGGCGGCAATCGGCTTGCCGCCCTTGTTGCGATCATCCATGCCCGCCCGCTCGATCTTTCGAAGCAGGCCGTGCAGCCGCATGGTGCCCTCGAAAAGCCCGCGCGCCGGGTCGTCGCCTGCCTCCTCTTTCATCCGGGCGATGACATTCAGGTCCATCCCGCCCGCGAAATCCTTCTTGGCCGAGGTGATGACCACGCCCGTCACGGCATCGTCCGCAAGCGCGCTGTCGATATGGGCGTTCAGCTCCTCGATCCCGGTCAGGCTGAGGACATTCATGCTTTTGTCTGGCACGTCCCAGGTGATGGTCGCGATGCCATCGGCATCGGTCTTGTAATGAAATTCGGCCATTCTCGCCTCCCTCAGACCCGTTCGATGATGGTTGCAGCACCCATGCCGGAGGCCACGCAAAGCGTCGCCAGCCCGGTGCCCTTGCCGGTCCGCTCGAGCTCGTCGAGCAGCGTGCCGAGGATGATCGACCCGGTCGCGCCCAGCGGGTGACCCAGCGCGATGGCCCCGCCGCAGGGGTTCACCACGCTCGGGTCCACATCGAAGGCCTGCATGAAACGCAGCACGACGGCCGCGAAGGCCTCGTTCACTTCGAACAGGTCGATGTCGGAAATCTGCATGCCCGCATCCTTGAGGATCTTCTGCGTCGCGGGCACGGGGCCGGTCAGCATGATGGTCGGATCGGTGCCGATCTTGCAGGTGGCCCGGATCCGCGCCCGGGGTTTCAGCCCGTGCGCCTGACCGAACTCGGCGCTGCCGATCAGGATGCCCGCCGCCCCGTCGACGATGCCCGAGGAGTTGCCCGCATGATGGACATGGTCGATCCGTTCAAGATGCGGGTATTTCATCAGCGCCAGCTGATCGAAGCCCGGCATCATTTCGCCCATGTCCTTGAACGAGGGTTTCAGCGCACCCAACGTCTGCATGTCGGAGCCCGGGCGCATGTATTCGTCGCGCCCGAGGATGGTCAGCCCGTTCACGTCCTTCACCGGCACGATCGAGCGGGCAAAGCGGTCCTCCTCCCAGGACCGCGCCGCGCGCCTCTGGCTTTCGACGGCCAGCCCGTCGACATCGTCGCGCGAGAATCCATATTCGGTCGCGATGATGTCGGCCGAGATGCCTTGCGGGACGAAATAGGTCTTCATCGCCAGGCTCGGGTCGACGGCGATGGCGGCCCCGTCGCTGCCCATGGCGACCCGGCCCATCATCTCGACCCCGCCCGCGATATAGGCCTGGCCCGCGCCACCCTGCACCTGGTTCGCGGCAAGGTTCACCGCCTCGAGCCCGCTGGCGCAGAAGCGGTTGATCGACAACCCCGGGATCGATTCATCGAGCCCCGAGGCCAGCACCGCGCTGCGCGCAAGGCAGCCGCCCTGTTCGCCGACCTGGGTCGCGTTGCCCCAGATCACGTCTTCGACCGCATGGCCCTCGAGCCCGTTCCGGTCTTTCAGCGCGTCCAGGACCACCGCCGACAGCCGCAGCGAGGTCACTTCGTGCAGGCTGCCGTCCTTGCGGCCTTTGCCCCGCGGGGTGCGGACGGCGTCGTAGATGAAAGCGTCTGTCATATGTCCTCCTCGTCAAACTTTCAGGCCCGGTCGGCAGGCGAGCCGGGCATCATGTCATAGGGGTGTTTCCAGCCGGGAAGGGCCTCGATCCGGCCAAGCCAGGCGTCGATGGCGGGCAGGGCCCGGCGGTCGAAGCCGAAGGGCTCGGGGTAGAAGAGATAGCCGCAGCAGGCGAAATCGGCGGTGGTCGGGCCGTCGCCCACCAGCCAGTCGCGGTCCTGCAAGACCCGCTCGAGCGTCTGCAACGACGCCGTCACCCGGCCGGACAACCAGCGGATCGCCTCTTGCGGGCGTTTCTCCTCGGGCAGGAAGTTCATCATGAAGCGCAGGCTTCCGGCCTGCCCCGACATCTTGTGATTGTCCCAGAACATCCAGCGCAGCACCTCGCGCGCCTCGGCCGCATCGCGCCCGCCGAACCGGCCGGTGGTTTCGGTGACCCAGGTCTGCATCACGCCCGACTGGCTGAGAACCAGATCGCCTGCCACCATGACGGGCACCTCGCCCATCGGGTTCAGGGCCAGAAACTCTGGGCTTCGCGCGCCGCCATTGAAGAAATCGACATAGACAGGTGTCCAGTCGAGCTCGGCGAGGGTCAGGGTCAGGGCAGCCTTGTAGGCATTGCCGCTTTCCCCGAAGCAGTAGAGCTTGATCGTCATTTCTCGCGCGTCCTTCCTGTCTTGCGGGGGCGGGCCGACCGTGCGCCGCGCCTGCTTGTCCTGTCGGGCCATGGGTATTTTTTCCAAGAAGAAGCCCGAAACGCCGTTATGGATAACCCCACGTTAGGGAGGCTTCGGGCAGTCTGGGCGCGCGGTACAGGCTGGGGAGCCGATGACCGCCCAAGGAGAAGGCCCTCCATCCCGCGCCTTCCCCCCGGGACCGCCCGGGGGCGCCGCGGGGATGGGGGGCTGACCCTGCATTTTCTTCTTGGTGAAAATACCCATGACGCATCGCCTGCCACCCGGCAGTCGTCGTCCGGGCAGGGCAGGACGGGAAGGCGCGGGCAAAGACGCGTCTGCATGTCCGTGATCCGATGATCCGTGTCCGATGATGCGGGAGGGGACGGCCCCGAAGGGCCGCACCCCCTAGAAGTTCGCCGCGTCGAGCGCCATGACCGGCTCTGCCCCGCTGCGGATGCGCGCGAGGTGCAGCGCCGTGGCGGGCAGTTGCCGCGCCATGTAATAGCGCCCGGTCGCCAGCTTCGCCTCGTGGAAGGCGCGGGGACCGTCGCCCGCGGCCAGTGCCGCCTGCGAGGCCACGGCCATCTTCGACCACATCAGCCCAAGGCAGACATGGCCGAAGAGATGCATGAAGTCGTAGCTTCCCGCGAGCGCGTTGGCCGGGGATTTCATGCCTTCGGCCATGAAATACATCGCCGCCGCCTGCAGGTCCTTCGAGGCCGTCTTCAGCGGATCGAGGAAGCCCTCTTTCAGCGCCTCGTCGGCTTCGTGCGCCTTGGCGAAGCTCTTGACCATGTCGAAGAAGGCCATCAGCGCCTTGCCGCCATTCTGCCCGATCTTGCGGCCGACCAGATCCAGCGACTGCACCCCGTTGGTGCCTTCGTAGATCATGGTGATCCTGGCATCGCGCACGAACTGTTCGGCGCCCGCGGCGCGGGTGAAACCGGTGCCGCCATAGGTCTGCTGCGCCAGAACCGTCGTCTCGAACCCCTTGTCGGTCAGGAAGCCCTTGATGACAGGGGTCAGCAGCGAGATCATCGCCTCGGCGTCAGGGTCCTGCATCCGGTGGGCGCGGTCGATCATCTGCGCGCCCCAGAAGGTCAGCGCCCGGGCGCCCTCGACGAAGCTTTTCTGATCCATCAGATTGCGCCGCACGTCGGGGTGCACGAGGATCGGGTCGGCCGGGCCTTCGGGGTTCGATGGATCGCCCAGCGCCCGGCCCTGCAGCCGCTCCTGCGCGAAGGCCAGCGCGTTTTGATACGCGACCGCCCCTTGCGCATAGCCCTGCAGGCCCACGCCCAGCCGGGCCTCGTTCATCATGGTGAACATGGCGCGCATGCCCTTGTGTTCCTCGCCGACGAGGAAGCCGGTCGCGCCGTCGTAGTTCATCACGCAGGTGGCGTTGGCATGGATGCCCATCTTGTGTTCCAGCCCGCCGCACATCAGGGCGTTGCGCCGGCCCGGATTGCCGTCCTCGTCGGGCAGGAATTTCGGCACGATGAAGAGCGAGATGCCCTTGATGCCCTCGGGTCCGCCGGGGATGCGCGCCAGCACCAGATGGACGATGTTCTCGGTCAGGTCGTGTTCGCCCGCCGAGATCCAGATCTTGGTGCCGGTGATCGCATAGCTGCCGTCGCCCTGCGGCTCGGCCCTGGTGCGGATCAGGCCCAGATCGGTGCCGCATTGCGGCTCGGTCAGGTTCATCGTGCCCGACCAGGTGCCCGCGACCATCTTGGGCACATAGGTTGCCTTCTGCTGGTCCGACCCATGCGCGAGGATCGCCGACATCGCGCCGTGGCTCAGCCCCTGATACATGTTGAAGGCCATGTTGGCCGAAACGAACAACTCGCCGACCGCCGAATTGATCAGGTAGGGCATGTTCTGGCCGCCGACCTCTTCGGGCATGTCGAGCCCGATCCAGCCGCCCGCGCAGATCTGGTCGTAGGCGTCCTTGAAGCCCTTGGGCGTGCGCACGACGCCATTGTCCCAGTGGCAGCCCTCGGCGTCGCCGGTCGCGTTCAGCGGCGCCAGCACTTCGGCGGCGAGCTTGCCGGCCTCGCCCAGGATCGCCCCGGTGAAATCAGGGTCAAGCTCGGCATAACCGGGGATGTCGGACGCGCTGATCTTCAGCACGTCATGCAGCAGATACTGCATGTCCTCGGTCGGTGGGGTGTAGATCGGCATGCGTTCCTCCCTTGAACGTCATCCCAACCGCATCGGTTACTCGGCGGCGGGTTTCCTCTTGTCGAAATCGGCCAGCTTCCTCTCTCCCCAGGAGATCTGGCCTCTCAGTTCTGCAATGGCGTCGTCCAGTTCCAGACGCTGCCGTTCCATGACCGCCAGCCGTTCCCGGGCCAGCTCGCAGGTGCGGCGGAATTGTGTCTCCTGTCCGTCGTCAAGATCGTAAAGGTCCAGCATCTGCCGGATCTCCTCGAGGCTGAAGCCGAAACGCTTGCCGCGCAGTATCAGCTTGAGCCTGGCCCGGTCGCGCCGGCCGTAAAGCCGCCGCTGGCCCTCGCGCAGGGGGGAGATCAACTCCTTGGACTCGTAGAACCGCAAGGTACGCGCGGTCACTTCGAAAGCATCGCACATCTGGCGAATAGTCATTAACTCGTCGGTCATTGGTCGTCCGGATACGTCACTCAGACCTCAGACCTGCGCCCTTTCGGACGGCAAGACAAGGCCCGCTGACGTTTACGTAAACGTAACGCTGCGTCGCGAAATGTCGAGATGGGAAGACGGGTCAGATCTTGCCGGCGGATGCGGCGTCGCGCAGGGTCCGCAGCTCTTCGATCGAGCTGTCGAGCTGGTCGCGCTGTTCCCTGAGGACTCCGAGCTGGCGGTCGGCCATCTGGACCAGAGCGGCCATCTGCGCCGCGCTGCCTTTCTCGTCATAGATCAGCAGCCATTGCCGGATTTCCTCGAGGCTGAAACCGAAGCGGCGTGCCCGGAGGATCAGAGTCATGCGGGCCACTTCCCGAGGACCATAGAAGCGGGCGCGTCCGTCCTTGGTGGGGCTCAGCAGTTCGATGTATTCGTAGTACCGCAACGTGCGCGGGGTCACATCGAACCGGGCGCACATCTCCTTGAAATTCAGACGTTCGTCCGCCATCGCCTAAAACTACCAGCCACTTCCGTGCTACTAGCTAAGGCAAATCCGGGGGGCGGATCAATTCGGTTATATGCTTCATAAGGCTTGTTTTTTGACGCACCGGCAAAAATGGTGGTTCCGTAGCGGCAGGTCGCTTCCGAAGGTTCCGAAAACCGGAACGAGTGACATCCTGCCGGGCTGCGGATGGGTCTCATCTCTGCCCGAAATAGCGGCAGAAGGACGGCGAAGTCCCAGAAAACGCGGGCAATCCGGGGCGGGCTGTCCACCCTGCGGTCCCCGTGCCGGACGGGTGTCGCCAATTAGCGACAGCCCGCGGATTTTTACACTTGCAGGGCAGGGGGGCAGACCCAATAACCGGGGCGATGACCAGAGGGAGACAGAGGTGAGCGACACCGGCTCGGACGCGGCGCCCGAAGGGGCGCGGGATGCCACCGAAGATATGGCGGCAGGGGCAAAGGCGGATGTGGCGCGGCGGTTCATCGAGCAGATCCCCCATGCCCATGCGCTGTCGATGCGGGTCGATCAGCTGGGCGACGGCCGGGCCGAACTGTCGATGCCCTACGATTCGCGCCTGGTGGGCGACCCGCGCAACGGGGTGATCCACGGCGGCGCGGTTTCGGCGCTTCTGGACACCTGCGGCGGCACTGCCGTTCTCAGCCATCCCGAAGGGCCGGCGCAGACGGCGACGATTTCGCTGCGGATCGACTACATGCGCGCCGCGACCCCGGGTCAGCGGCTGGTGGCGCGGGCGGAATGCTATCATGTGACCCGCTCGGTGGCCTTCGTGCGGGCGACCGCGACCGATGACGACCGCGGCCATCCGGTGGCGACTGCGACCGGCACCTTCACCGCCGATGGAGGCGCCGAATGAGGCGCGCCGCGCCCGAACCCGTTCAGATCGTCAAGCAGCGGCGCGACGCCGCGCTGTCGGCGCTGGTCGACGGGCTGCCCTATGCGCGTTTCCTCGGGATCTCGTTCGACCGGCGCGGCGACGAGCTGACCGGCGTTCTGGGGTTTCATGAGGCCCTGATCGGCAATCCCGAACTGCCAGCGCTCCATGGCGGCGCGACCGCCGCCTTTCTGGAGGTCACGGCCATTGTCGGGCTGTCCTGGGCGATGATCTGGGACGATCTCGAACGCGGGATCCTCGATGCCGCGACGCTGACCCCCGAAACCCTGCCGCGGCTGCCAAAGACCATCGACTTCACCGTCGATTACCTGCGGCCCGGCCTGCCGCGCGACGCCTATGCGAGGGCCCGCGTCAACCGGTCGGGGCGGCGTTATGCCAGCGTCCTTGTCGAGGCCTGGCAGGACAACCGCGCCCGGATTTTTGCGCAGGCGACCGGCCATTTCCTGATGCCGCCGCGCGATGACTGAGGCGGTGCTGCGCCCGGACCGGGACGCGATCGCGGATCTCGGCCATCGCCGGGTGCTGGCCATCGCGCTGCCCATCGTGCTGTCGAACCTGACCGTTCCGATCCTCGGTGCGGTCGATACCGCCGTGGTCGGCCAGATCGGCGCGGCGGCCCCGATCGGCGCGGTCGGCGTGGGCGCGGTGGCGCTGGCCTCGGTCTACTGGGTGTTCGGCTTTCTGCGCATGGGCACGACCGGACTGACTGCCCAGGCGCGGGGCGCGGGCGATGCGGCCGAGGTGGCCGCGATGCTGTCGCGCGCGCTGATGATCGGGCTGGTCGCGGGACTTGCCCTGATGGCCTTGCAGATGCCGCTGATCGCCGCCGCGCTGGGCCTCGCCCCCGCCAGCGCCGAGGTCGAGGACATGGCCCGCCAGTATATGGCGATCCGGATCTGGTCGGCCCCGGCCACCATCGCGCTTTACGGCATCAATGGCTGGCTGATCGGGCAGGAACGCACCCGCGCGGTTCTGGCGATCCAGCTCTGGATGAACGGGCTCAACGTCGGGCTCGACCTGCTTTTCGTGCTGACGCTGGGCTGGGGAGTGCCGGGCGTTGCACTGGCGACTTTCCTGGCCGAATGGTCGGGCTTGGCGCTGGGGCTCTGGTTCTGCCGAGACGCGTTTCGCGGCACCGCCTGGCGGGCCTGGGCGCGGGTGTTCGACCGGGCGCGGCTGCGCCATATCGCCGGGGTGAATAGCGACATCCTGATCCGGTCGCTGCTGCTGCAGGGGATCGTGCTGTCCTTCCTCTTCCTCGGGGCGGGCTTTGGCGACGTGTCGCTGGCGGCCAACCAGGTGCTGCTGCAGTTTCTGAACATCACCTCCTATGCGCTGGACGGGTTCGCCTTTGCCGCCGAGTCGCTGGTCGGCCAGGCGATGGGCGCGGCATCGGTGCTGGCGCTGCGCCGAAGCGCGGTGCTGACCAGCCTCTGGGGCCTGCTGTCGGTCGTGGTTCTGGCCGCGATCTTCGCCGGATGGGGCGGCGCCATCGTCGATCTGATGACCACCGCGCCCGAGGTCCGGGCCGAGGCGCGGGTGTTCCTGCCCTATATGGTGGCCGTCCCCGTCGCAGGCATCGGCGCCTGGATGCTTGACGGCATCTTCATCGGCGCCACCCGGACCGCGGACATGCGCAACATGATGGTGATCTCGGCCGCGATCTATGCCGCCGCCGTAGCCCTGCTGTTGCCGCTTTTTGGCAATCACGGGCTGTGGCTCGCGCTTTTGCTGTCCTATGTCGCGCGCGGCGTCACGCTGGGGCTGCGCTATCCGGCGCTCGAGGCCGCGGCGCGAAGCCGGCAGGCGGCCTGACGGCCCGATGCCGTCGGACTAGAGGATCTCGTCCTCGTCAAACAGCGGCTCGGCCGCGACCTCGCTGGCCCAGGTGCCGATCCGGTCTTCGGCCCGGTCGGCAGCCGCGATCGCGGCCAGGTGAAAGACCGCATTGCCCTCGTTCACCACCGGCAGGATGGCGCGGCCGACGATGATGCCGGGTTCGGCGGCGCGGATCTCGGCCTCGATCTCGCCGAACGGGTCCGAGACCACCGCCAGCAGCTCGCCCGCCTCGACGACGTCGCCTTCGGACCGGTAGGTGCGCAGCAAGCCGCCCTGCGGCGCCCTGAGCCAGCGCGACACCCGGCAGTCCAGCGGCGCGCGCCGCGCCTTCGGCACGCCCTTGGCTGGGATCATGCCCCGGTCGAACATCACCCGCAGCACGCCCGACAGACCGGCCCGGACCGCGACCTCGTCGAAGCGCAGCCCCTCGCCGCCCTCATACAGCAGGATCTGCACGCCCATCCGCGCCGCCGTCTCGCGCAGCGAGCCATGCCGCGCCGCAGAGGTCAGCACCACCGGCGCCGCGAAAACCCGGGCCAGCCGGGTCAGCTCGGGATCGTCCGGCACCACGCGGACCTGCGGCAGGTTCGTGCGATGCACCGCGGCCGAATGCAGGTCGATGCCGATTTCGCAGCGCGCGACCACCTCGTCGACCAGAAGATGCGCCAGCCGCGAGGCCATCGAGCCGCCCGACGACCCGGGAAAGCAGCGGTTGAGGTCGCGCCGGTCGGGCAGGTAGCGCGACAGGTTGAGAAAGCCGAAGGCATTGACGATGGGAATGGCGATCAGCGTGCCGCGCAGCGCCCCGAGCGCGGGCAGGCTCAGAAGCCGCCGGACGATCTCGACCCCGATCACCTCGTCGCCATGCACGCCCGCGGTCACGAACATCGCGGGGCCGGGGCGGCGGCCATGCACGACATGGGCCGACATGGTGACGGGGGTATGGTCCGACAGCACCGACACCGGCAGGTCCACCGTGCGGCGGGTGCCGGGCGGCACGGTCGCATAGCCAAGCGTGAAGCCCTCGCGCGGGGTCATCTGGCGTCTGGGGAAAAGGACCTCATCGTCACGGGATAGCGCCGCGCCGGGGGCGCTGGCAAGGGCCTCGGCGCGCGGCCGCCCCTTGGGCGATGCATTGACAGCGGCGGGCGCGGTCCCCATTGATGAGAGGCGTTCTGGTGCTCCCGCGAGGGAGTGAAAAGGGAAGCCGGTGCAAGTCCGGCGCTGCCCCCGCAACTGTCAGCGGCGAGCCCCCGCCCCGAACCGCCACCGGCCCCGGCATGCGCCCGGCCGGGAAGGCGGGCGGATCGGCCGAGACCCGCAAGCCAGGAGACCTGCCAGCGCGCCGAACCGCCCCCCGGGCGGCGGGTCCGGAGGCCGGGCGCATCTGTCATGCGCCCCTTGCCTGTCGGCCCGCCGATGCCCTCGGGGCCAGTGGCCGCGTTTTGCCTGCGACATGGGGCGCGGCCTTCACCTTGTCCCTGACCGGCCCGGGGCGGGCCCGGCCAGGGGTGCCGACCGGAAGGAGTTGCGCCGTGCAACCCAAGGACCTGACCTCGAACGAGGCCTTCAAGGGCTTCACCAATACCCAATGCCCGTTCCTGCCCTGCCATCCGGGCGTCGAGCGCGAATTCAACTGCCTGTTCTGCTACTGCCCGCTGATCGCCTACGAGTGTCCCGGGCCGTATCAGGTCTACACCGATGCCAACGGGCTGACGCGCAAGGACTGTTCGGCCTGCACGCTGCCCCATGACGGCTACCGGCAGTCCTGGGGTTTCATCCAGCGCTGGCTGGAATATCCGCAGCCCTGGTCGGGCAAGCCGCAGACCGATCCGCCGATGCGCCGCCCGCGTCCCCAGGGCGGCACTGGCGAGGACGCCGGCGACTGACGGGCTGTCGGCCCCCGGGGCCCTGCCGTTTCGCCGGGACCGACTGCCGGGCAGCAGCTGTCCGGGGCCTGCGGATCGTGGCGGGGCCGGTCCTGCGGACCGGGGCGGACGTGGGGCGCACCGACATGCTCCGGGCATGCTCCGGGCACGCTCCGGGCGTCGTTCCGACACTGTTCGGGCGCCGCAGGGACCCGCTTCGGTCGAGGTGTTCAAGAATTCGCCGCATTCAGGACCGTGTCGCGGCATCGGGTTTAACCGGCTGGCAAGGAATGTTGACCAAATCTGCCGCCCGGGGCGCCGGCGGGGGCGGGGGCCTCTTCGCGCAACATTCGGGCCCAAGGGCAAACCATGGCATATTTCCGCTCCGACAAGGACTATCCCTATCTTCTGGCCGAGCTTGCGGCCGAATTCCGCGCTATCGGTCGCTCCTTGCCCGCAGCGCCGGTCCAGCTTGCCGAAACCGGGGCATTCAGCGTGGGCTACGACGGGCCCAACAATTTCCTCGTGATCCCCAACGCCTATTTTCCGGCGTACTTTGCCTGGATGAACGACGGCGATGACACGATCACCGGTGGCTGGGGCGCCGATGTCCTGTTCGGCAATGGCGATCGCGACCGGATCTGCGGCATGGGCGGCGACGACACCCTGGCGGGCGGCGACGACGATGACGTGCTTTATGGCGGCGACGGCAATGACGTGCTGTTCGGCGGCGGGGGCAACGATCTTCTGGTCGGCGGGGCCGGGGCCAACCTGCTGAGCGGCGGCGACGGCGACGACGTGCTCGACACCCGCTACGGATCGCAGCTTGCCCCCGGCCAAAGCGACTGGGCCGCCTTCCGCACGGGCAAGCTTGCCGCGGGCGATGTGCTTTTCGGGGGCGCGGGCAACGACACGCTGGACAGCTCTTATGGCGATGACCGGCTTTACGGCGACGCGGGCAACGACGTGCTGCGCGGCTGGGACGGCGACGACTTGTTGGTGGGCGGCGCGGGTGACGACTGGCTGACCGGCGACAATGGCAACGACCGGCTGGCGGGCGGCGACGGGCGCGACACGCTCAGGGGCAATCTCGGCGACGACACGCTCGAGGGCGGCGCGGGCGAGGACCGGATCGAGGCCGGCAACGGCGATGACGAGATCGATGGTGGCGCCGGCCGCGACGTGATTTATGGCGGCAACGGCAACGATCATATCATGGCCGGGTCCGGCAATGACTGGGTCGATCCGGGCGCAGGCGACGACGTGGTGATGCTGGGCGCGGGCGACGATTTCGTGGCCGCGAGCGACGACTTCGGGCGTGGCGACGACCAGATCTATGGCGGGGCCGGCAATGACTGGATCCATGGCGGGCGAGGCGACGACAAGCTGTCGGGCGGGTCCGGCAACGACCGGCTGAACGGCGGCGCCGGGTGCGATCTGCTGATCGGGGGGCCGGGGGCCGATGTGTTCGAGTTTCGCGGCGCCTCCGGGGTCGACACCATCGCCGATTTCGGCATGTCCGACCGGCTGCACATCCAGCAGGGGATCAACGGGCTCGGCGATTTCGACGCCACCGATCTGGCCGCGCGGATCACCGGCACGCCGGTCGGCAGCTATCTCGATCTGGGCGCGGGCAACGGGATCTTCTTCCTTGGCGTCAGCGCCCACGCCCTCGACCACATGCTCGACACGCAGCTTGAGTTTCTCTGAGATCGGGAACGGTCGCACGATCCACAGGCAAGGCCCGTGGGTCGCGCGCCGCGCGGTCTAGAACTCCAGCGAGTTGCGTTCGCGGTAGCCCTGCAGGAAGCTGGCAAGCCGCTGATCGGCGGGGTTCTGGAAAATCTCGCGCGGGGCGCCGGCGGCGACCAGCTCGCCCCGTTCCATGAACACTACCCGGTCCGCGACATGGGCAGCAAAGCCCATCTCGTGGGTGACGACGACCATGGTCATGCCCTCGGCAGCAAGCTGTTTCATCACCGCCAGCACCTCGCCCACCAGTTCCGGGTCGAGCGCGCTGGTCGGCTCGTCGAACAGCATGATCCGGGGCTGCATGGCGATGGCGCGGGCGATGGCCACGCGCTGCTGCTGGCCGCCCGACAGGCGGCTGGGATGGTTGGCCTCCTTGTCGGCCAGCCCGACCTTGGCCAGCGCCTCGCGCGCGCGCGCGGTCGCCTCGGCGCGCTTCAGCCCGCGCACCCGTTCCAGCCCCTCGGCCACGTTCTGCAAAGCGGTCATGTGCGGCCAGAGGTTGAACTGCTGGAACACCATGCCGATGTCGCGCCGCATCTCGCGCAGCCGCCGCCCGGACATCCGCCGCCCGCCCGGGGTCTCGTAGCCGATCAGCCGGTCGTCGATGCGGACCTCGCCGCTGTCATATTCCTCAAGGAAGTTGATGCAGCGCAGCAGCGTCGACTTGCCCGACCCGGACGGCCCGATCAGGCAGGTCACCTTGCCGGGCGGGATGTCGAGCGTGACGTTCTTCAGCGCCTGGAAGTCGCCATAGAACTTGTCGACATTCCGCAGATGCGCGGAAGCAGGGGCGGTGGGCTCGAGGGACATCGGTCAGCTTTCTTCGAGAAGATAGTGGGTGAAGCGGCGTTCGAGGCGGCGGCCGAACCGCGAAATCACCTCGACGAAGCCCCAGAAGAACAGCGCGAGGATCAGGATCGGCAGGACGAATTCGAAGGTCTCGCTCATCATCGTCTGGGTCTGGAACATGATCTCGGGCACGGTGATCATCGACAGGATGACGGTTTCCTTGGTCAGGATGATCGCGAAATTCACCAGCGCGGGCAGGGCCGAGACCATCATCACCGGCAGCATGATGCGCCAGACGATGGTGCGCCCGGGCAGGCCGATGGCGCGGGCCGCCTCGATCTGCCCCTTCGGGACCGCATCGAAGCCCGCGCGCAGGATCTCGGTGAAATAGGCGGCGCCGTAAAGCGACAGGCCCAGCACGCCCGCGGGCAGCGCGTCGAGCCTCAGTCCGATCAGCGGTCCGCCGTAGTACAGCACGAAAAGCTGGACGAGGAAGGGCGTGCCGCGGATGAATTCGACATAGGCCCGGATCGGCCAGCCGACCCAGAACCGGGGTCCGAAGCGCCGGGCCATTTCCAGCAGGAACCCAAGCACGAGCCCGCCCGCGGTGCCCAGCACCCAGGTCAGAAGCGTCAGCCCGAAGCCGGTCAGCAGGTCGGGGCCGTAGCGGTGCAGCATCTCCAGCATCAGACCGTCAGCCTCCGTTCCAGAAGCCGCCCGGCCGCGGCGATCACCAGGTTGATCGCGAGATAGAGGAAGGCGGCGGCGAGGTAGATTTCGAGGTATCGATAGGTCGAGGAGGCGATCGACTGGCTCATCCGGGTGATCTCGACGATGCCGACGACGGTCACCAGCGAACTGGCCTTCACAAGCAGGATCAGCTCGTTGACGATGGCGGGCAGGCCGATCTTCAGCGCCTGCGGCAGCAAGACCCGGACCCAGAGATCGCGGGGCGTCATTCCGATGGCCAGCGCGGCTTCGGCCTGGCCTTTCGGGATCGCGTTGATGGACCCGCGCAGCACCTCGGAGAGGTAAGCGGCGGCGCACAGCCCGACGGTCAGCACGGCGGCGGCCAGCGGCGGCACGTTGATGCCCACGACCGGCAGCAGGTAATAGGCCACCAGAAGCTGGATCAGCAGCGGCACGCCGCGAAAGAAGCTGACGTAAAGCCCGGCGGCCCGGCGCAGCGCGGTCCGTTTCGACAGCGCCGCCGCGCAAAGCAGCGCGCCGAGGATCAGCCCCTGTGCACAGCCCAGGACCGATATCAGCAGCGTGTAACGCGCGGCGCCCAAAAGCGTCGGCAGGTTCTCGACGATGGTCTGAAAGGAAAACACGGACGGCCCGCTCCCTGGCTTGTGGGCGGGCCGGAAGCGATCCGGCCCGCATCGGTCGCGTCAGACGCGGTGCGCCTCAGAGCTCGGGCATTTCCTGCGGCAGCTCGGTCGCGGCGCCGAACCATTTCTCCTGCAGCGCGGCCATGCGGCCGTCATCCTGGATCTTGATCAGCGCCTCGTTGACCGCGGCGACGAGGCTGTCGCCCTCGCCCTTGCGCGCGACCCAGGCGAAATAGGTGGGCTTGCCGAAGGGCGGCTTGACGACCGAGAACTGTTCCGGACGGGACTTGGCCATATAGTCCAGAAGCGGCGCCGAGCCCGCCACTGCGTCGAGACGGCCGGTCATAAGGTCGGCATAGGCCTCGTCGGGGGTGCCGTATTCCTTGATCTTGATGCCGCCGATCTTTTCGCCATAGGCCTCAAGCTGGGCCTGTTGGGCGGTGCCCTTCTGCACGCCCACGGTCTTGCCCTTGGCGTCTTCGGGCGCGGTCATGTCGCCGCCGGTGCGCTGCACGAAGGCCACGGTCGAATCCGAGATCGGCAGGGTGAAGGCATAGCGTTCGGCGCGCTCGGCGGTCATCGTCACCGGGGCCAGCACGAAATCGAACTTGTTGACCTCGAGGCCCGGCAGGATCGAGGTCCAGGGCAGGTCCTGATATTCGGGGGTGACGCCCAGTTCCTTGGCGATCTCGTCGAAGAGGTCGCGGTCGAAGCCGACATATTCGCCCTTCTCCAGCATGTCGAAGGGGGCATAGTGCATCTCGGTCGCGGCGACGATCTTGCCCGCGGCCTTGATGTCGGACAGCTGGTCGGCCAGCGCGCCCGACGCGGTCAGAGCCAGGGCGCTGAGCCCGAAAAGGGCGGATTTCAGCGAAAGACGAAGCGTCATGATTCTCTCCTGTTGGCGGGGCTGGTCGCGTTGGCCGGCGTCCCGCCCCGAGGGCGCCGGAAAGGTCTGGCCCGGCGCCGGAAAAGCCGGCACCGGGCGGTTCATGGCGTCATGCGCAGGCAGATGGCAAGCATCGGCCCGTCTCCGGCAGTGCCGCCCAGGTCCCGGCCCGGATCGGACATGAGCGCCTCGCCGGGTGCAAGGGCAAAACCGGCGACCGTCACGGCCTTTTGCCGTGCGATCAACGCCCGCGTGTCCGGCGGGGCGGGAACGCCTGCCGAAACGGCAATAACCGCATGCGCGGCCCGGCCGCGCCGGGTCATCACGTTGAAATCGAGGATCGGTCCGGCGCCCAGCCGGGCCGTCACCGGTGCCTCGCCCGGGAAGGACAGCGGGCCCGAGTCTTCGCCCAGCGTCACGCTGCCTCCGCCGAAATCAAGGACCATGCCCTGCCCGGACAGCACCGTCAGGGTGCGGTCGATCCCGGGAAAGGCCGAGAACGGGCCGTCAGAGGCGACCTCGGCCAGGCTCATCCGCCACAGCATGTCCGGAAAGCCCGCGCCTTCGGGGAAGGCGGCCAGTTCCCAGGTCAGCCCGCCCCCGTTCTTCCAGGGCGCGGGCGTCAGATCGCTGCGGCGGATCTGCCTCATTTCAGGATGCCCGGCAGGGTCAGCCCGTGCTCGCGCGCGCAGTCGAGCGCGATCTCGTAGCCCGCATCGGCATGGCGCATGACGCCGGTCGCCGGGTCGTTCCAGAGCACGCGTTCAAGCCTGCGGTCGGCCTCTTCCGTGCCATCGCAGCAGATCACCATGCCCGCGTGCTGGCTGAACCCCATGCCGACCCCACCGCCATGATGCAGCGACACCCAGGTCGCGCCCGAGGCGGTATTGAGCAGCGCGTTCAGGAGCGGCCAGTCGCTGACCGCGTCCGAGCCGTCCTTCATCGCCTCGGTCTCGCGGTTGGGCGAGGCGACCGAGCCGCTGTCCAGATGGTCGCGGCCGATCACGATCGGCGCCTTCAGCTCGCCGTTGCGCACCATCTCGTTGATCGCGAGCCCCGCCCGGTGGCGGTCGCCAAGCCCGATCCACATGATCCGCGCGGGCAGGCCCTGGAAGGCGATCCGCTCGCGCGCCATGTCGAGCCAGCGATGCAGCCCGGCATTTTCCGGGAACAACTCCTTCATCTTGGCGTCGGTCTTGTAGATGTCCTCGGGATCGCCCGACAGCGCCGCCCAGCGGAACGGCCCCACGCCGCGGCAGAAGAGCGGGCGGATATAGGCCGGCACGAAGCCCGGGAAGGCGAAGGCATCCTCGAGCCCTTCTTCCAGCGCCATCTGGCGGATGTTGTTGCCGTAATCGAGGGTCGGGATGCCCGCGTTCCAGAATCCCACCATCGCGGCGACATGCTCCTTCATGCTGGCCCGCGCGGCCTTGGCGACTCCCTTCGGGTCGCTCTCCTGCCTGGCGCGCCACTCTGCCACGGTCCAGCCCTTGGGCAGATAGCCGTGGAACGGGTCATGGGCCGAGGTCTGGTCGGTGACGATGTCGGGTCGGCCGTTCGGCAGCGCCTCGCCCGCCTGCATCCGGCGCAGGATCTCGGGGAAGACATCGGCGGCATTGCCGATCAGTGCGACCGACTTGGCCTCGCCCGCTTCGGTCCAGCGCCCGATCATCGCCAGCGCCTCGTCAAGGCTATGGGTCTTCTCGTCGCAATAGCGGGTGCGGATGCGGAAATCGGCATGATCCTCGTCGCATTCGACCGCCAGACAGCAGGCCCCCGCCATCACCGCGGCCAGAGGCTGCGCGCCGCCCATGCCGCCAAGACCGCCGGTCAGGATCCATTTGCCCCTGAGATTGCCGTCATAATGCTGGCGCCCGGCCTCGGCGAAGGTCTCGTAGGTGCCCTGCACGATGCCCTGCGCGCCGATATAGATCCAGGACCCGGCCGTCATCTGGCCGTACATCGCCAGCCCCTTGCGGTCGAGCTCGTTGAAATGCTCCCAGGTGGCCCAGTGCGGCACGAGGTTCGAGTTGGCGATCAGCACGCGCGGGGCGTCGCGATGGGTGCGGAAGACGCCCACGGGCTTGCCCGACTGCACCAGCAGGGTCTGGTCGTCCTCGAGCGATTTCAGGGTCTCGACCATCAGGTCGAAATCCTGCCAGGTGCGCGCGGCGCGGCCGATGCCGCCATAGACCACCAGCTCATGCGGGTTCTCGGCCACGTCGGGATGCAGGTTGTTCATCAACATCCGCATCGGGGCCTCGGTCTGCCAGCTCTTCGCGGTGATCTCGGGCCCCGTCGGCGGGAAGATGTCGCGGGTATTGTGGCGCGGATTGGTCATGGATCGGGTCCTTTCGGAAGCTCAGGCCAGAAGACGGCCGGCAATGATGTTGCGCTGAATTTCGGACGAGCCCTCGTAGATGCGCATGATGCGCAGGTCGCGGGCATGACGTTCGAGCGGGAAATCGTGGGTGAAGCCATAGCCGCCATGGATCTGGAGCGCGGTATCGGCGATCCGGCCGGCGGCCTCGGAGGCGTAGAGCTTGGCCTTCGAGGCGGCGGTGGTGAAGCGCAGCCCCGCCTGCCGCTGCCGCGCTGCCTCATGGCCCAGAAGCTCGGCCGCCGACAGCTCGGTCGCCATGTCGGCCAGCATCCACTGGATGCCCTGCCGGCTGGCGAGCGGCTCGCCGCCGATGATGCGGGTCTTCGCCCAGTCGCGGGCCTCGGCGAGGGCCGCGCGGGCGATGCCGACGGCCATGGCCGCGACCTCGGTCCGGCCGTTGTCGAGCACCTTCATCGCGGTCTTGAAGCCCGAGCCCTCGGGGCCGACGCGGTTGGCATCGGGCACGGTCACGTCGAGATCGAGTTCCCAGACATGGCCGCCCTTCAGCCCCATGGTCTGCTCGACCCGGCCGGGCACCAGTCCGGGCGTGCCCTTCTCGACCACGAAGGCCGAGATGCCGCGATGGCCTGCCTCGGGGTCGGTCACGCAGAAGACGACGACGAAATCGGCAACGCCGCCATTCGAGATGAAGCACTTCCGGCCCTTGATATGCCAGCTCTCGCCGTCCCGCGTGGCGCGGGTGCGCATGTCGGCCGGGTCCGAGCCGGCATTGGGTTCGGTCAGCCCGAAGGCGCCCAGCATCCGGCCCTCGGCCGCCGCCGGAAGGAAGCGCGCGCGGATCGCGTCATCGCCGCCCAGCAGCAGGCTGTCGGTCGCGAGGTAATGCGCGGTCAGCGCCGAGACCGTCGAGCCGCAGCCGCCCGCGACCGCCGCGACCGCCTCGAACAGGGCATGGGCCGAGATGTCGGCGCCGCCCCAGCGCTCGGGCAGGTTCGCGCCCATCATTCCGGTCTCGGCCAGCGTCGCCAGCTGGGCATGGACGAAGGTGCCCGTGCGGTCGGTCTCGCCCGCCTGCGGGGTCAGCACCTCGGCGGCAAACCTTTCCAGCATGTCGAGGAACTGGCATTCCTCGGCGCTCAGCAGATGGTCGAACTCACGCATCCTCATACTCCCTGACAATTCCGGCGGCCACGAGCCCCGCGATCTGGTCCCGATCGAGCCCGAGCCCTTCCAGCACCGCGCGGGTGCCGCTGCCCAGTGCGGGCGCGCCGGTCCCGGCCAGCGGCGCCTGCCCGTCGAAGCGGACCGGCTGGCCCACCACCGGGGCCTTGCCCAGCCGGGGATGGGGCAGCTCGCTCACCAGCCCGCGCGCCGCGGCATGATCCGAGCCGAGCTGATCGGCCAGCGTCAGGATCGGCGCGGCAGGCACCTTGGCGGCCGACAGCGCCGCGACAGCTTCGGCGGCGGGGCGGGGGCCGGTCCAGGCCTCGATCATGGCGCGGATCTCGGGCTCATGCGCGGTGCGCAGTTCGTCGGTGGCAAAGCGCGAATCCTCGGCCGCTTCGGGCCGGCCGATCGCGGCACAGAGCCCCGCGAACTGGCGCGGGCTCAGCACGGCGATGACGACATGGCCGTCGGCGGTACGGAAGGCGCCGAAGGGGGTCGAGAACGGATGGCGGTTGCCGACGCGGGGCACCGGGGCATTGGCGTAAAGATGCAGCGCGTGGCTCGTCGGCAGCATCGCCACCAGACAATCGAGCATCGCGACATCGAGCGTCGCGCCCTTGCCGCTGCGGCCCCGGCCGACCAGCGCCGCGAGGATCGCGATGACGGCGTAAAGCCCGGCCGCGACATCGCCCAGCGCCTCGCCCACCTTCAGGGGCGCGCCGCCTTCCTCGCCGGTCGCGGCCATCCATCCCGACATCGCCTGCACGACGATGTCATAGGCGGGCAGATCCGCCGCGGGCCCCGATTGCCCGAAACCCGAAATCGCACAATGGACGAGGCCGGGATTGTCGCGGCGCAGATCATCGGCGCCGAGGCCCAGCCTTGCGGCGACGCCGGGGCGGAAATTCTCGACCACCACGTCGCAACCGGCGGCGAGCCGGCGCGCCAAGGCCTGCCCCTCGGGCGCCTTGAGGTCCAGAACGACCGAGTGCTTGCCGCGATTGCTCAGCGAGAACAGCGCGGATTCGCCGTCGCGGAAGGGGCCGATATGGCGGTATTCGTCCCCCCGGGGCGGCTCGATCTTGATCACCTCGGCGCCCAGATCGGCAAGGATCGCGGTCGCGAAGGGGCCTGCAAGGACCCGGGTCAGATCGAGGATGCGGAGGCCTTCCAGCGGCTTCACAGGGCCAACTCCGGCGCCAGCGCCTCGATCCGGGCAAGGATCCCGGCCAGATGCGGGCGCAGCCGCGCCGCCTTGTCGGGGTCGAGCGCGAAGGGCGCGGCCTCGGCGGTCAGATGGGTCGATTGCGCCAGTTCCATCTGGATCGCGTGCACCCCGGCCTCTGGCTGCCCGTAATGGCGCGTGGTCCAGCCGCCCTTGAAGCGGCCGTTCTGCACATGGGTATAGCCCTCGGCCGCAGCGCAGACGCCTGCGGCGGCTTCGGCGATCTCGGGCGCGCAGGTCGTGCCATTGGCGGTGCCGATGTTGAAATCGGGCAGGGTGCCCTCGAAGAGATAGGGAATGACCGAGCGGATCGAGTGGCAGTCATAGAGGATCGCGACGCCATGGCGGGCGCGGACGCGGTCGATCTCTGCCGCAAGGGCGGCGTGGTAGGGGGCGTGGAACTCGACCAGCCGCCGGGCGGTCTCGGCCGCGTCGGGGGCGGTTTCCCAGATCGGTTCGCCGTCGAAATCGGTCAGCGGCACCAGACCGGTGGTGTTCTGCCCGGGATAGAGGCTTTCATCTTCGGGCGGGCGGTTGGCGTCGATCACGTAGCGGTGGAAGGTGGCGCGCACCGTTGTCGCCCCGGGCAGGAGCCCGTCGTAAAGCTCATGCACATGCCAGTCGGTATCGGTCAGCTCACGGCCCCGGTCATTCAGCCGGGCAAGGATATCCGAAGGTACATGGGTGCCGGTATGGGGCAGTCCGAGGATGACAGGGCTGTCGCCCCGGGTCACGTCGACGGGGCTCATGCGGGCATCTCCAGTCCTGCGGCGGCGACGAGGCTGCCGGTTTCGATCAGCGCCTGCGCCCGGGCAAGGTCGGGGGCGAGGTAGCGGTCCGCCCCCATCGTCGCGACCTCGGCACGGATCGCGGCCAGCGCGCGTTTCAGCGGCCCGGAGGTTGCCAGCGGCGCGCGGAACTCGATGCCCTGGCCCGCGCAAAGCGCCTCGACGCCCAGGATCACGGCAAGGTTGCGGGTCATGCCGCCCAGACGGCGCGCAGCATGGGCGGCCATGCTGACATGGTCTTCCTGATTGGCGCTGGTGGGCGTGCTGTCGACCGAGCAGGGCGCGGCCAGATGCTTGTTCTCGCTCATCAGCGCGGCGGTGGTGACCTCGGCGATCATCAGCCCGCTGTTCAGCCCGGGTTCGGGCGTCAGGAAGGGCGGCAGGCCGAAGCTGAGCGCGGGGTCGACCATCAGCGCGACGCGGCGCTGGGCGATGGCGCCGATCTCGGCCACGGCAAGCGCGATCTGGTCGGCGGCGAAGGCCACCGGTTCGGCATGGAAGTTGCCGCCCGAGACGATCGAGCCGTCCGACAGCACCAGCGGGTTGTCGGTCACCGCATTGGCCTCGGTCTCGAGCGTCTGCCCGGCAAAGCGCAGCAGATCGAGCGCCGCGCCCGTCACCTGCGGCTGGCAGCGGATGCAGTAGGGGTCCTGCACCCGGGCATCGTCCTCGCGGTGGCTTTCGCGGATCTCGCTGCCCTTCAGCAGCCCCCGCATCGCGGCGGCGACGTCGATCTGGCCGCGATGGCCGCGCAGGGTGTGGATCTCGGCGCGGGTCGGCGCGGTAGAGCCCATGATCGCGTCGGTCGACATCGCGCCGGTGACGATGGCGGCGCGCAGGCACGCCATGGCGCGGAACCAGCCGGTCAGCGCGAGCGCGGTCGAGACCTGGGTGCCGTTGATGAGCGCGAGCCCCTCCTTGGCGCCCAGCGTGACGGGGGTCAGCCCCGCACGGGCCAGGGCCTCGGCCCCGGGCAGGGTCTCGCCCTGATAGATGGCCTCGCCCGCGCCGATCATGACGGCGGCCATATGCGCCAGCGGCGCCAGATCGCCCGAGGCCCCGACCGAGCCCTGTTCCGGGATCGCGGGGGTCACGCCCGCCTCGAGCATCGCCTCGATCAGCGCGACGATCTCGGGGCGGACGCCCGAGGCGCCGCGGCCGAGGCTCAGGAGTTTCAGCGCCATCACCAGCCGCGCGGTCGCGATGTCGAGAGGCGCGCCGACGCCGCAGCAATGCGACAGGATCAGGTTGCGCTGCAGCGTGGCAGTGTCCTCGGGTGGAATGCGGACCGAGGCAAGCTTGCCGAAGCCGGTATTGACCCCGTAGACCGCCTGATCGCCTTGGGCGGCGGCGGCGATGCGCGCGGCCGAGGCGGCGATGGCGGGGCCGGTGGTTTCGGCCAGCCGCGCGGGCGTTCCCTCGCGCCAGAGCGTTTCCAGTTGGGCGAGCGTGGCCTCGCCCGGCGTCAGCGTCAGCATTTGCGTCCCTCAAAATAACGGGCGTGAAGCGGGTTGAAGCCGATCCGGTAGGTCAGTTCGGCGGGTTCGGCGATGTCCCAGACGGCAAGATCGGCGCGCATCCCGGGCTCAAGCCGACCGCAATCGGCAAGCCCCAGCGCCTGGGCGCCGTTCGCCGTGACCCCGCGCAGGCATTCGTCGGGGGTCAGCCGGAACAGCGTCGCGGCCATGTTCATGGTCAGCAGAAGCGAGGTCAGCGGCGAGGTGCCGGGGTTGCAGTCGGTCGCCAGCGCCATCGCGGTGCCCGCCTCGCGGAAGGCGGCGACGGGAGGCATCTGCGTCTCGCGGAGCGTATAGAAGGCGCCGGGCAGCAGCACTGCGGCCGCGCCCGCGCGCGCGAGCGCCGCGGCATCGGCGGCATCGGCATGCTCGACATGATCGGCCGAGAGCCCTCCGCGTTCGGCCACCAACTGGCTGCCTCCCAGATGCGACAGCTGCTCGGCATGCAGCTTGACCGGCAGGCCCAGCTCGGCCGCGACATCGAAGATCCGCGCCATTTGTGCGGGCGAGAAGGCGATGCCCTCGCAGAAGCCGTCGACCGCGTCGACCAGCCCCTCGGCATGGGCGGCGCGCAGCCCGGCAATGGCGATCTCGTCGATATAGGCCTCGGCGCGGCCCGTGTATTCGGGCGGCAGGGCATGGGCCGCGAGCCAGCTGGTGACGATACGCACCGGGCGCTCGCGGCCCAGCCGCCGTGCCGCGCGCAGCATCTTCAGCTCGTCCTCGACGGTCAGCCCGTAGCCCGACTTGACCTCGACCGTGCCCGCGCCCTCGGCCAGCAGGCAATCCAGCCGGGGCAGGGCCGAGGCCACCAGATCGTCCTCGGAGGCGGCGCGTGTCGCGGTGACGGTCGCGAGAATCCCGCCGCCCGCCCGGGCGATCTCTTCATAGCTGGCCCCTTCCAGCCGCATCTCGAATTCGCGGGCGCGGCTGCCGCCATAGACCAGATGGGTGTGGCAATCGACCAGCGCCGGCGTGACCAGGCGGCCGCCCAGATCCTCGACCGGGCCGCCCTCGGGGGCGGGGCCGTCGCCAAGCGCCGCGATGCGGTCGCCCTCGATCCTGAGCCAGCCGCGTTCGATCCGCCTCGGCGCATCTTCGCCGAGTGGCAGGATGGTCGCATTGGCAAGGGTGAGATCTGTCATGGTGTCGCCTCCTCCTTGATTGAAGGGTATATGTCTGCACATAATAATCAAGTCAAACTCGGAGGGTCAGGCGATGCAGAAGGTCTGGGCGCAGCATGCGCTTGTGATGAATTCCTGGGCGGAAAACGTGGAAATTGCCGTCGAAAGTGGCGGAAAGATCGCGGAATTGCGTGAAAACGTGGCCTGTCCGCCCGGCGCGATCGTTGTCGAGACGCTTCTGCCTGCCCCCGCGAACCTGCACAGCCACGCCTTTCAGCGGGCGATGGCGGGGCTAACCGAATCCCGCGGCCCCGATCCGCGCGACAGTTTCTGGACCTGGCGGCGGCTGATGTACCGCTTTCTCGACCGGATCGGTCCCGAGGATGTCGAGGCCATCGCCGCCTTCGTGCAGATGGAGATGCTGGAGGCGGGCTATGCCGCCAATGTCGAGTTCCATTACCTGCATCATGGCCCGGGCGGCGCGCCCTATGCCGATCCGGCCGAGATGTCGGGCCGGATCGCGGCGGCGGCGGCTGTCTCGGGCATCGGGCTGACCCTGCTGCCGGTGCTTTACACCTATGGCGGGCTCGACCGCCGAGCGCTGGTCGCGGGGCAGGACCGCTTCGGCAACGCTCCCGACCGCTTTGCGCGGTTGCATGAGGCGGCGGCGGCCCATGTCGCGGCCCTGCCCCCCGATTGCGGGATGGGCGTTGCGCCGCACTCCCTGCGCGCGGTCGATGCGGCGGGGCTGGCGGCGGCCGAGGCGCTGGCGCCCGACGGACCGATCCATATCCATATCGCCGAGCAGCAGGCGGAGGTCGACGAGGTGCTGGCCGCGACCGGCCTGCGTCCGGTCGAATGGCTGCTGGAGAATGCGCCTGTCGATGCCCGCTGGTGCCCGATCCACGCGACCCAGATGGAGCCTGCCGAGACGCTGGCGCTGGCTGCGACCGGTGCTGTCGCGGGGCTTTGCCCGATCACCGAATCGAGCCTTGGCGACGGCATCTTCGACGGGGTGCGCTGGGTGCAGGCGGGCGGGCGCTTTGGCGTCGGCTCGGACAGCAATATCCGGATCTCGCTGAGCGAGGAACTGCGCACGCTCGACTATTCGCAGCGGCTGCGCGACCGCACCCGCGCGGCGCTGGCCTCCGAAGACCGCTCGACCGGGCGGGTGCTGTTCCAGGGCGCTGCCGAGGGCGGGGCGCAGGCGGCGGGGCGGGCCAGCGGCGGGCTGGCGGTCGGCAATTGGGCCGATCTGCTGGCGCTGGGCGACTTGGGGCCCGACGGGATCGGGCGGCAGGGCGATCTGCTGCTCGATACCTGGATCTTCGCGGGCGACGACCGCGCGGTCAGCGATGTCTGGGCCGCCGGGCGCCATGTGGTGCAGGGCGGGCGGCATGTCCGGCGCGACGAGATCGTGGCAGGCTACGGCGCCGCGATGCGCCGTCTTCGCGACGGTCTGTAGCCATGGCCGGGGACCGGACGATGACATGGCAGTCGATCCGCGACACGATCATGCTGCGGATCCGCGACCGGACATATCCGCCGGGCGAGCTGATCCCGAACGAGGCCGATATCGCGGCCGAATTCGGCTGTGCCCGGGCGACGGTGAACCGGGCGCTGCGCGATCTGGCCGAGGAGGGCTTCCTCGACCGCCGCCGCAAGGCCGGAACCCGGGTGATCGAGGCGCCGCAGCGCAAGGCGACGCTGGACATTCCGCAGATCCGCCGCGAGGTCGAGGCGCGCGGGCAGGCCTATGGCTACCGGCTTCTCGCCCGCGAGACCGGGTCCGCGCCCGCCGAGCTGCGCGCCCGGCTGAAGCTGCCCGAGGCGGAAGCGACGCTTTATCTGGAAAGCCTGCATCTCGCGGATGGCGCCCCCCACATGTTCGAACGGCGCTGGGTGGTGTTGCGGACGGTGCCTGCCATTGCTGCGGCGGATCTTGCGGCGGTCAACCCGAATGAATGGCTGGTGCGCGAGGCGCCCTATACCCATGGCGGGATGGAGTTTCACGCCGAACCCGCGGGCGCCGCCGCCGCCGCGCTGGGCTGTGCCGCGACCGATCCGGTCCTGGTGATGGAGCGGCAGACCTGGCTGCACGAGGCGCCGATCACCTATGCGCGCGAGCATTTCGCGCAAAGCTACCGGCTGTGCCTCGGGCTCTGAGCGCTGCGGCTCAGACCACCAGAACCGGGCAGTCCGCGAGCCCCGTGACCTTGTGCGAGACGCTGCCCAGCAGGTAGTTCTCGACCGAGCCGAGCCCGCGGCTGCCGATCACGATCAGGTCGTTCTCGTGCTCGCGGGCAAAGCGGATGATGGTGCGGGCGGGCGGCCCGGCCTTGATGAAGGCGCGCGCCCCCTCGGCCCCGGCCTCGCGCGCGAGCCGCTTGGCGTATTCCGCCACCTCGCGAGCATAGCCGCGCATCGCGTCGTCAACGGGGCCCGGCTCGTCCTTCCGGACCATCGAGAGCGAGGCCTCCAGCATCGAATGATGCCGGAACACGGTCAGCACCGACAGCTGGGCGTCGCACAGCCTGGCCAGCCCGACCGCTTGGCGCAGCGCGCGCTCGGCGCCGGCCGAGCCGTCATAGGGAACGAGGATCGACTTGAACAAACCGGTCTCCTTTCGGCCCTCACCCGGCCTCGCCGGGGAAGGCGAGATCGCGGAAGAACAGCGCGATCTGGGGGAAGAAGATCAGCGCCACCGAGACGCCGAGCAGGATCAGGATGAAGGGCGGCGTGCCCCGGATGACCTCCATGTAGGGGCGCTTGAAGACGGCGATGGCGGTGAAGATATCGCAGCCGAAGGGCGGCGTGGCCGAGCCGATGGCAACCTGCAGCGTGATCAGCGTGCCGACCAGCACCGGGTCGAGCCCGACATCGGCGACGACCGGCGCGAAGATCGGCACCAGGATCAGGATCACCACGATCGGGTCGACGAACATGCAGCCGATGAAGAAGGCGATCGAGATCGCGAAGAGCACGCCGATCTGGCCCATCTGGTCGATGCCCGCGCCCGACAGGATGGCCTGCGGGATCTGGGCGAAGGAGATCACCCAGGAAAAGGCCGCGCCTGCCGCCACCAGGATGAACACGACCCCGGTGATCAGCCCGGTCGACTTGGCGGTGCGGTAGATGTCGCGCAGGCCCATCTCGCGGAAGACGAGGGTTTCGAGGATCAGCGCATAGAGCACGCAGGCCGCGGCCGCCTCGGTCGGGCTGAAGATCCCGCCATAGATGCCGCCGATGATGATCACCGGAAAGCCCAGCGGCCAGAGCGCGGCCCGGACCGCCCGCAGACGCTCGCCCCAGCTCGCGCGGGGTTCGGTCGGGACCCCGTTCCGAACCGCATAGGCCCAGGAATAGACCGCGAACAGCACGAGGATCAGCAGCCCCGGCCCGATACCCGCGATGAACAGCTCGGCAATCGAGGTGTTCGAGACCACGCCATAGATGATCATCCCGATCGAGGGCGGGATCAGGAAGGCGATGTCCGAGGCATTGACGATGAGTGCCAGGATGAAGCTGTCGCCATAGCCTGCCTTCTGCATCCGGGGGCGCAGCGGGCCGCCGATGGCCACCACGGTGGCTTGGGTCGAGCCCGAGACCGCGCCGAACATCGTGCAGGCGGCGGCGGTCGAGATCGCGAGCCCACCCTTCAGATGCCCGACAAAGGCCATCACCATGTCGATAAGCCGTCCCGCCGATTGCCCGCGGGTCATGATGTCGGCGGCGAAGATGAACATCGGCACCGCGATCAGCGAGGCGGGACGGATGCCCGCCATCATCTGCTGGATCATGGTCTCGAGCTGGCCGAGACCGCCGAACAGCGTCACGAACCCTACCAGCGCCCCCGCGATCAGCGGGACCATCATCGGAAAGCCCAGCAAAAGCAGCACGATCATGATCGAGAAGATTGCAGCCGCCATCTCTCAGACCTCCGTCTCTTCGTCGTCATAGCCTTCCAGCACGACCGTCGAGAGATAGACATCGCGCGAGATCGCGTTCTTCACCGCGGTCAGCAGGTATTGCATGCCGGTCATGAAAAGGCCGATGGGCACGATCACCAGCGTCGTCCAGACCGGGATCTGCAACGCCGGCAGCACCCGGCCGCGCCCCGCCTGGGTCAGCAGATACGCGACCGCGAACCAGCACAGGCCGAACATCAGCGCCGCCGTGATCAGCGCGATGGCGATCATCAGGATCTTGCGTGCCCTCGGCGGCAGCGCATCGTAGATCGCCGACATCCGGATATGGCGGCCCTGGCGCGCGGCATAGCTGATGCCCGCGAAGGTGATCACCACGATCAGGATGCGGTTCAGTTCCTCGGTGAAGAAGAGGCTGGACTGGAAGAGGTAGCGGCCGACCACATTGGCGACCGTGTTCAGCGCCATCAGCAGGACGCCCGCCGCCAGCAGCGCGGATTCGGCCCGGGCGATGGCCGCGTCGATCGTCCCCAGAACCCCGGGGAGGCTCGAGACATAGGCCACCTCGTCGGGATCGTCGGCGGCGGTGGTGTCGGTCTGGGACTGGGCCTGCGTGGGGCCCTGAGCAGGGCTGGCCTGGGCGCGAAGCGATTGGTCCGAGGACAAGGGCAGCTTCCTTCCGTTCCTCCCTGCGGGCGGGTGCCGGGTGCGGGGCGGGCAAGGGGCGGGGAAATGGCCGGAGCGCGCGGGATGCGGCCCGCGCGCTTCGGTGACCGTGGGATCAGCTCTGGGTGGCGTCCTCGGCGGTCTTCAGGTCCTCTTTCATCTGATCGAGGATCTCCTTGCCGCTGTCGCCGGTCATTTCGAGGAACTTGGCCTCGACCTCGCCGGCCGCGTCCTTGAAGGGCTGGCGTTCTTCCTCGGACAGCGTGGTGAAGGTCATCGAAGGCTTGGCCTCCTTGATCTTCTCGACCGAGGCTTCGGTCAGGCCTTTCTGATAGTCGATGATATGGGCGAAGGCGGCGTCGGCCGCGTCGCGGATCGCCTGCCGGTCCTCATCCGAAAGGTCCTCGAAGAAGTCCTTGTTGGCCATCACCGCGGTCGTGAAGTTGTTATGCCCGATCCGGGTCACGTAATCGGTGACCTCGTACATCTTCGTCGACTCGATGAAGAACATCGGGTTTTCCTGACCCTGGATGATGTTCGTCTGCAACGCGCCATAGACCTCGCCCCAGGGCAGCGGCGTCGGCGTCGCACCGAAGGCCTTGTAGCTTTCCACCAGAAGCGGGTTGGTCATCGTGCGGATCTTGACCTCGTCCAGATCCTCGGGCGTCTTGAACGGCTCCTTGGTGGTGATCGCCACCTCGCCCTCGGGGAACATGGTCAGAAGTTCCAGACCCTGATCCGCGTAAAGCGTGGGGAACATCTCGTTGATGGCCTTCGAGTTCCGGAAGAAGCTGGCCAGCGTCTCGGTGTCCTGCGGCAGCAGGTAGGGCACGAAGAAGACCTGCGCCTCGGGGATCAGCGAACCGGTGAAGCCCGGCGACTGGTCGACGAATTGCAGGATGCCGTCCTGCGCCTGTTCCATGATGTCGGCGGATTCGCCGAGCGTGCCATAGGGGAAAAGCTGGATCTCGTGATCGGTATTGGCCTCGATCTCTTCTTTGAACTTCTGGGCATAGATGCCCTGCACCTCGTCCAGCGCCTCCTCGAAGGCATAGCGCCATGTATCGGCCTGGGCCATGCCTGCGCCAAGGGCAAAGGCGGCGACGGACAGGGTCAGCACGCGGGTCTTGAAACTCATGGACGGTCTCCTCTGGTTGCTTGCGCACGGGCCGCAACGGCCCGAACCTTCGGGGCTGTCGGTGATCCGGGAGAGATACGGCGCCAGGGTGGCACCTTCGCGCGGCCGAAGCGGCCGCAGCCCCCGGAAACGCACCATCCCGGGGCCGGTCCTGGACCCGCGCCCCGGGCAAGCCGGGAAAACGCAGGCCTGCGGGGGTCTCCTCGCGATCCCCCGCAGGCCGGTCTCCGCCCACGGCGCGCCACCTGTGGTTGGTAAACGCAGCCGGGGGCGCCCGGTTCCGAAAAAAGTGAAAAAAGATGACCTTGCCCGGGGGAACCCGGGTGTGGCCGATGTATCGGACCTGTCGGGCGTCGGCCGATGGCGCATCGGCCCCGCCCGGCGGACCGGACGGGGCCTTGCCGCGTCAGGCGGGCGCCCGGACGGGGGATGGCCGGATGGGGTCCAGACGCCGGGCGCTGGACCGCAGGCGCTAGACGGCGGGCCGGCAGAGCCCGCGCAGCACGTCGTCCTTGCCGATCTGGCCGATCAGGCGGCCGTCCTCGACCACGCCCAGCGGGACGGTCGCGCCGATCAGCCGGTCCATGCCGTCGCGGATCAGCGCGTCGGCCTCGATGGTGACCTCGGGGCTGCCGGTCGCGGGCTGCATCAGATCGCGCGCGCGCAGCACGCCCAGCGGGTTCATGTGCTGCACGAAATCGGCGACATAGTCGTTCTTCGGGTCGCGGAAGATCTCGGGCGGGGCGCCGGTCTGGACGATCCGGCCGCCCTCCATGATCGAGATGTGGTTGCCCAGCTTGAACGCCTCGTCGAGATCGTGGCTGACGAAAAGGATCGTGCGCTTCAGCCGCTGCTGCAGCTCCAGCAACTCGTCCTGCAGCTTGGCCCGGATCAGCGGGTCGAGCGCCGAGAACGGTTCGTCCATCAGCAGGATCGGCGCCTGGGTGACGAAGGCACGGGCAAGCCCCACGCGCTGTTGCATGCCGCCCGACAGCTCGCCCACGCGGCGGTCGCCCCAGTCGGCCAGCCCGACCAGCGACAGCTGCTCGTCGATCCGCTCGCGCGCCTCGCGGCGCCCGACCCCCGACAGTTCGAGCCCGAGCCCCACATTCTCGCGCACCGTGCGCCAGGGCAGCAGCCCGAATTGCTGAAACACCATCGCGACGTGATGCATGCGGATGCGGCGCAGGGTGGCGGCATCGGCATGAGTCACGTCGACCATGCCGGTGCCGTCATTGACCTCGACCTTGCCACGCACGACGGGGTTCAGCCCGTTCACCGCGCGCAGAAGCGTCGACTTGCCGGACCCCGAAAGCCCCATCAGCACCAGGATCTCGCCGGTCTCGACGGTCAGGCTGCAATCGTGCACCCCCAGCACCTGGCCGGTCGCGGCCTGCACCTCGGCCCGGGTCTTGCCCTGGTCCATCAGCGGCAGGGCGCGGTCGGGATGGGACCCGAAGACGATCGAGACGTTGTCGATACGAAGCGCGGTCGCGGTCATTTGCGCGCCCTCACATGCAGGATGCGGTCAAGCATGATCGCCACCACGACGATCACGAAGCCGGATTCGAAGCCAAGTGCTGTGTTGACCTGATTGAGCGCGCGCACCACCGGCACGCCCAGCCCGTCGGCGCCGACCAGGGCTGCGACCACCACCATCGACAGCGACAGCATGATGGTCTGGTTGAGCCCCGCCATGATCTGCGGAAAGGCATAGGGCAGCTCGACCTTGAACAGCGTCTGCCCCCGCGTCGCACCAAAGGCGGTCGCGGCTTCCAGCAGGGCCTTGGGCGTCGAGGACACCCCCAGATAGGTCAGCCGGATCGGCGCGGGCAGCACGAAGATCACCGTGGCGATCAGGCCCGGCACCATGCCGATACCGAAGAAGACGATGGCCGGGATCAGATAGACGAAGGTCGGCAGGGTCTGCATCAGATCGAGGATCGGCCGCAGATAGGTGTAAAGCTTCGGCCGGTGCGCCGCGCCGATGCCGATGGGTACCCCGATCGCCATGCAGACCACGCAGGCCGACAGCACCAGCGTCAGGCTTTCGGTGGTCTCTTCCCAATAGCCCTGGTTGAGGATGAAGAGAAAGCCCAGCGCCACCGCAAGGCAGGTCCTCCAGCTGCGCTGCAGCGCATAGGTCAGCGCGACGAAGCCCAGCGTGACCACTGCCGGATGCGGCGTCTGCAGCACCCAGAGGATCGCGTCGATCATCGCCTCCATCACCGCGGCGATGGCGTCCAGCACGACCTCGGCATTGTCCCTGAGCCAGTCGAAGATCGTGCTGGCGACATGGCCCACGGGAATCTTGTGATCGGTCAGCCACTCCACGGCGGCACTCCCTCCTGCATTGACGGTCTGGAACGGGGCAGGGCGGCGGGACCGCCGCCGGGGACCGCCCGCGCCGGGCGGGCGGTCCGGCCGGGACTAGAGCCCGAGGCTTTGCCTGACCGCGGCCAGGCCGTCGCCGCCGTCCCTGGTTGTCACGCCCGCAAGCCAAGTGTCGAGAACCTGCGGGTTCTCCTTCAGCCAGGCTTCGGTCGCCTCGGCCGGATCGGCGCCGTCGTCGAGGATCTGGCCCATGATCTTGTTTTCCATATCGAGGCTGAAATCCATGTTGGCGAAAAGCTTGCCGAGGTTCGGGCATTCCGCCGAATAGCCCTTGCGGGTCACCGTATGCACGACGCCCTCGCCGCCAAAGAAATCCTCGCCGCCGGGCAGGTATTTCAGATCGAAATTGGCGTTCATCGGATGCGGTTCCCAGCCGAGGAACACCACCGGTTCCTGCTTGCGGTAGAACCGCGCGACCTGGGCCAGCATGCCCTGTTCCGAGCTTTCGACGATCTTGAAGCCGCCCAGCCCGAACTTGTCTTCCTCGGTCAGGCCGACGAGATAGGCGTTGCCCTCGTTGCCGGGCTCGATCCCGTAGATCTTGTGGTCCAGCTCATCGGCGAACTTGGCGATGTCGGCATAGCTTTTCAGCCCGGCCTCCCAGGCATAGGTGGGCGTGGCCAGCGTGTATTTGGTGCCTTCGAGGTTGACGTTGATATCCTCGATCTCGCCGCTTTCGAGATAGGGGCCGATGGCACCCGCCTGCGCCGGCATCCAGTTGCCGAGGAACACGTCCACATCATCGCTGTCGAGCGAGGCGAAGGTCACCGGCACCGACAGAACCTTGACGTCGACCTTGTAGCCCAGCCCTTCCAGCACATGGCGGGCGGTGGCGGTGGTGGTGGTGATGTCGGTCCAGCCGACATCGGACATCACGACGGTATCGCAATCGGCGAATGCCGCGCCCGCGGCCAGAATCGCAAGGGCAGAGACGGCAGAAGTCAGTTTCATGGCAATTCCCTGATGGACTTGGGTGGATTTTTTATTGATTGACCAGTCAAACAGTGCCTGATTATCTGCGGTTTGCAACCACTTTTTCGGGAAACGCCCCAGATGACCGCCCAACCCGAGCGCAAGGCGCAGCTGATCGACGCAACGATCCACGAGCTTGGCGCGACGGGCTCGCTCAGCGTGACAGTGGGCCAGATCGCCAAGCGGGCCGGGGTCTCGTCGGCTCTGGCGTTCCACTATTTCGGCGACAAGGACCGCCTGTTCCTGGCCGCGATGCGCCACATCCTCGCCGTCTACGGCGCCGAGGTCCGGGCGGCGCTGAAAGAGGCCGACTCACCCCGTGAGCGACTTGACGGCACGATCCGCGCCAGTTTCAGCAAGACGAGCTTCCGCCATGACGTGATCGCCGCCTGGCTGAACTTCTATGTGCTGGCGCACCGGTCGGACGAGGCGCGGCGGCTTTTGGGCGTCTATCACCGGCGGCTGCACGCGAACCTCGTTCACGACCTGCGGCCGCTGGCCGGGGACCGCGCCCCCGAGATCGCGCGGAGGCTCGCGGCGCTGATCGACGGGCTTTACCTGCGATTCGTGCATTTCCCTCGCGACGAGGCCGAAGACAGCGCCTCGGCCCATGTCCTTGCGGCGCTCGATGCCGAACTGAAGGCCCTGCCATGACACAGCCCAATCTTCTGATCCTGATGGTCGACCAGCTGAACGGGACGCTCTTTCCCGACGGCCCGGCCGACTGGCTGCACGCGCCGAACCTGAAACGGCTGGCCGCCCGGTCGGCGCGGTTTTCCACCTGCTACACCGCCTCGCCGCTTTGCGCGCCGGGCCGGGCCAGCTTCATGTCGGGGCAGTTGCCCTCGGTCACCGGCGTCTATGACAACGCGGCCGAGTTTCCCTCGGACCTGCCGACCTTCGCCCATCACCTGCGCCGGGCGGGCTATCACACCTGCCTCACCGGCAAGATGCATTTCGTGGGCCCCGATCAGCTTCATGGCTTCGAGGAGCGGCTGACCACCGATATCTACCCCGCCGATTTCGGCTGGACGCCCGATTACCGCAAGCCCGGCGAGCGGATCGACTGGTGGTATCACAACATGGGCTCAGTCACCGGCGCGGGCGTGGCCGAGATCACCAACCAGATGGAATATGACGACGAGGTTGCCCATTGCGCCGCGCAGAAGCTCTACGATCTGGCGCGCCGCAAGGATGACCGGCCCTGGTGCCTGACCGTCAGCTTTACCCATCCCCACGATCCCTACGTGGCCCGCAAAAAGTTCTGGGACCTCTACGAGGACTGCGACCACCTGCTGCCCGAAGTTCCGGCGATCCCCTACGCCGATCAGGACCCGCATTCGAAACGGATCTTCGACGCCAACGACTGGCGCAGCTTCGACATCACCGAGGACGACATCCGGCGGTCGCGCCGGGCCTATTTCGCCAATATCTCCTATCTCGACGAGAAGATCGGCGCCTTCCTCGACATTCTCGAGGCGACCGGTCAGGAGGCCGCGATCCTCTTCGTGTCGGACCATGGCGACATGCTGGGCGAGCGCGGGCTGTGGTTCAAGATGACCTTCTACGAGGGATCGTCGCGGGTGCCGCTGATGATCGCGGCGCCGGGCGTCGCGCCGGGGCGGATCGACACGCCGGTCTCGACCCTCGATGTCTGCCCGACGCTTTGCGATCTGGCCGGGATCTCGATGGACGAGGTCGCCCCCTGGACCGAAGGCCGGTCGCTGCTGCCGGTCGCAAGCGGTGCGCCGCGCGGCCCGGTGCCGATGGAATACGCGGCCGAGGCGTCCTATGCGCCGCTGGTGGCGCTGCGCGACGGGCGCTACAAGCTGACCCGCTGCGCGCTCGACCCCGATCAGCTTTTCGATCTAGAGGCCGACCCGCAGGAGCTGACCGATCTTGTCGCCGACCCGGCTTGCGCCGAACCCCTTGCCCGGTTGCGGGCCGAGGCGGAGGCGCGCTGGGATCTGGACCGCTTCGATGCCGAGGTGCGCAAAAGCCAGGCCCGGCGCTGGGTGGTCTACGAGGCGCTGCGGAACGGCGCCTATTTCCCCTGGGATTACCAGCCCCTGCAGCGCGCCAGCGACCGCTTCATGCGCAACCACATGGACCTGAACGAGGTCGAAGGCCGAGCGCGCTACCCGCGCGGCGAATGACCGGAGAATGACAATGACCCAAGACACCCAACCCGTCGCCAGCCACTATGTGGACGGCGCCTATCTCGAAGATACCGACGGCACCCCGATCCCGGTGATCTATGCCGCGACCGGTGCGCGGATCGCGACCGTCCACGCGGCGACCCCCGCCGTGATCGACAAGGCGCTGGCCGCCGCCGCGCGCGCCCAGTCCGATTGGGCCCGCCTTCCGGGGCGCGAGCGGGGCCGGGTGCTGATCCGCGCGGCGCAGATCCTGCGCGAGCGGAACCGCGAGATGTCGGTTCTGGAAACCTTCGACACCGGCAAACCCTTGCAGGAGACGCTGGTGGCCGATGCCGCCTCTGCCGCCGACGCGCTGGAATATTTCGGCGGGCTCGCGGGCAGCCTGACGGGCGAGCATATCCCCCTGGGCGGCGACTGGGCCTATACGATGCGCGAGCCGCTGGGCGTCTGCGTCGGCATCGGCGCCTGGAACTACCCGACCCAGATCGCGGCCTGGAAGGCGGCGCCCGCGCTCGCCTGCGGCAATGCGATGGTCTTCAAGCCCTCCGAGGTGACGCCGCTTTGCGCGCTGAAACTGGCCGAGATCCTGACCGAGGCGGGTGCGCCCGCCGGGCTTTTCAACGTCGTGCAGGGCGCGGGCGAGGCCGGACAGGCGCTGATTTCCGATCCGCGCGTGGCCAAGGTGTCGTTGACGGGATCGGTGCCCACGGGGCGACGCGTCTATGCGATGGCGGCCGAGGGCATGAAGCATGTGACGATGGAACTGGGCGGCAAGTCGCCCCTGCTGATCTTCGAGGATGCCGATCTCGACAACGCCGTCGGCGGCGCGATCCTCGCGAATTTCTATTCTTCGGGCCAGATCTGTTCCAACGGCACCCGCGTCTTCGTGCAGAAAGGTCTCAAGGAGGCGTTCCTTTCCCGTCTGACCGAACGTCTGAAGGGCGTGGTGATGGGCGACCCGCTGGACGAGGCCACCAATTTCGGTCCGATGGTCAGCGAAGCCCAGATGCGGATCGTCGAGGGCTATATTGCCAAGGGCCTCGCGGAGGGCGCCCGGCTTGTCACCGGCGGCAGGCGCGCGGATCGCGAGGGCTTCTTCCTCGAGCCCACGGTCTTTGCCGATGTCACCGACGACATGACCATCGCCCGCGAAGAGATCTTCGGCCCGGTGATGGCGGTCCTCGATTTCGAGGACGAGGACGAGGCCGTCGCGCGCGGCAATGCCACCGAGTTCGGTCTTGCGGCCGGGGTCTTCACCCGCGACATCTCGCGGGCGCACCGGGTGATCGGCGCGCTGAAGGCGGGCACCTGCTTCATCAATTCCTACAATGACGCGCCGGTCGAGATGCCATTTGGCGGCGTCAGGATGTCGGGGGTCGGCCGCGAGAACGCCAAGGCCGCGATCGAGCATTACAGTCAGTTCAAATCCGTCTATGTGCGCATGGGCGACGTGGAGGCCCCCTACTGATGCAGGCCGATTACGTCATCGTCGGCGCGGGCAGCGCCGGTTGCGCCATCGCCTACCGTCTGGCCGAGGCCGGCAAGTCGGTTCTGGTGATCGAACATGGCGGCTCCGATGCCGGGCCGCTGATCCGGATGCCGGGCGCGCTCAGCTATCCGATGAACATGCCCCGCTATGACTGGGGCTTCCGGACGGAACCGGAACCGCATCTGGGCGGGCGGCGTCTTGCGACCCCGCGCGGCAAGGTGATCGGGGGGTCCTCCTCGATCAACGGCATGGTTTATGTGCGCGGCCACGCCCGCGACTACGACCACTGGCGCGATCAGGGGGCGGAGGGCTGGGGCTATGCGGATGTGCTGCCCTATTTCCGGCGGATGGAGGACTGGCATCCGGGCGGGCATGGCGGCGATCCGGCCTGGCGCGGGCAGGGCGGGCCGCTGCACGTCACCCGCGGGCGGCGCGACAACCCTCTGGTGCAGGCCTTTGTCGAGGCCGGGCGTCAGGCGGGCTATCCGGTGACCGGGGACTATAACGGCCATCAGCAGGAGGGCTTCGGCCCCTATGACATGACCGTATGGAAGGGCGAGCGCTGGTCCGCCGCGCGCGCCTATCTGCGGCCCGCGCTGAAGCGGCCGAATTGCGATCTGGTCCGGGGGCTTGCCCGCCGCGTCGTCATCGAGAACGGCCGCGCCACGGGCGTCGAGATCGACCGCGACGGCTTTACGGAAGTCGTCCGCGCCGGGGCCGAGGTGATCCTGGCGGCGTCCTCGATCAACTCGCCGAAGCTTCTGATGCTGTCCGGGATCGGCCCCGCCGCGCATCTGGCGGACCATGGCATCGGCGTCGTGGCCGACCGTCCGGGCGTGGGGCAGAACCTGCAGGACCATCTGGAACTCTACCTGCAGATGGCGGCGAGCCAGCCGATCAGCCTCTTCAAGTACTGGAACCTTCTGGGCAAGGCCCGGGTGGGGCTGCAATGGCTCTTGACGAGGGACGGCCCCGGCGCCTCGAACCAGTTCGAAAGCGCGGCCTTCCTTCGGTCGGGTGCAGGGGTCGACTATCCCGACATCCAGTATCATTTCCTGCCCATCGCGGTGCGCTATGACGGGCAGGCGGCGGCCGAGGGGCATGGCTTTCAGGCCCATGTGGGTCCGATGCGCAGCCCGTCGCGCGGCGCGGTCACGCTGGGCTCGGCCAATCCGAACGAGCCGCCGAAGATCCTGTTCAACTACATGAGCCACGAGAAGGACTGGGCCGATTTCCGGACCTGCATCCGGCTCACGCGCGAGATCTTCGCGCAAGAGGCCTTCGCGCCCTTCGTCAGCCACGAGATCCAGCCCGGCGCCGCGGTTCAATCCGACGACGAACTGAACGGGTTCATCCGCGAGCATGTGGAAAGCGCCTATCATCCCTGCGGCACCGCCCGGATGGGGGCTGCGGACGATCTGATGGCGGTGGTCGATCCCGATCTGAGGGTGATCGGGGTCGAGGGGCTCAGGCTTGCCGACAGCTCGGTCTTTCCGCGCATCCCGAACGGCAATCTCAACGCGCCCTCGATCATGGTGGGCGAGAAGGCAGCCGATCACATCCTCGGCCGCCGCCTGCCCGCCGACACGCGCGGCCCCTGGATCAACCCGGACTGGCGGCAGGCGCAGCGCTAAGCGCTGCACGGGTCAACACGCCCTCGGCCCAGCGGTCGGCCGAGGCGCCGAAACAGTCGTGGATCGAGTCGACCGCGATCACGCTGCCCAGCGCGGCCCGGCCCAGCAGCGCCAGCCCCGCCTGGACCCGCCCGTCGGCCCCGATCAGCTGGCCGTCGGGGCGGATGCGCGCCCCCTGACCCTTGGCCACCGGCACGATCCGGCCTTCGTCCCTCAGTGCGGCGATGACCGGCGCCTCGATGCCCTGAAGGGCGGGCGAGGGCAGCACCGCGTCGACCATAACCTCGGCCCGGGCGCCCTCGTCGCCCTCGACCAGTTGCCAGCCGTTGTCGGTCAGCAGGATGTCGGGGTCGTCCACAATGCGCAGATCGACGATCCCGGTCTCGATCAGGATCGACAGTTCCTCGGCGGCGGCGGCGGGGGGGCCGTAGGAATAGCGTTTCAGCCCCTCGTCGAAGCCGATCAGCGCCTCGGCCGTTCCCGGAGCGGCCGAGCCCGGGTTCACGCCCCGGCGCAGCGCATTCTGCCAGTGCCGCCAGATCTGCCCGATGGCATAGCCTGGCGAGGGCGGGCGGACGCCCCGCGCCATGGCCAGCCCGTCCCGCAGGGGGGCGGTCGGGTTCGGGTCCTCCTGCGCGGCCGGGGTCTCGCGTTCTGCGCTCAGCCACTCTTCGACGCCACCGGGCCCTGCGCCGGTGGCCGCCAGCACCCGCCGGGCGGCCCGCGCGAGCGGGGTGCAAAGGGTGACCAGCGCGGCCTCGGGCGGCTGGGTCAGGGCCCGGCTCAAGGCCGCCTCAAAGGCGCGGGTCTCGGCGGGCAGGGGGGCCAGGCGCGCGTCGATGGCTTCGCTCGCCGGTTTCGGCCAGGGCGGCAAGCCGTTCAGCGAAAAGGGCAGGAGGCGCGCGGGTTCGCGCCCCGAGGCAATGTAAAGACCGTCCTCGAACCGGCCGCCGAGGCCCAGCGTCAGAAGCCGCACCGCATCCAGCGTCGACAGCCCGAGCCCGCGGATCGCCACCGCCTTGCCGGCCCAGCCCTCGGCCGCCTCCAGCAGGCGGTCGGCGGGATAGGCGGGCAAAAGCTCGGCACCGCAGCGCCGGGCATGGTCCTGCCAGCGTGCCAGTTGCGGGTCGGGCCGGGTGGCGGGCTGGCCCGGCGCCAGCAGCACCTCGTCATAGGGGCCGAAACGCGCCCCCGCGCCGTCAAGCCGCCAGCCCGCCTCGCTGGCCTCGATCCGGCGGATGGCGGTTTCATGGCGGCTCAGCACGGTGCCCTCGGGCAGGCTCGCGGTCAGCGCCCGGAAACGTGCCGCCATATAGGCGCCAAGCTCGGCCCGCGCCGGAAACCGCTCGCCATCGGGCGGCGACATCAGCCAGGCGGCGAAAGACGCGATCCGGCGCGGCGCTGGCGCGGGCGGGTCGATGTCGATGGCCCGGATCGGGATGTTCAGAAGCATCAAGGGGCTCTGGGCGGGATCGAAATTCGGCCCGGCACCGGGCCAGGGGCCGGGTTCGAAGATGTCGATGGAAACCGGCCTGCCGGTGTCGGCCAGCCGGGCGACAAGCGCTTCCAGCGCCCCCAGACCGCGCGGTCCGAGACCGATGATGGCAAGGCGAAGCGGCGGGCTTTGGTGGGGCATGGCGGGGCGATGTGCGGTGTGGGCGATCTGAGGGTCCATTGCGGGACAAGCCCGAAGGCCCCTTCCGGGTTCCCGAAAGCCGCGCCGCGACAGTCGGCGGGCCGCCGATCCGGTCCGCGCAAGCGCGTTCGGAACCCGAATGGCGCGCCTGCGTTGAGCGGATGCCACCCGCCGGGTTCCGGCGGGTTCGCTGAAAGGAGACCCGCCCTTGTCCCGCCCCCGCCTGTCCCTCTCCCGCCCGCGCCGCTCCCGCCTTCTGATCGGTCTTGGCGCTGTCGCTGTCGCGCTGGTTCTGGGGGCCGCCGCGGCGCTCAAGGCCGGGCTGGTTCCGGTCTCGGCCCGCCCGCCCCATGCCGCCGCTACCGCCGCCGTGCTGCACGAAACCTTTCGCGCCTCGGTCGAACGAAGCGCCCGCCAGCTGACCGAGGCGGGCCTGGAGGTGCCCGATCTGGACGATCCCGGGCTGATCGCGCTGGGCGCGCAGCACTACGACCAGGTCTGTTCCTCCTGCCATGGCGGCCCGGGGCTTGGGCAAAGCCCGGTCGCGCTGTCGATGCGGCCCCGCCCGCAAAGCCTGCCCGCCGTGGTGGGCGAATTTTCCGAGACAGAGCTTTACGTGATCCTGCGCGACGGGGTCCGCTTCACCGCGATGCCAAGCTGGCCCGCCGATGGTAATTTCGGCGAGATCTGGGCAGTGGTCGCCTTTCTGCGCCAGTTGCCCGACATGACGCCCGACGCCTATCGCGACGCCACCGAGGCGTCGCGGGGGGCCGCAGAGGCCGCGCTGCCCGCGATGGCCTGGGACCGCCGGGGCGCGGCGATGGAACTCAAGCTGCATGCCCGCGCCGACCCGCTCGAGGACTATCTCTATTCCGCGCCCTCGACCGGCTGGCGCCCGATCGGTCTTGGCGATACGCCCTTGCGCTATTGCGTGGCCTGCCACGGGACCGACGGTACCGGCGCGCCAACCGGCGGACAGGCGCCCAACCTGGCCATTCTCGATGCCGACACCATTGCGGCGCGGTTGCGCGACTATGCCAGCGGTGCCCGTCAAAGCGGGATCATGGCGACCGTGGCCACCAGCCTGTCGGGGCCGCAGATCGACGCGCTGGCCGAGCATTTCGCGGGGCTTCCCGACCGGACCCTTCGCGTGCCGCCCTCGGCCGACACAGAGGCAGATACCGAACGCGGGGCGGCGCTTGTGCGGCATGGCGACTTTGCCCAGGCGCTGCCCGCCTGCGGACTTTGCCACGGAACCGGTGCTGAAAAGGCGGGGCTGGGCGTGCCGCCGCTTGCCGGGCAGGGCGCCGCCTTCCTGAAACGGCGTCTCGACGGCTTCGCGTCGGGGCAGGGGCCGGACCGCGACGGCTGGAACCCGATGCCCGCCATCGCCCGCGCGCTGAGCCCCGGCGACCGCAGCGCCGTCGCGGCCTATCTGGCCGCTCTGCCGGCCGGCGATCCGCTGTCGCCCGATGCCGCTGCGGCCCCGGGGCTTGAGCAGGCGACGGAAAAGGCGATCGCGCTGGCCCAAAGCTGCACCGCCTGCCACGATCCCGGGCCTGCGCTGGGCGCCGACCGGGATCTGTCGCCCAACCTGACGCTGCAATCGCCCGCCTATATCGCCCATCAGATGGCGCTGTTCGATTCCGGGCGGCGGCCGGTTACGACCATGCAACAGGCCGCCCACGAACTGACCGAGACCGAGATCGGGGCGCTGGCCGCAGTCTTCGGGACCGCCCATGCCAGCCTCTCGGGGCCCGATGCCGAGCGCCGCCCTGCGCCCGGTTTTCAGCTGGACGAGGCGGGAGCGCTGGCGCGCGACGGCGATCCGGGCCGAGGGGTCCCCGCCTGCCTGAGCTGTCACGGCGCGGCGCCGACCGGGGCGATCGGGCTCATCCCGCGGCTCGACGGGCAGCGCGCCGGGTATCTGCAGGATCGTCTGGACTATTTCGCCGAAGAGAAGGCGCCCGAGGTGCTGGCGCCGATGACCGCCATCGCGGCGCGTCTGACCGACAGCGAGCGCGCGGCGCTGGCCGACTGGTTCGCGGCGCGCCCGCCGCTGGAAAAGTAGCGCCTCCGGTGTCGGGGCTGGCCACGCCCCGCCAGACCGGCAGGGACCGGCCGCAGGGGGCCAGACCGTACCGGGCTGCCTTGCCGGTTGGCGACTGCGCCCTATCCCTTTGACATCGTCCGTCCCGAAAGCCGCTCCGTGCCCGACCCAGTTCCCGTCCGCCCCTCGTCGCTTGCGCCGTTCCGCAAGGCGACTTTCCGCAATCTCTGGCTGGCCTCCAACGTGTCGAATTTCGGGGGGCTGGTGCAGACGGTCGGCGCGGGCTGGATGATGACCGAGCTGACCCATTCGCCGGTCATGGTGGCGATGGTCCAGGCCTCGAACACCCTGCCGATCATGCTGGTCTCGCTGATCGCCGGAGCCCTGGCCGACAATTACAACCGCCGCCGCATCATGCTGGGCGCGCAGACCTTCATGCTGGTCGTCTCGGCGGCCCTGGCGGCGGCGGCCTTCGCCGGGATGCTGACGCCCTGGCTGCTTTTGGCGTTCACCTTCCTGATCGGCTTCGGGATGGCGCTTTACAACCCGTCCTGGCAGGCCTCGGTCGGCGATATCGTGGCGCGCTCGGATCTTCCGGCGGCGGTCGCGCTGAACAGCATGGGGTTCAACCTGATGCGCAGCGTGGGCCCGGCCGTCGGCGGGCTGATCGTCGCCGCGGGCGGGGCGGCGGCGGCCTTCGCGGTCAATGCCGCAAGCTACCTGCCGCTTTCGCTGTCGCTTTATCTCTGGCGTCCGGCCCTGCCCGAGCGGCGGCTGCCGCGCGAGGCGCTGGGACCGGCGGTGGCGGCGGGGCTGCGCTATGTCTCGATGTCGCCGGTGCTCTTGCGTGTGCTCTTTCGCGGCTTTTTGTTCGGGGTGGCCGCGGTCGGGCTGCTTGCGCTTTTGCCCATCGTCGCGCGCGACATGCTGGGCGGGGGCGCCTTCGCCTATGGCCTGCTGCTGGGCTGTTTCGGCGCGGGCGCCATCGGCGGCGCGGTCTCGGGGGCGCGGCTGCGCGACCGCTTTGCCAATGAAACCATCGTCCGCGCGGGCTTTCTGGGCTTCGGGGCGGCGCTGGTGGGGCTGTCTCTGTCGCGCGACCTCTGGATCTCGGGTCTGTTGCTGCTGCCTGCGGGCGCCTCCTGGGTGCTGTCGCTGTCGCTGTTCAACGTGTCGGTGCAGCTATCGACCCCGCGCTGGGTGGTCGGACGGGCGCTGTCGCTTTACCAGACCTGCACCTTCGGCGGCATGGCGACGGGCAGTTTCCTCTGGGGGCATGTGGCAGGCCGGGCGGGGCTGGCCGAGGCGCTTTGGGCGGCGGCGGCGGTGCTGGTTCTGGGCGCGCTGGTGGGGCTGCGCCTGCCGCTGCCGAATTTCGGCACGGACGATCTGGCGCCGCTGGGCCGCTTTGTCGAGCCCCGGCTGGGCGTCGATCTGCGCGCCCGCTCGGGGCCGATCGTCATCACCGTCGAATACGATATCGCGCCCGAGGACGTGACCGCGTTTCTGGCCGCGATGACCGAACGGCGCCGGATCCGCATTCGCGACGGCGCCCGGCAATGGGTGCTGCTGAGGGATCTCGAACGCCCGACGGTCTGGGCCGAAAGCTATCACGTCGCGACCTGGGCCGAATACCTGCGCCATCACGAACGCCGCACCATGGCCGATGCCGAGGTCTCCGACCGTCTGCTGGCGCTGCATCGGGGGGCGGCCAAGCCGCGGGTCCGCCGGATGATCGAGCGGCAGACCGTGCCGCGGAGGGACGACCTGCCGCTGAAGCCCGACGACATGGTCTGAGGGCGGGCCGCGACCGGCCGCAAGGTGATCCCTTGCCCCCGGCCACACGCCATGCGACACCACCCCGAAAGGCGACATGCGGTCGGTGCCGCCCGTGCCTGTGGGCCCCTTGCGCCCACCCGTCCGGGCCAGCGGCGGCCGCGCGAAGGTGATCCCATGACCGACCGACCGATCTTCCCCCGAATTCCGAGACGTCCCGCCCGGGCGGGCGCTGTCCTGCTGGCGGCGGGGCTGAGCCTTGCGCTGCCGCCCGGCGCCCGACCGGCCCTGGCCGATGGCGGGTTCGCGGCCTTCTGGCAAGGGCTTTTCGGCGGCGACGACACGCAGGGGATCGCCAGTTCGAATGGCCGGATCGAGGCGCAAAGCGTCGAGGTCGCGACCAAATATGCAGGCCGGATCGCCGAGGTTCTGGTCGAGGAGGGCAGCACGGTCGAGGCGGGGCAGGTGATCGCCCGGATCGACGACCGCGACGCCCAGGCCCAGCTTTTGGGGGCGAAGGCGGCGGTGCTGCGCGCAGAGGCCGCAAGGGAAGTGGCAAAGGCCGCCGTCATGCAGGCGCAAAGCGCGCTCGATGTCGCGCGGACCAATCGCGACCGGGTGGCGCGGCTGCATGAGGACGGCCATGCCAGCGACAGCAGCTTCGACGATGCGCGCAACGCCCTGACCTCGGCCGAGGCGACGCTGGCCTCGGCCCGGGCGCAGGTCAGCGATGCCGAGGCACTGATCGCCTCGAGCAATGCCGAGGTCGAACGGCTGCAGATCGGGCTGGACGACCTGACCATCCTGGCCCCGATCCGCGGCCGGGTGCTGTATCGCCTGCACGAGCCGGGCGAGGTGGTGGCCGCGGGCACGCCGGTCGTCACCCTGCTGGACCTGACCGATGTCTACATGAACATCTACCTGCCCGCGCCGGTCGTCGGGCTCGTTTCGGCCAATGACGAGGCGCGGCTGATCCTCGACCCGATCCCCGACTACATCGTGCCGGCGCGGGTCACCTTCATCTCGCCCGAAAGCCAGTTCACGCCGAAAAGCGTGGAAACCCTGTCCGAGCGCGAGGATCTGGTGTTCCGGGTCAAGCTGACCATCCCGCGCGATCTGCTGGTGAAGTTCGAGGACAAGGTCAAGACCGGCGTCCGCGGGCAGGGATTCGTGCGCACGGATCCGGACCGGCCCTGGCCCGAAAACCTTCAGGTCAACGTGCCGGACTAGGCCATGGCGCCGGTTTCCCTGAACCCGCCCGGCCCCACCCGGGCGGCCGCCGAGATCGCCGGGCTGACCCACCGCTATGGCGGCAAGGCGGCGCTCGATGGTATCGAGCTGACCGTGCCCCCGGGCTGCATGGCCGGGCTGATCGGCCCCGACGGGGTCGGCAAGTCGACGCTTCTGGGGCTGATCGCCGGGGTCCGGCGCCTGCAGGAGGGGCGGGTTTCGACCCTTGGCCGGGACATGGCCGACCCCGCCGCCCGGCGCGAGATCGCGCCCCGGCTGGCCTACATGCCGCAGGGGCTGGGGCGGAACCTCTACCCCACGCTGTCGGTCCGCGAGAACCTCGATTTCTTCGGCCGTCTCTTCGGGCAGGGTGCGGCCGACCGCGACCGCCGGATCGACATGCTGCTGGAGGCGACCGGGCTTGCGCCCTTTCCCGACCGTCCGGCGGGCAAGTTGTCGGGCGGGATGAAGCAAAAGCTGAGCCTCTGTTCGGCGCTGATCCACGACCCCGAATTGCTGATCCTCGACGAGCCCACGACCGGCGTCGATCCGCTGTCGCGACGCCAGTTCTGGGATCTGATCGACCGGGTGCGCGAGGGCACCCCTGGCATGAGCGTGCTGGTCGCGACCGCCTATATGGAAGAGGCCGACCGGTTCGACTGGCTCGCGGCGATGGATGCGGGCCGGGTGATCGCCTCGGGCAGCCCGGCCGAACTGAAGGCCCGGGCCGGGGCCGCGACGCTTGAAGACGCCTTCGTGCGGTTGCTGCCCGACCGTCCGGCCGCCCCGCCGCTGGACATCCGGCCGCTGGACGCAGGCCGGGGCCGGACCGCCATCAAGGCCAGCCACCTGACCCGGCGCTTCGGCGATTTCACCGCCGTCGATGACGTGAGTTTCACCATCCCCGAAGGCGAGATCTTCGGCTTTCTCGGCTCGAACGGCTGCGGCAAGTCCACAACGATGAAAATGCTGACCGGGCTTCTCGACCCGAGCGAGGGCGAGGCCGAACTTTTCGGCCAGCCGCTGCGCGCCTCGGATATCGAAAGCCGGATGCGCATCGGCTACATGTCCCAGGGCTTTTCGCTGTATTCCGAACTGACGGTCCGGCAGAACCTCGCGCTGCATGCCGACCTTTACCACCTGCCGCGCGACCGCCGTCAGGCGCGGGTCGACGAGGTGCTGGACGATTTCGACCTGGCGCCGCTGGCCGACCGCATGCCCTGGGACCTGCCCCTGGGCCAGCGCCAGCGGCTGCAGCTGGCCGTGGCGGTGCTGCATGACCCGCAGGTGCTGATCCTCGACGAGCCGACCTCGGGGGTCGATCCGGTGGCCCGCGACGGGTTCTGGCACACGCTTCTGTCACTGTCGCGCGACAAGGGCGTGACGATCTTCGTCTCGACCCATTTCATGAACGAGGCCGAACGCTGCGACCGGATCTCGCTGATGCATGCGGGCCGGGTGCTGGAGGTAGGGGCGCCGGCCGAGATCGTGGCCCGGCACGGCGCCGACAGCCTCGAGGCGGCTTTCATCTCGTGCCTCGAGGCCGAGCTGCCGCCCGACCCGGCCCCGGCCGCCGCGCCCGCAGCCCTGCCCGTGGCGGGGGCGTCCGGGACAGCGCCGCGGCTGGCCGGGCTGACCCGGCTCTGGGCCCAATGCTGGCGCGAGATGCTGGAGCTGACGCGCGATCCGATCCGGGTCTTCTTCGCCCTCGCGGGGCCGGTGATCCTGCTGCTGACCATGGGCTACGGCATCTCCTTCGATGTCGACCGGCTGAGCTTTGCCGTCCACGATCAGGACCGCACCCCCGAAAGCCGCGCGCTGGCCGAACAGTTCACCGCGATCCGGCAATTCGCGGAAACCCCGCCGCTGACCGGCATCGCGGATCTGCGCGCCCGGATGGGGAGGGGCGATCTGGCGGTGGCGCTGGAGATCCCCGACGGCTTCGGCCGCGACCTCACCCGGGGCGACCGGCCCGAGATTTCGGTCTGGATCGACGGGGCGATGCCGTTCCGGGCCGAGACCGCGCGCAGCTATGCGCTGGGCGTGCTGTCGGATTACGCCGCCGCGTCGGGTGCGGGGCAAGCCGGCGTCAACATCGAGACCCGCTTTCTCTTCAACCAGTCCTTCAAGAGCGCCCATGCCATGGTGCCCTCGATGATGATGGTGATCCTGATGCTGATCCCGTCGATCATGTCGGCGATCAGCGTGGTGCGCGAGAAGGAAACCGGCACCATTGCCAATTTTCGCGCGACCCCGGTCTCGCGGGCAGAATTCCTGCTGGGCAAGCAGCTGCCCTACCTGGCCATCGCCTGGGTCAGTTTCTGGATGCTGTTCGCGGTCGGGCGCGCCGTCTTCGGGGTTCCCTTCACCGGCAGTCTCGGGGCGCTGGCGGCGGTGTCCTTCCTCTATGTCTTCGCCACCACGGGCTTCGGCCAGTTGATTTCATCCTTCACCCGAAGCCAGGTGGCGGCGGTCTTTGCCACCTCGGTGCTGGCGATCATACCGACGGTCAATTTCTCGGGCCTGATCCTGCCGGTTTCCTCGCTCGATCCGGCGGGGCGCGCCGTGGGGCAGGGCTTTCCCTCGGCCTGGTATCAACAGGTGACCTCAGGGACCTTCCTCAAGGGCTTCGGCTGGGCCGAGGTCGCGCCCGCGGCGGCGGTACTGGCGGCGTTCTGTCTGGCCTATCTGGGGCTCGCGATCCTCGGATTGCGCAAGCAGGAGGCGTGATCTCATGCGGAGCCTTCTGAACACCCTGCGCCTGACCCTGAAAGAACTGAGCGCGATCCGTCGCGACCGGGTCATGGTGGCGCTGATCATCTATGTCTTCACCGCGGCGACCTGGCTGGTGTCGAACGCGGCCTCGACCGAGATCCGCGATCTGGCGGTGGCCGTGGTCGACGAGGATCGCAGCCCGCTGTCGCACCGGCTGACCGACGCGATCCGGCCGCCGCTTTTCGCCGAACCGGAAGTGCTGAGCCCCGCCGAGGCGGCGCGCGCCCAGGACGAGGGCCGCTATGTGCTGGTGCTGTCGATCCCGCCCGGGTTCGAGCGCGATCTGCGTGCGGGGCAGGCGCCCGCGCTGATGGTGCTGGTCGATGCCACCGCCATGGCCCAGGCGGGCAACGGTGCGGCCTTCCTGCAGCGGCTTCTGGCCGACGAACTGCAGCGCTATGCCGATCCCGGTGGCGGCGCCTCGGACCCGGTCGATGTGGTGTTCCGCAACCGCTTCAACCCGAACCTGACCGCAACCTGGTTCACCTCGGTCATGCAACTGATGAACAACGTGACGATCCTGACCCTGATCCTCTCGGGCGCCGCGATGATCCGCGAGCGCGAGCAGGGCACCATCGAGCATGTGCTGGTGATGCCGGTCCGCCCGCACGAAATCGTGCTGTCTAAGATCCTGGCCACCGGTCTGGTCATCCTGCTGGCCTCGATTTCCAGCCTCGTGGCGGTGATCCATTGGGGGCTTGGGGTGCCGGTGACGGACTCGCTGGGGCTCTATGCGCTGGGCGCTGCGGTCTATGTGATTTCGGTGGGCAGTATCGGGCTGTTGCTGGCCACTTTCACGCGCAACATGGGCCAGTTCGGGTTGCTGGTCATTCCGGTCATCATCGTCATGCTGCTGTTGTCGGGCGGCATGACGCCGATGGAATCGATGCCGGACTGGATGCAGGTTGCCGTCGGCATCGTCAGCCCGGCGCCGCATTTCGTGGCCTTCGCGCAATCGGTCCTTTACCGCGATGCGGGCCTTGCGCTGGTCGCGGGCGAGCTTTTGCGGATGGCGGCGATGGCGGCGGTGGCACTGGCCGTGGTGCTGGTCCGGTTCCGCAAGGTGCTGGCGGGCTGAAACCGGTCCCTGTCCGCGAGCCGGGTGAAATCCGGCGCCCGGTTCGTTCGTCCCGGCCTGCCTTGCCCGTCGACGGGCCGGGAAAGCCATTGCCAGATCCCGCGGCGGGCTCTGAGATCCGAACTGCGGCGCGGATCGCCCGCGATCCCAATCCCAGGATCGTCGAGCTTGTCGTCTGCGCCGTGCGGCAAATGCCGTCCCTCAAGCTTGCCACATTTCCGGCCGCCCCCGGCTCCGGTCTTCGAAGGACGCGGTGGCGCCCGGTCGCAAGCGTTGCATCTGCCCCCCTGATTGCCCTCTCAACTTGATCGCTTCTCGTCCGCCAGTCTGTATCCGAACTGCGATCGGAGGCGATTATGGCGGAACGCGAAGTCTGGGGGCAAGATCCGGACTGAACCGCCCCGGGTTTACCGGAGAGTGAAACACTCAAAGGATGAGCCCTATGACGACAAGACGATTCACCCCCGCCTGTCCGGCT
>NZ_MUAV01000243.1:0-305 GCF_003265965.1 Rhodovulum viride | reverse complement strand
CCATGGATGCAGTGATGCGCCTGCGTCGGAGACAGCTGGGGCAGCCCCCATTCGGTGCAGATGCAGCAGGGCAGCGCGCAGATGCGGTCGAGGTGGACCGGGTCATCTGGTTCGCGTGGCGCCTTGAGCCCGAGCGGGCCGCGGCCGGGCAAGTCAGTCATGCCGCCCGCCCCACGGTCCACGTGTCGAACCCCATCTGCTGGGTGAACCGGCGTTGTTGCGCAAATCCAGGGGATTCATCTCGTGAATCCAGCATGCTAGCCGGGCAGCATGAGCAGACCTCCGAAGCCGACCTGCAAGACGAT
>NZ_MUAV01000242.1:0-312 GCF_003265965.1 Rhodovulum viride | reverse complement strand
TCATTAGCTTTGGTCATCGACAGATTGTTGCCATACTGGCAAGACGAAATTGCTGGTGACTTGTTGGCTGGTAAAGTTGTCTTAATTGCTGCTCACGGTAACTCCTTGAGAGCTTTAGTTAAACACTTGGACAACATCTCTGATGAAGATATTGCCGGATTGAACATTCCAACTGGTATTCCATTGGTTTACGAGTTAGACGAAAACTTGAAACCAACTAAACCATCTTACTACTTGGACCCAGAAGCTGCTGCTGCCGGTGCTGCTGCTGTTGCTGCTCAAGGTCAAAAGAAATAAGCTTAGCCCGAACTG
>NZ_MUAV01000241.1:0-313 GCF_003265965.1 Rhodovulum viride | reverse complement strand
ATCAGCCAGCCCGCCGCCGGGACGGTCTCGACCGCGCCATCGGCATAGGTGATCTGAACCTCGGCGGCATAGGTGCCGGCCGTATCGGTGTCGCCTTCGGCCCAGGCGTAACGCACGATGCCGTCCGGGTCCTGCACCGTGGCTGGGGCGTCGATGACCAGCGGGGCCGATGCGTCCCACCAGGGGCGCATCATAAATCGGACGCTGGCGCCGGTCAGGAGGCTACTACCTGCGGCATAGCCCGGCAGCTGGTATTCGAGCCCGGGCGAGGTGTCGCCCCGCTTGATGGTGAATGTCGTGCTCACCGCCATCC
>NZ_MUAV01000240.1:0-314 GCF_003265965.1 Rhodovulum viride | reverse complement strand
TCGAGACGAGGCCCGTCCAGATCACGCCGAGGATCAGCGCGCGCATCGAGTGCGACCGCCACAGGACCGCCCGCCAGTTCGGAATCAACGCGGGAAGGGACTTCAGGATGAAGTTCGGCATTTCGCCCTCCTTGGGCTATTTGAGGGATGATTGGTGTCGGCGCAGTGCCGGGCGCCCTATTCAAGCAGCGCCTGATTAACGGTCGACCTCTGGACCGAGCGTCAGGGCCAGACGATCAGCGCGAGCCAGATGGCGGCGGTGAGGGTGAGGTAGAGGGGCAGGCTCATTTCCCGCCCCGCCAGAGGCGCAGCAT
>NZ_MUAV01000239.1:0-317 GCF_003265965.1 Rhodovulum viride | reverse complement strand
TCGATCCAGGACTGCGCGCCCTCGGTCCAGAGGTTCATGTGCAGCCGCCGGAAGTTCGGCATCTTGCCCGAGATCACCGTCGCCTCGCGATACAGCTCGGCAAACCGATCCTCGCTGAAGGCCACCCCGAGGTTCGGGTTCGCCATCTTCCAGGCCACCGGATCGCCCACGTCGCAATCGGCCGGGGGCTCGGCCACATAGGCAAAGAAGCTGTCATCCTGGACATCGCCCCGCAGCACGGTCGCGGAATAGGCGCGCAGCTCGCCGCAGATCGAGGCCATGTCGGCGCCCGCCGTGGTGATCGCCCAGTCGATGGG
>NZ_MUAV01000238.1:0-318 GCF_003265965.1 Rhodovulum viride | reverse complement strand
CGTCGCCGCCGGACCCGCCGCCCGAGGCGCCGTAGCTGGTCGGGGCCGAAGCCCCACCCGCGCCGACGATCAGATAGTCGACGTCGCCCGCCACCTCGACCGTGATCGCGCCATCGGCGGGCAGCTCGTAAATGTCGTAGCTGGTCCCCTCGACGGTGACCGTGGTCCTGGTCGCCCCGGTCCCGGAGACGGCCGAGATGCGGGCATAGGCCACCTCAGCCCCTCAGTTCGCGCCGGTATTGCACCCCGGAGGCCAGCATCAGGGCCAGCACGATCAGCACGGGCCACCAGAGCGCGGCCAGCACCCCGCCGGTGACA
>NZ_MUAV01000237.1:0-321 GCF_003265965.1 Rhodovulum viride | reverse complement strand
CGGCATCGCGCACGGCATCGGCGATCGCCACCTGTTTCTGCCGCTCGATCAGGGTTAGGATCTCGGCATTGACCTCGCCATAGCGCTCCTTCAGCTCGACCAGCCCCTTCGCGGAATAGGTGCGCGTCACCGCGTCGAGCGCCGCGACCGAGCTTTCCAGATCGTCCAGCACCTCGGAAAGATCCCGTCCGTCCTTCGCCGCGCTGGAAAACGCCATCGCCAGCAGCGGCAGGCCGACCGCCGCCAGCGTGCCGACGACAGCCCCGACCGGCCCGAACATCGAGGCGATCTGCGACCCCTGCGCCGCGAAGACCGACGAGG
>NZ_MUAV01000236.1:0-321 GCF_003265965.1 Rhodovulum viride | reverse complement strand
CGGCATCGCGCACGGCATCGGCGATCGCCACCTGTTTCTGCCGCTCGATCAGGGTCAGGATCTCGGCATTGACCTCGCCGTACTTTTCCTTCAGCTCGACCAGCCCCTTCGCGGAATAGCTCCGCGTCACCGCGTCGAGCGCCGCGACCGAGCTTTCCAGATCATCCAGCACCTCGGAGAGGTCCCGCCCGTCCTTCGCCGCGCTGCTGAAGGCCATCCCCAGCAGCGGCAGGCCGACCGCCGCCAGCGTGCCGACGACAGCCCCAACCGGCCCGAACATCGAGGCGATCTGCGACCCCTGCGCCGCGAAGACCGACGAGG
>NZ_MUAV01000235.1:0-324 GCF_003265965.1 Rhodovulum viride | reverse complement strand
CCTGTCTGGAAACCGGCCCCGCGATCTTCGACTGGCGGACCTCGGAAGAACAGGCGCGGCCCGCGGGCGGTATCCCCACGCTGCCCTCGCCGACCGCCAAGCCCCAGGTCTCGGCGCCGACCATGACCGAGGAGCTTTACGAGACGCGCGGCGGCGGCGGGGTCAAGACCCGGGTGCGGCTGGCAGCCAGCAGCGACAACCCGTTCCTCGACGCCTGGCAGTTCTCCTGGCGGCCGATCACCGAGACCGAGGCAACCGTCCGCGGCCTGACCGATGTGGCCGAGGACCTGATCGACGATGTCGCGCCCGGCACCTATGTCTTCG
>NZ_MUAV01000023.1:0-75939 GCF_003265965.1 Rhodovulum viride | reverse complement strand
CTTCTTCTTGGCAGAAATACCCTGGGGTTCCGGGGGCAAAGCCCCCGGCGGGTCGGCCCGCGCCAGCGGGACGAAACCGGGATACCCTCAGCCCCGGCCGATATAAGGCATCGTCGTCGCCATCACCGTCAGGAAGGGCACATTGGCCTCGGGCGGCAGCCCTGCCATGAACAGCACCGTCGCGGCGACATGGGCCACATCCATCACCGGCTCGACCGCAATGCTCCCGTCGGCCTGCGGCACGCCCCGGGTCATGGTCTCGGCCATGTCGGTCCGGGCATTGCCGATATCGATCTGCCCACAGGCGATGCCATGGGCCCGCCCGTCCAGCGCCAGCGACCGTGTCAGCCCGGTGATCGCGTGTTTCGAGGCGGTATAGGGCACCGAGCCCCAGCGTGGCACATGGGCCGAGACCGACCCGTTATTGATGATCCGCCCGCCCGGCGGGTCCTGCCGGCGCATCCGGGCGAAGGCCGCCCGGGCGCAAAGAAAACTGCCGGTCAGGTTCACCTCGATGCAGCGCCGCCAGTCCTCGACCGCGATCTCGTCAACCGGCGCCCCCGGCACCGAAACGCCTGCATTGTTGAACAGAACGTCGATCCGCCCCCAGGCCGCCATCGCCCGGTCGAAGGCAACCTCGACCGAAGCCTCGTCGGTCACGTCGCAGGTCAGCACCAGCGCGCCCGGCCGCCCCTCGGCCACGGCCTCCAGCGCCGCAATCCCGCGCCCGGCCAGTCCAACCCGCCAGCCCGCCTCCAGAAAGGCCAGCGCGGTCGCCCGGCCGATGCCCCGCCCGGCCCCGGTGATGATGATGCTGCGCGCCATGCCTGCCTCAGTGGTTGTCGCGCGGCAGATCGCGGGCGATCCGCCGATAGGCCGTGGCCAGTTCCAGACAGCCGCCATCGGCCAGCTGGCCGACATTGGCACGGTAGATCTCTTCCCAGGGGGTCTGGCTCACGATCTCGGGCGGCTCCCAGGCCTCGCGCCTCAACTCCCACTCCGCGTCATCGACCAGCGCATCGAGCCGCGAGGCGTTCAGGTCCAGCCGCACCCGGTCGCCCGTCTTCAGGAAGGCCAGCCCGCCCCCCACCACCGCCTCGGGCGAGGCATTCAGGATCGAGGGGCTTTCCGAGGTCCCCGATTGCCGCCCGTCGCCGACCGTCGGCAGATGCATGACGCCCTTCTTCACCAGCGCATCCGGCGGCTGCATGTTCACCACCTCGGCCGAGCCCGGATAGCCGACGCAGCCGACATTACGGATGAAAAGCATCGCGCTTTCGTCGATCTCAAGCTCCGGGTCGTTGATCCGGGCATGGTAATCCTCGGGGCCCTCGAAGACCACGGCGCGGGCCTCGTGCACGCCCTCGCGCCCCGGCTCGGACAGGAAGCGCGCGCGGAACTCGTCGGAAATCACCGAGGTCTTCATCAGCGCCGAAGCGAACAGATTGCCCGACAGCACCTTGAACCCGGCCTGCGTCCGCAAGGGCGCGTCATAGGGCGCGATCACGTCCGGGTCGGCGGACCGGACCCCCTCGAGGTTCTCGGCCAGGGTCCTGCCGGTCGCGGTCATCGCGCCCACATGCAGCCGCCCGGCCCGGGCCAGCTCGGCCATCACCGCGGGCACGCCGCCCGCCCGGAAGAAGCTCTCGCCCAGGTATTCGCCCGCGGGCTGCATGTTGACCAGAAGCGGTACGTCATGGCCGATGGTCTCCCAGTCGGTCACATCCAGCTCGACCCCCGCATGCCGCGCGATGGCCTGCAGATGCGGCGGCGCATTGGTCGAGCCGCCGATGGCGCTGTTGACGACGATGGCATTCTCGAAGGCCGCGCGGGTCAGGATGTCGGAGGGTTTCAGATCGTCCAGCACCATCTGCACGATCCGCTTGCCGGTCTCGTAGGCCATTGCCATCCGCTCGCGGAAGGGCGCGGGGATCGCGGCATTGCCGGTCAGGCTCATGCCCAGCGCCTCGGCCATCGCGTTCATCGTCGAGGCCGTGCCCATGGTGTTGCAATGCCCGAGCGACGGCGCCGAGGAACAGACCCGGTCCATGAACTCGTCATAGTCGATCTTGCCCTCGGCCAGCAGGCGCCGGCTTTCCCAGACGATGGTGCCCGAGCCCGCGCGCTTGCCCTTCCACCAGCCGTCGAGCATCGGCCCGCCATTGAGCGCGATGGCCGGAATGTCGACCGTCGCCGCCCCCATCAGCAGCGCGGGCGTGGTCTTGTCGCAGCCGGTGGTCAGCACCACCCCGTCCAGCGGATAGCCATGCAGGATCTCGACCAGCCCCAGATAGGCGAGGTTGCGGTCCAGCGCCGCCGTCGGCCGCTTGCCGGTCTCCTGCAGCGGATGGACCGGAAATTCCATCGGCACGCCGCCCGCCTCGCGGATGCCCGCCTTGATCCGGTCCATCAGGAAGACGTGGATCTTGTTGCAGGGCACCAGATCGGACCCGCTATTGGCGATGCCGATCACCGGGCGGCCCGATTGCAGCTCGCCCCGGGTGAAGGTCTGGTTCTGATAGCGCTCGACATACAGCGCGGTCATGCCGGGGTTGTTGGGATTGTCGAACCATTCCTGAGACCGGAACCGCTTGTTCGCGCGCGTGTCGCTCATGCCTTTCCTCCGCTTGCCGCCGGGCAGCCGTCTGTCTGCGACCGCTGAGGCGTCTGGCCTGCGCCGCTTCGGGGCGGTGCCGCAGCGTCCCGCGCGGCCAGACCCCGGGCGGCCCTTGGCACAGCATTCCGATCTGGTATACCAAATGCAAGGGCAATCCGCACCGAATGCCAGAGGGTCAGGGAGGACCTTGTCGTGACCGAGCGCCGCGCCATCGTGTCGGCCCCGCCGCCGGGGCCGGTCCCGAAATCTTGTGCCCGACCAGTCCCCGGAGCGCGCCCATGACCGAGGCACAAGCCTTTCGGAAGGGGGCGCTCGACTGCGCGCCGTTCATCCTGATCGTGGTGCCCTTCTCGCTTCTCTTCGGGGTGGTGGCGCGGGATGCCGGGCTGGACCTCTTGCAGGCCATGGCGATGTCGGTGCTGGTGATCGCGGGCGCCTCGCAATTCACCGCGCTGGCGCTTCTGGAAGATCACGCGCCGGTCTTCGTGGCACTTCTGGCGGCCCTGGCGGTCAATCTGCGGATGGCGATGTATTCAGCCGCACTCGTGCCCTATCTCGGTCATGCGCGGTTGGGGGTGCGGGCGCTGATGGCCTATCTGATGGTCGATCAGGCCTTCGCCGTCGCGGTCCGCACCTACGAGGCCCATCCCGCCATGACGCCTGCGGCGCGCGTGGCCTATTACTTCGGCTGCATGGTCCTGATCTGCCCGTTCTGGTATGGCGGCACGCTGACCGGCGCGCTGGTCGGACAGGCGATCCCCGCGGAATTCTCGCTCGATTTCGCGGTGCCGGTCTGTTTCATCGCCCTGACCGCGCCGCTGATCCGGTCCCTGCCCCATGCGGTCGCGGCGCTCGTGTCGGCGCTGGCGGCGCTGGCGCTGGCCTGGCTGCCCTGGAGCCTCGGCCTGCCGGTCGCAGCACTTGTCGCGATGATCACCGGCGCGCAGACCGAACGCCTTCTGCAACGCAGGGGCCGGGCATGATCTCCGACGCGGCCTTCTGGAGCCTGACCGCGGCCCTTGCCGTCGGGACCTTCCTGATCCGGTTTTCCTTTCTGGGGATCTTCGGCCGCCGGACGCTGCCGCCCTGGGCGCTGTTGCACCTGAAATATGTGGGCGTCGCGGTGTTTCCGGCGCTGGTCGCGCCGCTCGTGCTCTGGCCCGAGGCGACCGGCGGCAACATCGACCCCGCCCGGCTGATCGCGGCGCTGGCGGCGCTGGTCGCGGGGCTCAGAATCTCGGTTGTGGCAGCGATTCTGGCGGGGATGGGCACGCTTTATCTGATCGAGGCCGCCGCCCGCCTGCTGTGACCCGCGCCCGACGGGCGGCGGAAAGCCACGCGCAGCCTGCCGATCCGAAGGGAGGACTTTATCTCGGCGTTTCGCTTGGTATACCAGAACGGAAGCGGCCGGCAGGCCCGGCTCCGGGGAGGAGGCCCCATGACGCATCTGCAGTTCGCCGACAGCCTGTCGCGGCTTGGCACGGAATCGGCCTTCACGGTGCTGGCCCGGGCCCAGTCGCTGGCCGCCCAGGGGCGCGACATCATCAATCTCGGCATCGGCCAGCCCGATTTCCGCACGCCCGACCACATCGTCGAGGCCGGCATCAAGGCGTTGCGCGACGGCCATCACGGCTATACCCCCGCCAACGGGCTGCCCGCGCTGCGCCATGCCGTTGCCACCGACCTGCACCGCCGTCACGGGGTCGAGGTCGATCCCGAGACGGTCGTCATCGTGCCCGGCGGCAAGCCAACCATGTTCTTCGCCATGCTGATGTTCGGCCAGCCGGGGCGCGAGATCCTCTATCCGGATCCGGGCTTTCCGATCTATGAGAGCGCGATCCGCTATTCCGGCGCGACCCCGGTGCCGATCCCGCTGGAGGAACGCACGGGCTTTGCCTTCGAGGCCGACCGGGTGCTGGAACGGATCACCGACCGCACCAGCCTGATCGTGCTGAACAGCCCTGCCAACCCCACCGGCGGCGTCACCCCCCGCGCCGAAATCTCGCGCCTCGTCAAGGGGCTCGCGGCCTTTCCTCGGGTGGCGGTGCTGTCCGACGAGATCTATTCGTCGATGCTTTATGGCGGGCGCGAACATGTCAGCCTGCTGCAATATCCCGACATCCGCGACAGGCTGATCGTGCTCGATGGCTGGTCCAAGACCTATGCGATGACCGGCTGGCGGATCGGCTATGCGGTCTGGCCCGATGCCGCGCTGGATCACGTGACGCGGCTGTGCATCAACGACCATTCCTGCGTGAATGCCGCCGCCCAGCACGCGGCGCTGGCCGCGCTGACCGGCCCCCAGGACGCGGTCGCCGCCATGGTCGCCGAATTCGACCGCCGCCGCGCCCATGTCGTGGGCGCGCTGAACGCCCTTCCGGGCTTTCGCTGCACCGATCCCGGCGGCGCCTTCTATGCCTTCCCCAATATCGAGGGCACCGGGATGCGCGCGGCCGAGGCGCAGGACCGCTTTCTTGAAGAGGCGGGCGTCGCCACCATCGCGGGCACCGCCTTCGGCGCCCGGGGCGAAGGCTATCTGCGCCTCTCCTATGCCAGCTCGACCGAAACCCTCACCGAGGCCATCGCGCGGATCCGCGCGGTGCTCTGACGAAAGGCCGATCCATGACCGATACCCCCCTGCTGATCTGCGGCGCCGCCTTCACCGAGGACGAACGCGCGCGGCTGTCGACCGCCGTCTCGTCGGTGTCGGTCGATGCGCCCCGCGCCATCGCCGGGCTCGCCCCCGGGGCGGCCGCGCGGCTGCGCGCCGTTGCCTACAAGGGCCACGAGCCCTTCGGCGCGGCCGAGATGGACGGGCTGCAGGGGCTGGGGCTGATCGCCAATTTCGGCGTCGGCTACGATGCCATCGACGTGGCCGCCGCCACCCAGCGCGGCATCCGCGTGACCAACACGCCCGATGTGCTGAACGACGATGTGGCCGATCTGGCGGTGGGGCTGATCCTGGCCCAGGCCCGCAGCCTCGTGCGCGGCGACGGCTGGGTGCGCAGCGGCCGCTGGACCAAATACGGCGCCATGCCGCTGGCGCGGAAAGTGTCGGGGGCGCGGGCGGGCATTGTCGGGCTCGGCCGGATCGGGCGCGAGATCGCCGACCGGCTGGCCGCCTTCAAGATGGAAATCCACTACCATTCGCGGCAGGAAAAAGAGACCCCCGGCTGGCAGTATCACGCCGATCCGGTCGGTCTGGCGCGCGCGGTCGATTTTCTGGTCGTGGCGCTGGTCGGCGGCCCCGAGACCCGCAATTACGTCTCGGCCGAGGCGATTGCGGCGCTGGGGCCGACGGGCGTTCTGATCAACATCTCGCGCGGGACGACGGTCGACGAGGGCGCGCTGATCGCAGCCCTGGAAGAGCACCGGATCGCGGGCGCGGGGCTTGACGTCTATCTGGACGAACCGGCCATCGACCCGCGCTTTCAGGGGCTGGAAAACGTGGTGCTGCAACCGCATGTGGGGTCAGCCACCACCGAGACCCGGCGCGCCATGGCCGAGCTGCAACTGGCCAATATCCGCGCCTTCCTCGACGGCCAGCCGCTGCCGACCCCGGTCAACTGAGGACCGGGCCGCCGGGCAGGTCGTCCTCGAGGAACTGGCGGATGTTGTCGGCAAAGCTGTCATCGGCGGTCAGGCCCAGCGCCAGCGCCCGGTCGGCGCGGATGTCGTCGCGCCAGCCCGACACGATCCTTTCGACCTCGGGCTGGGGCTCCCAGCGGATCAGACGCGCGGGCGCGGCCCCCGCGACCTCGGTCATCGCCGCGATCATCTGGCCGATGGTCCAGCGCCGCCCCGGCATGGTCATGCAGCGGTTCTGCCCCAGCGCGGCGGCCTCCAGTTCGGCCGCGCGGATCAGGTTTTCGACGCAGCGGCGCGGGCCGAGGTAGAAATGCGCGAAATCGGGGCCGACCGGGCAGATCGCCTCTTGCCCCGACAAGGGTTCGCGAAAGATCCCCGACATGAAAGCCGAAGCGGCGCGGTTGGGCCGTCCCGGCCGCACCGAGATCGAGGGCAGCCGCAGCCCCCGCCCGTCGACCAGCCCGCGCCGGGAATAGTCGTTCAGCAGCAGTTCGGCCACCGCCTTCTGGGTGCCGTAGGAGGTCTGCGGGTTGAGGAAAGTGGCGTCGGTCAACGGGTCGGGCACCGCGCCGCCATAAACGGCAATGGACGAGGCGAAGACCAGCACCGGGCAGCTGCCCAGCGCGCGGCAACGCTGGAAAACGTTCAGGCTTCCGGCCATGTTGACCGCCATCCCGGCATCGAGGTCTTCCTCGGCATGGGCCGAGACGATCGCCGCCAGATGGAAGATCACATCTGTCCCGGGCGCGATCCCGGCCGCGACCGAAGCCGGGTCCGCGATGTCGATCTTGAGGCTCTCGACCGGAAACGGTGCCTCGGGCACGGGCGGCGGGGCCAGATCCGCCAGAGCGAGCCCCGTGATCGGCCGCCCGCGCAGCGTGCCGCGCCGGGCCAGCGCCCGGGCCAGACGCCCGCCGAGAAACCCGCCCGCGCCGAGGATCAGGACCTTCATGGCGCCGCCTTAAGCACCGGGCCGCCGGATGCGAAGATGTCGGGGGCAAGCGCGCCACGGCGCTGGATCACCGCGGCGGCCAGCGCCGCCGCCTGGCGCACCGCCTCGGGCGGCGCGGCACCTGTCGCGCGGGCCGCGAGGAACCCGGCCGCGAAACTGTCGCCCGCCGCCGTGCTGTCGATCACCTGCGCGACGGGTTCGGGCGCGATCTCGGCCTCCATGTCCTCGGCCCAAAGCCGGATCGGCGCGGCCCCGTTCTTGACGACGACCGTCGTCGCCCCGGCCTCACGGTAGCGCGCCACGGTCGCCTCGGGCGAGGCATCGCCAAAGGCCGCGCTTTCCTCGTCGAAGGAGGGCAGCACGGTGTCGGCAACCGAGGCGCCCAGCATCAGCCCGGCCCGCATCTCGGCCGCGTCCGCCCAGAGCCGGGGCCGCACATTGGTATCGAAGCTGACCCGCGCCCCCGCCGCCCGGGCCCGCGCCAGCGCCGCACACAGGCGCTCGCGCGCCTCGGGCGCAAGGATCGCCAGCGTGATGCCCGAGACATGCAGAAGGTCGCGCCCGGCAAAGACCCGGTCGAGCCAGTCCGGATCGTCGGCCATCGCCTTCGCCGCCGCCTGACCGCGCCAGTAGGAAAAGCTGCGCTCGCCGTCCTTCAGCGCGATCATGTAAAGCCCCACGGTGCGCCCCTCGATCCGGCGGATCGCCCCGGTTTCGACGCCCTCGCCCGCCATGAAGGCCAGCATGTCATCCGACACCGCATCGGTGCCCACGGCGGTCGCATAGCCGACCGACCAGTCCGCGGGCAGCAGCCGCCGGGCGTACCAGGCGCAATTGAAGGTGTCTCCGGCAAAGCCCATGCGAAAAAGCCCGTCCGTGGCCGGGGCAAGCTCTACCATGCATTCGCCGATGGCGAGAAAGGAATGATCCGGCATCTGTCTCCCTGCGGCCTGAACCCGCGCGACAGGCGCGGCGCGCCCCCGGTTCTATCCGGTTTTCCGCCGCCTCGGCTAGGGACCTGTCCGCCCTTTCCCGGCGATTTCCCCGCCTGGCCCGCCCGGGCTGCCGCGCGACCGCCGGATCGGTACCCCGCGGGCGTCGCGAGACGGCGCGCCCCAGGCGGCCTCCGCCCCGTCGCCGGTCTTTCCCCGGCGCCGCGACATGGTATACCAAAATCCGGGGCTGTCCTGGCCCCGCGAGACCGGGAGGGAACATGGATCTTTTCGACCTGAGCGGACGCACGGCGCTGGTGACCGGCGCCTCGATGGGGATCGGGCTGGGGCTTGCCCGGGCGCTGACGGCGGCCGGGGCCCGGGTGGTGCTGAACGCGCGAGGAGCCGAGCGGCTGGAAGAGGCCGCCGCGACGCTCCGCGCCGAAGGGGCCGAGGCCGACACCCTGCCCTTCGACGTGACCGATGCCGGGGCGGCGGCGCGCGCCATCGACGGCTACGAGGCGCTGCGCCCCATCGACATCCTGATCAACAATGCAGGCATCCAGCACCGCGCGGCGCTGGAGGAGTTTCCGGTCGAAGCCTTCGACCGGCTGATGCGCACCAATGTCAACGCAGCCTTCTATGTCGCCCGAGCCGTTGCGCCGCACATGATCGCGCGGGGACGCGGGCGGATCGTCAACATCGCCAGCGTGCAGGCGGCGCTGGCCCGGCCCGGGATCGCGCCCTATACCGCCTCGAAGGGGGCCATCGTCAACCTGACCAAGGGCATGGCCACGGACTGGGCGCGGCTCGGGCTTGGCTGCAACGCCATCGCGCCGGGCTATTTCGACACGCCCCTGAACGCGGCCCTCGTGGCCGATCCGGACTTCTGTGCCTGGATCGAACGGCGCACCCCGGCCGGGCGCTGGGGCCGGATCGAGGATCTGGCCGGGGCCTGCATCTTCCTGGCCTCCGACGCCTCGGCCTTCGTCAACGGCCAGGTGATCTATGTCGACGGCGGCATGACCGCCTGCCTCTAGGCGCCTTTGGCCCCGAACGTCGCCATCCAGCCAAGGCTGTCGCCGGTCGGCCCCCCGGGGCGGTACTCGGCGCCGACCGGCCTCGCATGGCCCAGCCGGTCGAGCAGGCCGAAGACGTGGCCATAGTCCAGTTCGCCATGATCGGGCGGGCCGCGATCGGGCACCGAGGCCACCTGCACATGACCGATCAGCGGCATCAGCGCCTGCAGCCGGGCCGAGACATCGCCCTCGGCGCGCTGCACATGGTAGCAATCGAACATCAGCTTCAGGTTCGGCGCGGCCACCCGGTCGATCATCGCCACGGCCTCGGCCGTGCTGGCCAGCGCATAGCCCGGCACGTCATGGGGGTTGATCGGCTCGATCAGGATGCCGATGCCATAGGGCGCGGCCTCGAGACAGGCATAGGCCAGCGCCGCGGCCAGAGCCGCCTCGGCCTCGGGCCCGCGCGCGCATCCGGCCATGGCATGGATCTGCGGCACCTCCAGCGCCGCGGCCCAGGCGATCGACTGGTCGATCGCGGCCCGCGCCTCGAGCTCGCGCCCGGGAAGGGCGCAAAGCCCGAACTCGCCCGCCGCCGGATCGCCGGGGCGGGTGTTCAGACACAGCATCGGCAGGCCGGTCTCGTCGAGGGCCGCGCGGATCGCCGCGCGCGGGGTGTCGTAGGGCCAGTGGCATTCGACAGCAGAAAACCCCGCCGCTGCCGCCGCGCGGATCGCATCGGGCAACGCGAGCTCGCGCCAGAGAAACCCCAGATTGGCAGAGAACCTCACGTTCCCCTCCGGATCGGCTGAACCGCGCGTTCCGCCTTCATCGCTAGCGGCGCCGCCCCGGACGTGTCAAGCGCGCCCTTCCCTGCCCGCCGCTTCCGGTGTATCGCGGGACCCTCACGCCTCAGCCCCTACCGGAGCCCGGATGACCGCCGCCCCCCCGTTCGAGATCTTCCTCGCCGCCCTGCCGGGGCTCGAGCCGCTCTTGGCCGAAGAGGCCCGCGCGGCGGGCTTTATGGCGCCTTCTGCGGTGCCCGGCGGCGTCACCGTTCAGGGCGGCTGGCCCGAAGTCTGGCGCGCCAATCTGGTCCTGCGCGGCGCCTCGCGGGTGCTGGTCCGGGTCGGGACCTTCCGCGCCTTCCATCTGGCCCAGCTCGACAAGCGGGCGCGAAAATTCGACTGGGCCGCGGTGCTCCGGCCCGACCGGCCGGTCCGGGTCGAGGTGCAGTGCCGGGCCTCGAAGATCTACCACGCGGGCGCCGCCGCCCAGCGGATCGAGCGCGCCATCGCCGAGACGCTCGGCGCGCCCGTCGGCGGCGAGGACGCGGTCGCGCTCAAGGTGCGGATCGACGACAACCTGGTGACGCTCAGCCTCGACAGCTCGGGCGAACCGCTGCACCGGCGCGGCCACAAGCAGGCGGTCGGCAAGGCCCCGCTGCGCGAAACGATGGCGGCCCTCTTCCTGCGCGCCTGCGGCTTCGACGGCACCGAACCGGTACTCGACCCGATGTGCGGCTCGGGCACCTTCCCGATCGAGGCGGCTGAAATCGCGGGCGGGCTCGCGCCCGGCCGCGACCGCAGCTTCGCCTTCGAGGACTTCGCCAGCTTCGACGCCGACGCCTGGGCCGCAATGAAGGCCCCCGCCCCCGCGCCTGCGGCACAGATCCGCTTCTTCGGCTCGGACCGCGATGACGGGGCGATCCGGATGGCCACGGCCAATGCCGCCCGCGCGGGTGTCGCGGACCGGACCGACTTCCGCCGCCACGCGGTCAGCGATCTGGCCCGGCCCGACGGTCCGCCCGGCCTCGTGATGGTCAACCCGCCCTATGGAGCACGGATCGGCGAGCGAAAGCTCCTGTTCGCGGTCTACGGCGCCCTCGGGGCGACGCTGCGCGAGCGGTTCGCAGGCTGGCGGGTCGGGCTCGTCACCAGCGACGAGGGTCTTGCACGGGCGACGGGCCTGCCTTTCCTGCAACCCGGCGCGCCGGTCGCCCATGGCGGGCTGAAAGTGCGGCTCTTCCGGACGGCGCCCCTGCCCTGACCTCTTTCCCCGGGACCGATGTTCCGTCATGGGTATTTCTGCCAAGAAGAAATCGGACGCCGTCTTCTTCTTGGCAGAAATACCCCAAGGAATCGCGGCCCTGAAGGGGCCGCCCAGTGAAAGCGTGCGCGGCACGCGCTCCGCCGGATCGGCGACGGATCGGCTTCAGGGCAGTTCGATGAAACTCCCATAGGGGAATTTCATCTGCCAGGCGCCCTCGCGCCCGGCATGGTGAAGCGCGGCCCGCATCAGTCCGGCATGGGTGACCGCCAGAACCGTGCCGGTCCCATGCATCTCGTCGAGAAAGGGCACGACGCGGGCATAGAACATGCCGACGCTTTCGCCGCCATGGGGGCGCGAGTCGTAGAAATGCGCGGCCCAGTGATCGAGCCCGTCGCGCGGCACCTCGGCCCAGGGCGTGCCCTCCCAGGCGCCGAAATCGATCTCGATCAGGCGGGGATCGATCTCGACCGGCAGGTCGCGCGCCGCGCCGATGTGATCGGCCAGACGGGTGCAGCGCAGCAGCGGGCTGGACAGCACCCGGTGGACCGGAGGAAGCGCCGCAAGAACCTCTGCCGCCTCTTCGGAGAAGCTTTCCGCGGGCGGATAGTCGGTGCGGCCGTAGCAGGTGCCCTCGGCCACCTCCGGGCGGGTGTGGCGCAGAAGGATCACGCCCATGCCAGAAGCCCCAGCAGGATCGCGATCTCAGAGACCTGCTGCACCGCGCCCAGCCCGTCTCCGGTATGCCCGCCGAGCCGCCGGGTCAGCATCCGCGCCATCCAGAGCGTAACCGCCGCCGCCAGTGCCAGCGCGGTCGCGGCCGCGCCAAATCCCGCACCGATCCAGAGGCCGAGCGCAATCAGCGTGCCGGTCCCCCAGGCGATGGCCATCCCGTCCCGGCCGGGACCGGCGGCGGCAAAGGCGGCCTTGCCCTCGGTCCGCGCATAGGGCAGCCGCACCATCACGATCACCGACGCCAGACGGCTCAGCCCATGGGCCGCAACCAGCGCGCCCGCCGCCGCCCAGCCGCCCGCCGCCGCGCCGAGCCCGGCCAGCGCCGCCGCCTTCAGCCCCAGCGCCAGCATCAGCGTCACCGCGCCATAGCTGCCGATCCGGCTGTCGCGCATGATTTCCAGCGCCCGCTCGCGCGTCAGCCCGCCGCCAAGCCCGTCGGCCATGTCGGCCAACCCGTCCTCGTGCAGCGCGCCGGTCAGCCGCACGCCCGCGGCAAGTGTCAGGACCGCCGCCACCGCCGGGGGAAAGACCGCCGCCGCGGCCGCGTAGACCAGCCCCAGAGCCGCGCCGATCAGCGCCCCGCACAGCGGAAAATAGCGCGTCGCCCGGCGCATCCGGTCGGGCGTGTAGCCCGGATCGGCGGGCAGCGGCAGGCGGCTGACGAATTGCAGCGCCAGCACGACCAGCCGCGCCTCTTCGCCCAGCCGGGCGGCCGGGGTCATTGCGGCCCCGTCACGCCGGCATCGTCGAAGCTGGCCATGGTGTTCAGCATCTCGCCCGCGGCCTTCAGCAGCGGCCAGGCCAGAAGCGCGCCGGTGCCCTCGCCCAGCCGAAGCCCGAGCCGCAGCAGAGGTTCGGCCCCGAGCGCGTCGAGCAGCGCGCCATGGCCCTGTTCCTCGGAGCGGTGCGAGAAGACCATCGCGGCCCGGGTCGCAGGCACGATGCGTGCGGCGGCAAGTGCCGCCGATGTCGCGATGAACCCGTCGACGATGATGACCTTCTTCGCCTCGGCCGCGCCGATCATCGCCCCGGCCATCATTGCGATCTCGAAGCCGCCATACTGGGCCAGCGCCTCTTGCGGGCCAAGATCGGCGGTCCGCGCCGCGGCACGTTCCAGCACCTGACGCTTGTGCGTCAGCCCGTCATCGTCAAGCCCGGTGCCGCGACCCACCAGGATGTCGAGCCCGACCCCGGTCAGCTTGTGGCCGAGCGCGGCCGCCGAGGCGGTGTTGGCAATCCCCATCTCGCCATAGGCCACCGCATCGGCGGGGCTTTCGGCACCAAGCTTGCGGCCCTCTTCCAGCGCGCGCGCGCAGTCCTCGGCGCTCATCGCGGGCTCGTGCAGGAAGCTTTTCGTGCCCGCGCCGATCCGGCGCTCGATCAGGCCCTCGAGGCCGAAAGGCTCGCCCGCGATCCCGGCATCGACGACCTTCATCCGGGCGCCGACAGCGCGCGCGAAGGCATTGGCTCCGGCCCCGCCCGCCAGATAGTTCAGCACCATCTGCCGCGTCACTTCCTGCGGAAATTTCGACACGCCCTCGGCGGCGATGCCGTGATCGGCCGCGAAGATCGTCAGCTCGCAGCCGTCCATCCGCGGGCTCAGCGTGCCCTGCACCGTGGCCATGACCGTCGCCAGATCCTCGATCCGGCCGAGTGAGCCCAGGGGTTTGGTCTTGAAGTCGATCTTGTGCTGGAGCGCGGCGGCGAAATCGGTGTCGGTGGTCATCCGGAGGGGCCTCTCGTTGCTGTCGCGGCGTGTCTTAGGCCGGGGCGACGGGCGCTGCAATCGGCAACGGCACAAGCAACCGGCCAAGGCGCCGCAGCCGGTGCCGCGCGGTCGCCGCATCCGAAACGAGGGGAAAGGCGCAAGCCGGGCCCGGGCCCGCACGCGCCGCGGACCGGCGGCGTTCGCTAGGGCTGGGCGCGTCCGGTCGCGAGGTCCAGTTTCCACAGGCTCAGCGCCTTCAGAACCCGGTCGGCCCGCTCTGCGAAGGCGCCGCCCATCATCGTCCGCGCCTCGTCCGCGCGGCCCGCCAGCGCCAGGCCCAGCACCTGCGCGGCGGTGGCGTGAAAGGCGGCGTGGGCGGCGTCGATCGCCTGCCAGCCCTTGCCCGCCTTCAGGTCCGGCGGGATTGCGGCGCCATGAAACCAGCGGCCGAAATCGCAGCTCTTGTCGCAACCGGCCTTTTCGGGTGTGAATTCGGACCGGCCCTGGGCAATGGCCGCCGCCAGGTGCGAGCGCCATTTGAGGTGCTTGATCTGGGCCGCCGCGACTTCGGCGATCATGTCGGACTGTTGGCTCATCGGGCGCTCCGGAGTGAAGGCTGTGCGCGGGCACTCTGCATCGGCAGCGTTAACCCGGTCCTAATGTCACCGCGACGTCGCCGGATGCGGTTGCGTAAAGGTCCCGGCAATCTTTCCGGGCGAAAACATGGGGGCCGGGCCGCTCCGGCGCCCTGTCACGCCCCGCAAGATCCCGGCCCGTTTCCCTGCGCCTTCAGACTGCCCCTTCAGACCGACCCGTCCCCCAGTGCCCGCGTAACGAGGATCCCGCATGCCCGTCTCTGCCCGGAAACCGCCTGTCGGCAGGCCCGTCCCGTGGTCTGTGCTTCTGCTGGCCGCCGCGCTGGCCGCCCTCATCGGCGCCGAGCTTCACTTCTACGACCGGCTCGCCCGGCTCGCGGCCGGGGCGCCCACAAGCGAGACCGCCGCCCGGGCGCTGACCCGCGATCTTGGCGCGGCGTTTCTCTGGACCGGGGCCGGGGCCGCGGCCATCGCGCTGGCCACCGCGCTTTTCGGGCTCTGGCCCCTGGCCCGGATGACCCGGGCGGCGACGGCTCTGGCCGAGGGCCGTCTGGCCGACCTGCCCCGCCTGCCGCTTGCGCCCCCCGAAATCGCGCGCCTGAGGGGCGCGCTTGTCGATCTGCGCCGGATGCTGGAAGAACGCGCCAGTGTCGAAGACCGCGAGCGTCTGTCGGAAATCGAACGCTACGACCACTGGGCCGAACAGCATGTGGTGGTGACATGTCTGGCCAAGGGGTTGCATGGGCTGGCCGAGGGCGACCTCCGCCACCGGCTCGATCTGCGCTTTCCCGCCGATTTCGAACCGCTTCGCACGAATTTCAACGCGACCCTGGACGAGTTGAACCGGCTGATCGGGGCGGTGGCGCGCAACGGCACCGAAATTCACGCGCTTTCCGACGAGATCGGCGGGTCGTCGGACGACCTGTCACGGCGCACCGAAAACCAGGCGGCCACGCTGGAAGAGACCGCCGCGGCGATGGACGAGTTGACCGCAAGCGTGCGGATGGCGGCCGACGGGGCGGCGCAGGTCGCCGATGTGACACGCGAGGCCCAGAGCGACGCCGAACGCAATGGCGATGTCGTGCGACAGGCGGTCGAGGCGATGGCGCAGATCAAGGCGTCGTCGGAGGGCATCAGCCAGATCATCGGGGTGATCGAAGACATCGCCTTGCAGACCAATCTTCTGGCGCTGAACGCGGGCGTCGAGGCGGCGCGGGCGGGCGAGGCCGGGCGGGGCTTTGCCGTGGTCGCCTCCGAGGTGCGGGCGCTGGCGCAACGGTCGTCCGAGGCGGCGAAAGAGATCAAGACGCTGATCGTCACCAGCTCGGATCAGGTCGAGGCCGGGGTGTCGCTGGTCAACCGCGCGGGCGATGCGCTGGCGGACATCGTCGCCCGCGTCGGCCAGATCGCCGAGCTGGTGGCCGGGATCGCCACCGGCGCACAGGAACAGTCCGTGGGCCTTGGCGAGATCAATATCGGCGTGAGCCAGCTCGATCGGGTCACCCAGCAGAATGCCGCGATGGTCGAGGCGACCACCGCCGCCGCCGCGACCCTGCGGCATCAGACCGAACAGCTTGAAGCGATGGTGGCGCGCTTCCGGCTGCGCCAGGACGCCCCCGGCGCCGAGGTTCTGGCCTTCCCGGGCGGGCGAAGCAGCGGCGCGCTGGACGCCATCTGGCAGGACTTCGCGGCTGCCGGTCCCTGACGGGCGTTCCACGGGCAGAGCTTTCGACCCTTTTGGGCCCGCACCCTCCGGTGCGGGCCGGATCGTTTTGTCTCGACGGTGCGCGGCCCTTTCAGGCCACGGCACAGAGCCAGCAACAAAATTTCCCCACCGTTGCGGTGCGCGCATGATTCTGAGAATATCACCAGATTGAAACCGATTTTATGGACTTGGGCTTTGGTCGACTCGTTTGCCTGCCCGGTGCCGTTCGAGGGCACTGCCGGAACCGGATTGCGGATCTTTCGAAGACCGCGCGGCCTGAGCGCCGCCACACCCTGCGGTGCGATCTGTCGGGGGCGGCCCGATCCTTCAGCCTTCGTTCCCATATCGCCGATTTCCCGGGAGGACCGCCATGACCCTGACCGCCTGCATGAAGCTGCCCGACATCGAGGGAGAATCGGTCCGCCCCGGGCATGAGCGCGAGATCGACGTCTTTGACATTCATTGCGCGCCGGACCGCGACCTGCGCACCGGCGCCGGAACGGGACATGGCCGCGGCCGCCCCGCCCTGGGTCCGCTTTCGATCCGGAAAGGGGACGACGCCGCCGCGTCGCATCTCGCGCCGGCGCGTCTGATCGGCAAGCCCTTCCCCGAGGCGAGGACCGTGCTGTGGACGTCCTGCGACGACATGCACAGGGACCTGGACTATCTGACGATCCCCCTGACCAATGCGGCGATCAGCCTTTACGAGATCCTCGGCGCCGACGGGGGCCCCACGGCGCTGCGGGAACGGGTCGATCCGATCTTCGAGGCGGTCATCATCCGCTATATCGAGCAGGCGGCCGACCAGTCGGCCGGGACCCCGGACGAAATCGACTGCGAGATCGGGGCCCGTGCTTGAGGTGGGTGCGACCCGGCCGCATCCGCCCCGTGCCGCCGCGGGTCCGCGCGGGCGCGCGCGTGTCTGCCCGTCGCCCACCCGTCCGGTCGCATGCCGCGGGACGCTGACCGCTTCCGACCCGGAGGCGCCGTGACTCCTGCCACCGGATTCTTCGGAAAGATCCCCATGGCGGGCGATTTCGTCACCCAGGGCGTGCCCGGGATGATGCGGATCGCGCTCGACCGCTGGATGAAGGCGCATCTGGCAACGCGCTCGGCCTGGCCCGGGTCCTGGCCCGACACCGGCCTGAGGGCCACGCTGGAGCTGGGCAAGGGCACGCTGACCGCGCTGATCCTGCCCAGCCGCGACCGGTCGGGGCGGGCCTTCCCGCTGGCCTGCTGCCGCATCCCGGGCCTCGACTGGGACGCGGCCGAGGAGTGGTGCGACACCGCGCTGCCCACCGCGCGGGCGGCCGTGGCGGGGGCGCTGTCGCCGGCAAGCCTTGGCGCCGCGCTGGACGCGCTGCCGCCTGCGCGCGGCGTCGACCCCGAACCCGGGCTCTGGATTGCCGATCCGCCGGTCGCGGAAAACCTGCCGGTCGAGCAGATCCTCGCCGAACTGATGGGTCCGATCGGCGCGGTCTGAGCGCGGCTCTGCCGCCGACCGCGCAAAAGATGCGAGGTCCCGGTCACCGCGGCCTGCAAAGGACAGCCGCAGGCCCCCCGAAGCATCGCCCCCAACGACGCCCCGCCGCAGCCAGTCACGTGCTGCGACATCGCCCCCGGCATGGGGCGCGGCGCCCATTCCGCTTGATGCGCGACATGCGAAAACCCTTCGGGCAAACTGATTTCGCTGAATTTTACAAAGACTCTCGACCGCGCAACCGAGACCCCGCGCCGCGCCCGGTTGCGACCTGCGGCCGCAGATGCCCGAAAGAAGGGCAAACTTGATCGAGGTCAAAGTGCCAATCTAGACGTCTTCTAATTTCAATTTCGCGCGAACCATCCAAAAGAAACGGTTCATCCCATGACACGCCTCCTTGCAACAGCCCTTCTGTCCACCGCGCTCGCCGTGCCGGCCGCCGCCTCCGAATTGCGCGACATGGCGCTCGACTATTTCGAGCCCCTGCCCTCGACCGTACCGCAAATGGCCGACAACCGCGCAACGCCCGAAAAGATCGACCTCGGCAAGGCCCTGTTCTTCGACCCGCGCCTGTCGGCCTCGGGCGTCTTTTCCTGCTATTCCTGTCACAACCTGACCACCGGCGGCGACGACAACCTGGAAACCTCGATCGGGCATGGCTGGCAGAAAGGCCCGCGCAACGCGCCCACCGTGCTGAACGCGGTGCTGAACATCGCCCAGTTCTGGGACGGCCGCGCCGAAGACCTGAAAGCCCAGGCCAAGGGGCCGGTACAGGCCGGGGTCGAGATGGCCAACACCCCCGACAACGTGGTCGCGACGCTGAAATCCATGGGCCAGTATATCGACTGGTTCGAGGCCGCCTTCCCGGGCGAGGCCGATGCCGTCAGCTTCGACAACATGGCCCGCGCCATCGAGGCCTTCGAGGCGACGCTGATCACCCCGGCCCCCTTCGACGCCTTCCTGAACGGCGACGAGATGGCGCTGGATGACACCCAGAAAGAGGGGCTTCAGCTCTTTGTCGACAAGGGCTGCGTGACCTGCCACAACGGCGTCAACCTGGGCGGAAACGGCTATTTCCCCTTCGGTCTGGTCGAGAAACCCGGCGCCGACATCCTGCCCGAGGGCGACAAGGGCCGCTATTCGGTGACCGCCACGGCCAGCGACGAATACGTGTTCCGCGCGGCCCCGCTGCGCAACGTCGCGCTGACCGCGCCCTATTTCCATTCGGGCAAGGTCTGGGACCTGAAAACCGCCGTGCAGGTGATGGGCGCGGCCCAGCTGGGCGAGGATGTCTCGGACGAGGAAGCGACCCGGATCGTGGCCTTCCTCGACAGCCTGACCGGCACCATGCCCGCGATCACCACGCCGGTCCTGCCGCCTGAAACCGATGCCACGCCGCGGCCGAGCGCCGAGGTGATGCAACGCTAGCCCGACCGTCTGTCTCCGGGCACCTCAGAAGGGCCGGTCATCGCGCCGGCCCTTCCCTTTGCAGGCCCCGCCCCGGCTTCGACTCGGCCGGGACCCGTCCCGGCGGGCGCGGGGCGAAAAGATTGCGCCGCCAATGACAAATCATGTCCGATTCATTTCAAACGACCGCCGAAATATGCGGCAGCGCGGCATCAACTGTCTTTCATTCAGGCAGGGCGATTAAAGAAAACGGAAAGTGACCTGTCATTTTGTCCCGTTTCCGACAATCCATTGGACAAGCGCGCAAAGCGTTGGAATTATTCAATCAGAAGCATAGAGATGCGCGATGTCCTCCACCAGTATGACTCTGAGCGGCAGTCCCGCGCTGCCCAAGTTTGACGTTCGCGAGCGGTTTCCGCTCGACACCGTCTGCGAGGCCGCCAAGATCCTGACCGGCGCAAGCGACCCGGTCGCGGCCATGCCGTCCGTCCTGAACGTCCTGTCCTCGTTCATGGGCCTTCAAATGGGTGCTCTGGCGCTGCTCGACGACAGCGGCGCGGGCCAGACCGCGTCCGGCAAGGTGAACCCCTTCGTGATCGCGGCCACCTCACGCGGGGCGGCCAGCGCGCCCGCGGCCAGCCGCGCGATGCCGGTCGCCGCCACTAGGGCGGTGTTCCGGACCGGGGTGGCGCTTGTCTCCTGCGACGTGGCAGGCGAGCTTGGCCCCGAGGCGCTGCCGCCGCAGGCGCCGCATGACCGCTTTGCCTTCATCGCCGTGCCGATCCGCGAACAGGTGCATTCGCCCTATGTGATCGGCGTGCTCGGCGCCTGGCGCGACCTGACCGAAGAGGTTTATCCCAATATCGACGAGGACCAGCGGGTGATGACCATGGTCGCCGCGATCCTCGAACAGTCGGTCAAGTTCCGCCGTCTGGTCGCGCGCGACCGCGAGCGGCTGATGGAAGAGGCGCGGCTGGCGCTGCGCCATGCCAACGAGAAGTCGGTGGCCGAGGCGCGGGTTCCGGCGGAACCGATCCGGGGCATCATCGGCGACAGCCCGGCGATCAAGTCGGTGATCGCGCAGATCCGCAAGGTGGCGACGACCCGGACGCCGGTGCTTCTGCGCGGCGAAAGCGGCACCGGCAAGGAGCTGTTCGCCCGCGCGGTGCATGCGCTGTCGGACCGCAAGGACAAGCCCTTCGTCAAGGTCAACTGCGCGGCCCTGAGCCAGTCGCTGCTGGAATCCGAGCTGTTCGGCCATGAGAAAGGGTCCTTCACCGGTGCCGTGGCGCAGAAGAAGGGGCGGTTCGAACTGGCCGACAAGGGGACGCTGTTCCTTGACGAGATCGGCGAGATCGGTCCCGAATTCCAGGTCAAGCTGCTGCGGATCCTGCAGGAAGGCGAATTCGAACGCGTGGGCGGCGCCAAGACCCTGCGCGTCGATGTGCGGCTGGTGACGGCCACCAACCGCGATCTCGAGGCGGCGGTGGCGCGCGGCGCGTTCCGGGCCGATCTGTACTTCCGGATCTGCGTGGTGCCGATCCTGCTGCCGCCGCTGCGCGACCGGCTGGAAGATGTGCCGAAACTGGCGCAGGCCTTCCTCGACCGGTTCAACGAACAGAACGGCATGAACAAGCGGATGACGCCGCAGGCCGTCTCGGCGCTGGCGCGCTGTCAGTTCCCGGGCAATGTGCGCGAACTGGAAAACTGCATCAGCCGGGTCGCGGCGCTGTCCTCGGGCACCGAGATCGGCGCGCAGGAACTGGCCTGCCATCAGGGCACCTGCCTCTCGGCCGAGCTGTGGCGGATGCAGACCGGCGAGCAGTCTCCGATCGGCGGGCTTGCCGCGGTGCGCACACCCCTGCCGGTGATCGACAGCGGCGTGGGCCAGCGCCCGCCGGCGACCGCCTGTCCGATCGGCTTCGGCGAGGGGCCGGCAGCGGCTCCCGCCTGCCAGGCACCTGCCGCACCGCCGCCGGTCGAGCCCGAACCCCAGGACGAACGCGCCCGGCTGGTCGATGCGATGGAACGCGCGGGCTGGGTGCAGGCCAAGGCCGCGCGGCTTCTGGGCCTGACCCCGCGCCAGATCGGCTATGCGCTGAAAAAGCACAACATCCCGCTGCGCCGGTTCTAGGCGGGCTTCGGCGGGCTTCGCCCCCGGCGCAGACCAAACGAGGGGCGGTCCCGGACGGGGCCGCCCCTTTCGTCTGCGCCCCCGCACAGCCCACACCCCTTTGTCGGGTTTCAGACGTTCTGTCGGATCGTTGTTCCGTCGCCGCCCGCGCCGCAGCACCCGAACGCGCTGCAAACAAGGGGTCCGGCCCGCCCACAAGACTTGGCACGCTGAATGCTTCTTTCTTTTCCGGAACCCGATTTCTGCGAGGAGACGTGCCGATGTCCGCCACTCTGATCCCGATTTCCGGCCTTCAGGTCGCGTCCCGCAAGGACATGGGCGAGGCGATGGCCCAGGGCGGCGGCTGTTCGTCGGGGTCCTGTGGATCGTCGCAAGGCCCGGCCGACATGGACCCGGAAACCTGGGCCAAGGTCAAGGATCACCCCTGCTATTCGGAAGAGGCGCATCACTACTTCGCGCGGATGCATGTGGCCGTCGCGCCCGCCTGCAACATCCAGTGCAACTACTGCAACCGCAAGTACGACTGCGCCAACGAAAGCCGCCCCGGCGTGGTGTCGGAACGGCTGACGCCAGAGCAGGCGGCGCGCAAGGTGCTGGCGGTCGCGACCTCGGTGCCGCAGCTGTCGGTGCTGGGGATCGCGGGCCCGGGCGATGCCGCCTATGACTGGCGCCGCACCAAGGCCACCTTCGATCTGGTCTCGAAGGACCTGCCCGACATCAAGCTTTGCCTTTCGTCGAACGGGCTCGCCCTGCCCGATCATATCGACGAGATCGTGGCGATGAACATCGACCACGTCACCATCACCATCAACGCCATCGACCCCGAGATCGGGCAGCACATCTATCCCTGGATCTTCTACGACGGCAAGCGCCGCACCGGGATCGAGGCCGCCACCATCCTGCGCGACCGCCAGATGCTGAGCCTCGAGATGCTGAAGGCGCGCGGGGTTCTGGTGAAGGTCAACTCGGTGCTGATCCCCGGCATCAACGACGAGCACCTGATCGAGGTGAACAAGGCCGTCAAGGCGCGCGGCGCCTTCCTGCACAACATCATGCCGCTGATTTCCGACCCGGCGCATGGCACCCATTTCGGCCTGACCGGCCAGCGCGGCCCGACCGGCGCCGAGCTGAAGAAGGTGCAGGACGCCTGCGCGGGCGGCGCCAACCTGATGCGCCATTGCCGCCAGTGCCGCGCCGATGCGGTCGGGCTTCTGGGCGAGGACCGGGGCCAGGACTTCACGCTGGACAAGCTGCCCGAGGTGATCGCGGACGCGTCCGAAGCTCGCACCGCCTATCGCGACTGGGTGGCCGAGGAACGCCGCGACCGCGCCGCCGCCGCAGCGCAGGCCGAGGCGACCGTGGCCGAGACCGGGAAATCGACGCTTTTTGCGGTCTGCACCCGTGGCTCGGGCCGCATCAACATGCATTTCGGCAAGGTGACCGAGTTCCAGATCTACGAGGCCGATGCCGAGGGCATCCGCTTCGTCGGCCACCGCCGCGCCGACAATTACTGCCTGGGCGGGCATGGCGACAAAGCGCGCATGGACGAGATCCTGCGGGTGCTTGAGGATGTGCCCTACGTGCTCTGTTCCAAGATCGGAGCCGGCCCGAAGAAACGCCTGGCCGAGGCCGGTATCGAGGCGATCGACGGCCTCGCCCAGGATTACATCGAGACGGCCATCGCCGCCGTCCTGCACTCGAAAACCGCGCGCCCCGGACGGACTGCCGAGAGCGCGTGACCCGGCCAAGACCAAACCCGAAGGAGACTCCCATGGCCCTGAAAATCGTCAAATCGCAATGCACCGTCTGCGGCGCCTGCGAATTCGAATGCCCGAACGCCGCCATCAAGTTCAAGGGCGACGCCTACATCATCGATGCCGAGAAATGCACCGAATGCGAAGGCCAGTTCGACGCCCCGCAATGCGCGGCCGTCTGCCCGGTGCCGAACACCTGCGTTCCGGCCTGATCCTGCATGACCGGCGGTCCAGACCCGGTCGACTGGCAGGGAACGGCGCTTGACTGCGCCGCCTGCCGGTTTTCCGGGCTTCTGGCCCGCCAGCAATGCGGCCCGGGCTGGTCCTGTGCCTTCGACCGCTATGCGCCGAGGATCGCGCGGTTCTTCATGATGAACCCCGACGCGGCCGATAGCTGTCTGGACGATCCCTATTCGGAGACCCGCGCCAATGCCGCGCGGCTCGCCAACATCTTCCGCCTGCGCCCGCTGCTGAACGACCCCGATCCGGGGGTGCGCGCGGTCGCGGCGGTCCGCCTGCCCGCCGCGCAGTCGAAGGCCGCGCTGGACGATCCCGACCGCGAGGTGCGGATCGCGCTGGCCTGGCGGATGCCCTTTGCCGATCTGGTGCCGCTTCTGCGCGACCCCGATCCCTTCGTGCGGCAGGTCGCGGCCCGGCGCGCCGATCCCGGTGTGCTGCCGATCCTGACCCATGACCCCGCCCCCGAAATCCGCAAGCTGGTCGCCGAGCGGGTGGCGCCGCGCTGGCTCGACCCGCTGATCGTCGATCCCGACCCCGCGGTGCGCCGCGCCGTGGCCCATCGGATCGACCCCGCCCGGCTCGGGCCGCTCGCCGAGGACAGCGACCTCCGGGTCCGCCATGCGGTCGCCGAACGCGCCGGGGCCGCGCTTGCCCGCAGGCTTCTGGACGATCCCGAAGCGCCGGTCCGTCAGGCCGCGGCCGACCGGCTGGCCGAGATCGGGGCGGCCGCCCCTCCCGCCGAAAGGAACAGCGATGTCGACGGATGACAAGGAAATCGAGATTTACGGCCCGCCCGCCTTCCAGCCCGGCGAGAAGGTCCGCGCGCGCAAGCATATCCGCAACGACGGCACCGTGCCCGGCCGCGAGATCGGCGAATTCGTGGTCAGGAAGGGCGAGGTCGGCTATGTCCGCGACATCGGCACCTTCCTGCAGCAGTTCTACGTCTACGCGGTCGAATTCATCGACAGCCGCTCGATCGTCGGCATGCGCCGCGACGAACTCGACAGCCTCGACACCCCCGCCAAGGAGAAGACCGCATGAAGATCACCGTTCGCGACACGCCCAAGGGCATGGAAGTCTACGTGGCCAAGAAGGACCTCGAAGAGTTGATCGTCGATTCCGAGCATCCCGGGATCTGGGGCGGCTGGGCGAAGCTGACCAATGGCTGGGTGTTCGACATGCCCGCCTATGACACGCCGCCCGCGCTGCCGATCACGATCGAGGCGCGCCGCCTCTCGACGGAGTGAGCGGGATGGCGGCCCCGGACCGACTGTCCGCGCTGCTCGACGAGGTCGCGGCCGGGCGCCGCGTGCCCTATCTCGGCGCGGGCGTCGCCGCCACCGCGGGCGGCGGCCAGCCCGCCTCGCCCGAGGCGCTTTGCGCCGCGATCGAGGCCAGGGTGCGCGCGCCGAAACGCGCCTCGGGAAACCTCTGGTCGGTCGCGCAATTTGTCGAGGGCCGGCGCTTCCGCCGCACCCTCGATGCCATCGTGCAGGAGGCCTTCGCCGCGCGGCCCGAGCCCGGGCCGCTGCATCGCTGGATCGCCCAGGTCCGCCCGCCGCTGGTGGTCGATGCCTGGTATGACGGCGCGCTGATCGCGGCCGCGGAGGGCACCGGCGGCTGGGGCTTCGTCCAGGGCGTCAGCCGCCATGGCGAATGGAGCGAGATCTGGACCCGCGCCTATGATGCGTCGGGCAGCCTTGTCGGCGAAGAGCCCGATCCCGCCTGGCAGATGCTGATCTACAAGCCCCACGGGCTGATCCGCGAAGGCCATGCCTTCCTGATGTCCGACAACGACTATGTCGAGGTTCTGACAGAGATCGACATTCAGTCGCCGATCCCCGAGGAAGTGCAGAACCGCCGCACCGGCCGCCCCTTCCTGTTCCTCGGCTGCCGGTTCGACGACCAGATGCTGAGAACCTTCGCCCGCCAGATCGCCAAACGCTCGGCCAAAGGCCATGCCGCGGTGATCGAAGGCGATCTGACCCGGATGGAGGCGCGCTTTCTCGAGGAGCTCGGGATCGAACGGCTCGACCTGCCGCTCGATGCGGTGGCCGAGGCGCTGGGCGCCCCCGCCTGACGGCAGATCCAGCGGCGCGCGCGTGCCGCGCGCACGGTTTTACCTGACGGCCCCTTCGGGGGCCGTCTGCATTTGGGTATTTCGGCCAAGAAGAAAGACGACCGCGCTCTTTGCCGCTTCTTCTTGGCTCAAATACCCATGACGAACCGCCCGTCGCAGGCGAGACGCCGGAAGCAGGGCGGAATTGTCGGGTCTTTGTCGCGTTCGACACATCCGCGCAGCGTCAACGAAATCCGCGCAAGACACTGTATTTACGTGGCTTTAGATTCCAAACCAGCTTGGCACGCTTCCTGCTTATTTCCAGTCGAGAGCGGCCGCGATGCCTTCTCGCGACACGACACGGAAACGAACCTAGCTGCAAAGGATATCCCCATGGGCTCTCTGAGACAGATCGCCTTCTACGGTAAAGGTGGGATCGGCAAGTCGACCACCTCGCAAAACACGCTGGCCGCCCTGGTCGAGATGGGTCAGAAGATCCTGATCGTCGGCTGCGACCCCAAGGCGGACTCGACCCGTCTGATCCTCAACACCAAGCTGCAGGACACCGTGCTGCACCTCGCCGCCGAAGCGGGCTCGGTCGAGGACCTCGAACTCGAAGACGTGATGAAAATCGGCTACAAGGGCATCAAATGCACCGAAGCCGGTGGCCCCGAGCCGGGCGTCGGCTGTGCCGGCCGTGGCGTGATCACCGCCATCAACTTCCTGGAAGAAAACGGCGCCTACGATGACGTGGACTACGTGTCCTACGACGTGCTCGGCGACGTGGTCTGCGGCGGCTTCGCCATGCCGATCCGCGAGAACAAGGCCCAGGAAATCTACATCGTCATGTCGGGCGAGATGATGGCGCTTTACGCGGCCAACAACATCTCGAAAGGCATCCTGAAATACGCCAACTCCGGCGGCGTGCGTCTGGGCGGGCTGATCTGCAACGAACGTCAGACCGACCGCGAGCTGGAACTGGCCGAGGCGCTGGCCTCGAAGCTCGGCTGCAAGATGATCCACTTCGTGCCGCGCAACAACATCGTGCAGCACGCCGAGCTGCGCCGCGAGACCGTGATCCAGTACGCCCCCGACAGCAGCCAGGCGGACGAGTACCGCCAGCTGGCCCAGAAGATCCATAACAACTCGGGCCAGGGCGTCGTCCCCACCCCGATCACCATGGAAGAGCTGGAAGAGATGCTGATGGATTTCGGCATCATGCAGTCCGAGGAAGACCGGCTCGCCGCGATCGCCGCGTCCGAGGCCTGAGTATCGCGGGGCCGGCGCGCCAGCCGGCCCCCCCACCCCGCCCCAAGGAGCCTGCCAGATGGCTAAAGACATTCCCGATCCGATCGCGCCCGAAAAGCTGATCGAAGAGGTCCTCTCCGCCTATCCCGCCAAGTCGGCCAAGAAACGCGCCAAGCACCTGGGCGTGGCGGCCCCCGTGGCCGAAGGAGAAACCGAGATCGTGTCGAAATGCGACACGGTCAAATCGAACATCAAGTCGGTCCCCGGCGTGATGACCATCCGCGGCTGTGCCTATGCCGGCTCGAAGGGTGTGGTCTGGGGCCCGGTCAAGGACATGGTCCACATCTCCCACGGCCCGGTGGGCTGCGGCCACTATTCCTGGTCCCAGCGCCGCAACTACTATACCGGCACCACGGGCGTCGACAGCTTCGTGACCTTCCAGTTCACGACCGACTTCCAGGAAAAGGACATCGTCTTCGGCGGCGACAAGAAGCTTGAGAAGACGATCGACGAGATCAACGAGCTGTTCCCGCTGGCCAAGGGCATCTCGGTCCAGTCGGAATGCCCGATCGGCCTGATTGGCGACGACATCGAGGCCGTCTCGAAGAAGAAGAAGAAAGACATCGGCAAGACCATCGTGCCGGTTCGCTGCGAAGGCTTCCGCGGCGTGTCGCAGTCGCTGGGTCACCACATCGCCAACGACGCGATCCGCGACTGGGTGTTCAACGGCGGCGAGGAATCGAGCTACCAGCCCGGCCCCTATGACGTCAACATCATCGGCGACTACAACATCGGCGGCGACGCCTGGGCCTCGCGGATGCTGCTGGAGGAAATCGGCCTGAACGTGGTCGGGTCCTGGTCGGGCGACGCGACGCTGACCGAGATCGAGAACGCGCCGAAAGCCAAACTGAACCTCATCCACTGCTACCGGTCGATGAACTACATCTGCCGCTACATGGAAGAGAATTACGGCGTCGGCTGGATGGAATACAACTTCTTCGGACCGAGCCAGATCGCCGCCTCGCTGCGCGCCATCGCCGCCAAGTTCGACAAGACCATCCAGGACAAGGCCGAGGAAGTCATCGCCAAGTACCAGCCGCTGGTTGACGCGGTGCTGGCGAAATACAAGCCCCGCCTCGAAGGCAAGAAGGTCATGCTGTATGTCGGCGGGCTGCGTCCGCGCCACGTGGTCGATGCCTATCACGACCTCGGCATGGAGATCGTCGGCACCGGCTACGAATTCGCCCATGGCGACGATTACAAGCGGACCGGCGAGTACATCAAGGAAGGCACGCTGATCTACGATGACGTGACGGGCTACGAGCTCGAGAAGTTCATCGAAGGCATGCGCCCCGATCTGGTCGGCTCGGGCATCAAGGAAAAATACCCGGTGCAGAAGATGGGCATCCCGTTCCGCCAGATGCACAGCTGGGACTATTCCGGCCCCTATCACGGCTATGACGGCTTCGCGATCTTCGCCCGCGACATGGATCTGGCGATCAACAACCCGGTCTGGGGCCTGTTCGACGCGCCCTGGAAGAAATCGGCCTGATGCCTTCGGCGGGGGGCCGAGACCTCCCGCCAGCTCCCTCAACCCTTTCGGCCGCGTCTCGGAATGCGGACGGCCCGAAGAAGGATCCCAAGCCATGCCCCAATCGGCAGACAAGGTGCTCGACCACAACAAGCTGTTCCACGAGCCCGAATACAAGGAAATGTTCAAGAACAAGCGGGCGACGTTCGAGAATGCGCCGACCGCGCCCCAGGTGACCGAGATCCTCGACTGGACCAAGTCCTGGGACTACCGCGAGAAGAACCTCGCCCGCGAGGCGCTGGTCATCAACCCGGCCAAGGCCTGCCAGCCGCTGGGCGCCGTCTTCGCCGCCGCGGGCTATGAAGGCACGATGAGCTTCGTGCACGGCTCGCAAGGCTGCGTCGCCTATTACCGCTCGCACCTGTCGCGTCACTTCAAGGAACCGGCCTCGGCGGTGTCCTCGTCGATGACCGAAGACGCGGCCGTGTTCGGCGGGCTGACCAACATGGTCGACGGGCTTGCCAACACCTATGCGCTCTACCAGCCGAAGATGATCGCCGTCTCGACCACCTGCATGGCCGAGGTGATCGGGGACGACCTCAACTCGTTCATCATCCAGTCGAAGGAAAAGGGCTCGGTGCCCGAGGACTTCGACGTGCCCTTCGCCCACACCCCCGCCTTCGTGGGGTCGCATGTCGACGGCTATGACAACATGCAGAAGGGGATCCTGACCCACTTCTGGAAAGATGCCGAGCGCGCCGAGACCGACAGCATCAACATCATCCCCGGCTTCGACGGCTTCGCGGTCGCCAACATCCGCGAGATGAACCGGATGCTGGCCGCCATGGGCGTCGAGTACACCATCCTGTCGGACGTGTCGGATGTCTACGACACCCCCTCGGACGGCGACTACCAGATGTATGCCGGCGGCACCAAGCTGGATGACGTCAAGGCCGCGGTCAACGCCAAGGCGACCCTGTCGCTGCAGGAATACTGCACCCGCCGGACGCTGGAATTCTGTGAAGAGAAGGGCCAGAAAACCGCCGCCCTGCACTATCCGATGGGCGTTTCCGGAACCGACGAGTTCCTGATGACCGTCAGCGAACTGACCGGCAAGGCGGTTCCCGACTGCCTGACGCTGGAGCGCGGCCGCCTGGTCGACGCGATGGCCGACAGCCAGGCATATCTGCACGGCAAGACCTACGCGATCTACGGCGATCCGGACTTCGTTTACGCGATGGCCAAGTTCGTCATGGAAACCGGCGGCGAGCCGACCCACTGCCTGGCGACCAACGGCTCGAAGGACTGGGCCAAGAAGATGGAAGAGCTGCTGGCCTCCTCGCCCTACGGGCAGGGCTGCCAGGTCTGGGCCGGGAAGGATCTGTGGCACCTGCGCTCGATCCTCGCGACCGAGCCGACCGATCTGCTGATCGGCAACAGCTACGGCAAGTATATCGAGCGTGACCTGAACATCCCGCTGATCCGGCTGACCTTCCCGATCTTTGACCGGCACCACCATCACCGCTTCCCGACCTTCGGCTATCAGGGCGGCCTGACCGTGCTGGTCAAGATCCTCGACACGATCTTCGACAAGCTCGACACCGAGACGGGGACCCTGGGCGAGACCGATATTTCCTTCGATCTCACCCGCTGACGCTCCTCGACGGTTCCGGCGGTCCTGTCCCAACCCAAGTCCCTCGCCGGAACCGCAGCTTCCCAAGGGCGTCTCCCCCGGCATGCGGTCGGTCCGAAAGGACCGGCCGCATGTCTTTTGCGCCCCGCCTCCGACGCCCGCAGCCCCGAAGAGGCGCATGGTCGCGTCGCGTTCAAGGCCGCTGACGCAGGCCGCGCGACAGGATATATCCCGGGCGCGGACCAGCCATGGGCCGCCCGGACCACAGGGACACGACCTGCGGCCGGGCGCCTGCCAGACCGGAAGACCCGATCATGACGATGCCGACCGAAGACCTTCGTCGCCTGGCCCTGACCGGGCTGACCCTGGCCGGGATGCTGACGGCCGCCGCGTTCAGATGGGGGCCCTTTCCCGACACCGGCTGGCCTGCGGTCGCGGGTACCGTGGCGCTGGCGCTCGTCTATGCTGCGGGAGGCATTCCCGCGGCGCTCCGGGCGCTGCGCGCGCTCTGGTCCGAGCGGGAACTCGATATCGACCTCCTGATGGTGATCGCGGCGCTGGCGGCTGCCGCGGTCGGCGCGACCGCCGAGGGCGCGGTGCTGCTGACGCTTTTCAGCCTGTCGACCACGCTGGAACACCGCGCCATGGGCCGCGCCCGCCGCGCCATCGAGGCATTGATGGAGCTGCGCCCCGACCGCACCTTGCGCCGCACCGCCTCGGGCGAAACCCAAGAGGTCGCGGTGGCCGATCTGGCGCCGGGCGACATCGTGATCCTGCGCCCCGGCGCGCGGGTGCCGGTCGATGGCACGATCCGCGAGGGCGAGGGGTCGATCGACGAATCCACCATCACCGGCGAATCCGTCCCCGTCCACAAGCAGCCCGGCGCGCAGGTCTTCGAGGCAACGGTGAACCTGCATGGCGTGCTGGCCATCGAGGTCACGCGTCCGCTGGCCGAAAGCACTGTCGCGCGGATGATCGCGCTGGTCACAGAGGCGCAGGCCGCCCGCGCGCCGTCCGAACGCTTCTCGGACTGGTTCGGCCAGCGCTATACGGTGGCCGTGCTCGCGGGCGCGGTGCTGGCCTTCGCGATCTTTGTCTGGCTGGGTCTCGGCTGGCACGCGGCGCTTTACAAGGCGGCGACGCTGCTGGTCGCGGCCAGCCCCTGCGCCATCGTGATCTCGGTTCCGGCCGCGATCCTGTCGGCGCTGTCGGCCTCGGCGCGCGGGGGCGTGCTGTTCAAGGGCGGCGCCGCACTCGAGACGCTGGCCCGGGTCGATACCTTCGCCTTCGACAAGACCGGCACGCTGACCACCGGCCGCCAGGAAGTGGTCGAGCTGGCTTGCGACGGCGATCCCGATGCCTTCCTCGCGCGCCTTGCAGCACTCGAGGCGCATTCCGAGCACCCCATCGCCGATGCGATCCGCCGCGCCGCCGCCGCGCGGGGGCTCGGGCCGGTCGCGGTGCGCGAGGCCCGTGCGGTGCCCGGCGAGGGCATGGTGGGCGTCGATGACGAGGGCGTGCTTTGGGCGGGCAATGCCCGGCTCGCGGCGCGGATGGGGGCCAAGGGCGCCCCCCACGACCGGCCCGCCCCGGTCGGCGATCTCGATCGCGGAACCCAGACGCTGGTGCTGCTGGGGCGCGGCGCGCGGCTTCTGGGGGCCGTGACGGTCGAGGATCAGCCGCGTCCGACCGCCCGGCCCGGACTGGCGGCGCTGCGCGCGCGGGGCGTCGGGCGGGTGGCGATGCTGACCGGCGACCGGCGCGCGGTGGCCGAACGGATCGGCGGCGATCTGGGCATCGCGCCCGCCGAGATCCATGCCGACCTGCGCCCCGAGGACAAGGTGCGGATCGTGGCCGACCTGACCGGGGCGGGCCGGGTCGCCTTCGTCGGCGACGGGGTCAATGACGCGGCCGCCCTCGCGCGGGCCGATGTCGGCATCGCGATGGGCGCCGCCGGGTCCGAGGTGGCCCTGCAGGCCGCCGATGTCGCGCTGCTGTCCGAGGATCTGGGCCAGCTTGCCGCCGCCCATGCGCTGGCGCGGCGGACGGCGCGGATCATTCGCCAGAACCTGATCTTCGCCATGGGGGCGATGGCGGCGCTGGTCGCCTCGGGGCTGATGTTCGATCTGCCGCTGCCGGTGGCGGTGGTGGGTCATGAGGGCGGCACCGTGCTGGTGGTGCTGAACGGGCTGCGCCTGCTGGCCGACCCGATCCGCCGCCGCAGCCCGGCCTGACACCCGCGCCTCAGGACCGTCCCTCGGGGTCGATGGTTCGATCCTCCCGCTGGCCGGGAAGGACGCCCCGGGAAGACGTCGGACACGGCCCCGTCCGCCATCAAGGCCTGGATGCGGCGACCGCAAGGATCGGCCGCAGCGCCGATCCGGGCGCCTGAGAGCAACAAGGGTCGAAAGACGATCCGGGGACGCTTCCCCCCAAAGCCCCCGGGACGGTCTCGCGAAGGATGGCGCGCGCGAGACGGACGAGAGCCGCGGGACCGGCCCGGTCCGGTGTCTTGCCGACCGGAGCCCCGGAAGGTCGGGCGGGCCCTAGCGCAGCGACAGGCGGGGCCAACGGCGCGGGCGGGCGTCGGGCGGGTCGGTATCGGTCAGTGCCTTCCGGGCGCGGTCGTCGGACCCGGCGGCGCGCTCTTCGGCGGTCCAGCGGTCCCAGACAGCCTCGGTGATTTCGGCACGGGTCTTGCCGTCATCCTCCAGCGACCGGATCTGGCGGAACAGAACCTCGGCATCCTGGACCATGGCGCAAAGCTCGCAAAGCGCGTCGCCATCCGAACCGAACACGCTCAGGACTTTCCCGCATTCCCGACAGGTGGACATCTTCGCTCCGCTCACAACCCAAGCAAAGCCTAGGCCGAAAACGTAAACGAATCCTTTCCCTGTCCCGGGTCGCCCGGCGGACGGCCCCCGTCGCGTCAGACCCTCAGCCGGCCGCCGCCACGAAATCGAGAAGCTGCGCGGTCGAGCCGTCCAGCGCCTCGGGACGCGCGCCGCCCGCCAGCAGAGGCTCCAGCGACTTGGCCAGTTCCTTGCCAAGCTCGACCCCCCACTGGTCGAAGGAGTTGATGCCCAGGATCACCCCCTCGGTGAAGACCCGGTGTTCGTAAAGCGCCACGATCTGGCCCAGCATCCGCGGCGTGAGCTGCGGATAGATCAGCGTGGTCGAGGGCCGGTTGCCCGGGAAGACCCGGTGGCGCGCCTGCCGGTCCAGCTCGTCTCCGACAAAACCCGCCTTCTCGGCAATGGCGCGCGCGGCCTCGAGGCCGCGCCCCTCCATCAAGGCCTTCGACTGGGCCAGCACGTTGGCCAGCAGCAGCCGGTGGTGATGGGCCAGCTCGGGCTCGTGGCCCCGCGCCGCGACCAGGAATTCGCAGGGCACGACCTGGGTGCCCTGATGGATCAACTGATAGAAGGCATGCTGGCCATTGGTGCCGGGCTCGCCCCAGACCACGGGACCGGTCGGCCGCGAGACCGCCTGCCCGCTCATGGTCACGCTCTTGCCGTTGCTTTCCATTTCAAGCTGCTGGAGATAGGCCGGAAGCCGGGCCAGCCGCTGGTCATAGGGCAGCACCGCGCGCGTCGCATGGCCCAGCACCTGCGCATGCCAGAGCCCGACCAGCGCCAGCAGCACCGGCAGGTTCGAGCGCAGCGGCGCGCTGCGGAAATGGGCGTCCATCACCGCGCCGCCCGCAAGGAAGTCGTCGAAACGCTCGGGGCCGATGGCGATCATCAGCGACAGACCGATCGGCCCCCACATCGAATAGCGCCCGCCGACCCAGTCCTCGAAGCCGAAGACCCGCTCGGGCGCGATGCCGAAATCGGCGGTCCGGTCCAGCGCCGAGGACAGCGCCGCGAATTGCGCCCCGGGGTCCGACACCCGCGCCGCCATCCAGCCACGCACCGTCTCGGCATTGGTCATGGTCTCGATGGTGGTGAAGGTCTTCGAGGCGACGATGACCAGCGTCGTTTCGGGGTCCAGATCCTTCAGCGTGTCGGCGGCATGGGCGCCATCGACATTCGAGATGAAATGGCAGCGCGGCCCGTCATGGAAGGGCGCAAGCGCCAGGCAGGCCATGGCCGGACCCAGATCCGACCCGCCGATGCCGATATTGACGACATCGGTGATCGGCCCGCCCTGCCCGCAAATGCCGCCGCCCCGGACCTCGCGCGCGAACCCCCGCATCCTCAGAAGCGTCTCGCGCACGCCTTCCATGACGTCCTGGCCGTCAAGCGCGACCTTGCCCTCGGGATTGCGCAGCGCGGTGTGCAGCACCGCCCGGCCCTCGGTCTCGTTGATCCGGCGGCCCGCGAACATCGCGTCGCGCCGGGCCTGCACACCGGCCGCGATGGCCAGCTCGATCAGCAGTTCCAGCGTGTCCTCGTCGATATTGGTCTTCGAGAAGTCGAACAGCATCTCTTCGCCATGGGCGGCGGCGGCAGACGGACCCGGGAAGCGGACCGAGAAGGCCGCGGCGCGGTTCCTGTCGTGAAAAAGCGTCGCGATGGCGCGCGCCGATACCCGGCCCGCCTGGGCGTCGAGCCGGTCCCAGATCGTCGAAAGGGTCACGTTGTTACTCCGTCCAATGGACCGTTGCGTCCTTCAGCACCGTGCAGATCGGCGCCAGATGCGGATCGGCCAGCTCGGCCGCCTGGTCAAGCGCCGCGCGCTTGGCGGCGCCGGTGATCAGGATATGGGTGCTGAGCGCGCCCTGCAGAACCGGCGCGGTCAGGGTGATGCGCGGCTCGGGCTGGCCCGGCGGGGTGATCTGCATCACCGGCGGCGCCTCGGGCGAGAGGGCCGCGTCAATTTCGGGCGCGCCGGGGAAAAGCGAGGCGGTATGCATGTCGTCCCCCATCCCCAGCACCAGCACGTTCAGCGGCAGCGCGCGGCGCACCCTCTCGGTCAGCCCGTCCATGCCGTCGGCGCCGGGCCTCAGCCCGACGAACCGCGCCTCGGCCGCCTTGCCGGTCAGAAGCCGCGCCCGGATCATGCCCTCGTTCGAGCGCGGATGATCGGGAGCCACGAGCCGTTCGTCGGTCGGCAGCACCCGGACCCGGGACCAATCAAGGCTGCTGGCGCACAGATCGTCGTAAAGCGGCCCTGGCGTCGTGCCGCCGGGCAGCGCGATGCTGACCCGGTCCTCGTGGAACAGCGCGTTGTTCAATTCGCCCGCCAGCACATTGGCAAGCGCAATCATCATCATCTCGAGATCGGGATAGGTGAGCAGCTTCACGGCCGGATCTCCCGCCAGCGCCGACCGTCGCGATGCAGCAGCATCAGCGCATCCTCGGGCCCCGACGAGCCCGGATCGTAGGGCTGGGGCCGGTCGCCGCGCGCCTCCCAGGCGGCGATGATCGGATCGGTCCAGGCCCAGGCGGCCTCGACCTCGTCGCCGCGCATGAACAGCGTCTGGTTGCCGCGGATCACATCCATGATGAGCCGTTCATAGGCGTCCGGGATCTCTTGCGCACTGGGACCGAGTGCCTCGGCGAAGGACATGTCCAGAGGCACCTCGATCAGACGCATGCCGCCCGGCCCCGGTTCCTTGATGGTCACCTTCAGCTTGATGCCCTCGTTGGGTTGCAGCCGGATGACCAGCACATTGGCGCGGTGGCCTTCCTGTTCGCCGAAGATCGAATGCGGCGGGTCCTTGAAGGTGATCGCGATTTCCGAGGTGCGCGCGCGCAGACGCTTGCCGGTGCGCAGGTAGAAGGCCGTGCCCTTCCAGCGCCAGGACGAGACATGGGCCTTGAGCGCGATGAAGCTTTCGGTGCGGCTGGCGGGATCCTCGACATCCTCGTGATAGCCGGTCTTGCCGTTCGCGCCCCGATACTGGCCGCGCACGATATCGGCCGGGCGCACCGGGTCGAGCGCACGGATCACCTTCAGCTTCTCGTCGCGCACGGCATCGGGTTCGAAGGCATAGGGCGGTTCCATCGCGATCAGGCACAGAAGCTGCATCATGTGGTTCTGCACCATGTCGCGCATCGCGCCCGACTTGTCGTAATAGCCGCCCCGGCCCGCGACGCCCACGGTCTCGGCCACGGTGATCTGGATGTGATCCACGTATTGCGCGTTCCAGAGCGGCTCGAACAGCATGTTGGCGAAGCGGACCGCCATCAGGTTCTGCACCGTCTCCTTGCCCAGATAATGGTCGATCCGGTAGATCTGGTGTTCGTCGAAATGCGCGGCCAGCGTGGCGTTCAGCGCCCGGGCCGAGGCCAGGTCATGGCCGAACGGCTTTTCGACCACGATCCGGCAGCCTTCGGTGTTCATGCCATGGGCATGCAGCCGCTCGGCCAGCGCCCCGAAAAGCCCCGGCCCGACCGAGAAGTAATAGGCCTGCACCACATCGGGGCGCATCTTGGCGGCGAGCTCGGGCCAGCCGCCCTCTCCGGTGGCATCGACTGCCACATAAGCGAGCCGCGTCAGAAAGCGTTCGACGGCCTCGGCATCGCGCCGCCCCTCGGGGATCGCGGCATGGATCGCGGCGCGCACGAGGGTGCGGAACCCCTCGTCGTCCATCGGACTGCGGGCCGCGCCGACGATCCGGGCGGCGTCCGGCAATTGCCCGTCGGCATCGCGACGGTAAAGCCCGGGCAGAATCTTGCCGGTGGACAGGTCTCCGGTCGCGCCGAAGATGACGAGATCGAACGGATCGACCGGTATGACGCGTGAAACCATGACGCTTCCCCTGGCGTTGCCTGGCGGTTGCAGGGACAGGGCGGCACCCGCATCTCCCGGTCGCGGCCGCCCTCGGTCCCTGCGACCTGTCTACCATTCCCCGGCCAGCGCGCAACTGCCGAGGCGGCGAAGCGCGCCGCGATTTTGGCGGGCCGCGCGCGAGGCCGCAAGCTTGCCCCAGCCGAAGACGCGCGGGAGTGGAATGATTGGCAAGCGCACGCCTCACGGATCCCGAGGCGAGGCCAACGCGCCGGGACGGGCGCCCCCTCCCTTTCGCCTGCCATCCGGGATCGCCCGTCAGGGCGGCGTGGCGAAGGCCGCGTCCTTGACCGCCTCCATCGCCACGAAGGTCGAGCTGTTGGCGACATGGGGCAGCGCCGAAATCCGTTCGGCCATGACCTCGCGATAGGACGCCATGTCGGCGGTGCGCACCTTCAGCAGATAGTCGAACCCGCCCGCGATCATGTGGCATTCCTCGACCTCGGGAATGGCGCGGACGGCGGCGTTGAAGTCGCGCAGCGCCGCCTCGCGGGTATCGGACAGCCGCAACTCGACAAAGGCGACATGGGCCAGCCCCAGCCGGATCGGGTTCAGCATCGCCCGGTAGCCGGTGACGATGCCCTCGGTTTCGAGCCGGCGCAGCCGGGCCTGGGTCGGGGTCTTCGACAGACCGATGCGGCGGGCCAGTTCGGCCACGGGAATCCGCCCCTCGGCAGAGAGAATCCGCAGAATCGCGCGGTCGTAACGGTCGAGGGGCAGCGAGCCATCCGGCATGAACGGGACCCTATCTTTGGGCGAAACGCCTAGAAAGCAAGATAAATGCAGGCGAACGGCCTGCCGCTTTGCCGCTATGATGGCCTGAAAACGGAGAGACTTCCATGCTGGATGACACCCTGCCGCTGCGCGACCGGATCGAGGCGGCCACCTATGCGCCCGAAGGTCCGACGCTGGACGCCCTGCTGACCGCGACCGGCCTGAATGACGAGGACCGCTCGCGGATCGAGGCGGCGGCGGCCGAGCTGGTGCACCAGATCCGCGCCGGGGACCGGCCCGGGCTGATGGAGGTGTTTCTGGCCGAATACGGGCTGTCCACCGACGAGGGCATCGCGCTGATGTGCCTGGCCGAGGCCCTTCTGCGGGTGCCCGACGAGGCCACCATGGACGCGCTGATCGAGGACAAGATCGCGCCCTCGGACTGGGGCCGTCATCTGGGCCGGTCGGCCTCGCCGATGGTCAATGCCTCGACCTGGGCGCTGCTGTTGACCGGGCGGGTGCTGGAACGCCACGAGCGCGGGCTTGTGAAAACGCTGAAGGGCGCGGTCAAGCGGCTGGGCGAGCCGGTGATCCGCGCGGCGGCCGCGCGCGCCATGCGCGAGATGGGCCGCCAGTTCGTGCTGGGCGAAACCATCGACGCGGCGCTTGCCCGCGCCGCTGAGATGGAGGCGAAGGGATACACCTATTCCTACGACATGCTGGGCGAGGCCGCCCGCACCGAGGCCGACGCCCGGCGCTACATGAGCGCCTATTCCGGCGCCATCGCGCGGATCGGCCTGGCCGCGACCCGGGGCGACGTGCGGGCCGATCCGGGCATCTCGATCAAGCTTTCGGCGCTGCATCCGCGCTATGAGGTCGCCCAGCGCGACCGGGTGATCGCGGAACTTGCGCCGCGCCTGCTTGATCTTGCGCTGAAGGCGCGGACGATGGGCATGGGGCTGAATATCGACGCCGAGGAGGCCGACCGGCTGGTGCTGTCGCTGGACGTGATCGCGGCGGTGCTGGCGGACGAGCGGCTGGCGGGATGGGACGGGTTCGGCGTGGTCGTTCAGGCCTATGGCCCGCGCGCGGGTCTGGTGATCGACGCGCTTTACGCGCTGGCGCAGAAGCACGACCGGCGGCTGATGGTGCGGCTGGTCAAGGGCGCCTATTGGGACAGCGAGATCAAGCGCGCCCAGGTCGCGGGCGTCGAGGGCTTTCCGGTCTTCACCCGCAAGGCCGCGACCGATGTCAGCTATATCGCCAATGCCCGCAAGCTGTTGCGGATGACCGACCGGATCTATCCGCAATTCGCGACCCATAACGCCCATACGGTGGCGGCGATCCTCGACATGGACCCCGACCCCGAGAGCTTCGAGTTCCAGCGCCTGCACGGCATGGGCGAGGCACTGCATCAGATCGTCATGGACAAGGGGCTGGGCACGCGCTGCCGGATCTATGCCCCGGTCGGCGCGCATCGCGACCTGCTGGCCTATCTGGTGCGCAGGCTGCTGGAGAACGGCGCCAATTCGTCCTTCGTCAACCGCATCGTCGATACCAGCGTCCCGCCCGAGGTGGTGGTGGCCGACCCGCTGTCCGAGCTCGAGGCGCGGCTTGACGAGCCCGCCAACCCCGAGATCCTGCCGGGGCCTGCGCTGTTCGCGCCCGAGCGGCGCAATTCGCGCGGCTGGGATCTGGCGCACGGGCCGCATCTGGCCCGGATCGACGAGGCGCGCACGGCCCAGCGCACCGCCCATGTCAATGCCGCCCCGCTTCTGGCCGGACCGGTCCGCGCCGAGCCCGGCCAGCCGCGCCACAGCCCCTCGGACCCGAAGGATCTGGTCGGCTGGGTGCAGGACGCCTCGCTGCGCGATGTCGGCACGGCGCTGGCCCATGCCCGGCCCTGGAACATCCCCGAAACCCGCTGCGCCGAGATCCTGCGGCAGGCGGCCGACCTTTACGAGGCGCATTTCGGCGAGATCTTCGCGCTTCTGGCGCGCGAGGCCGGCAAGACCCTGCCCGACGCGGTGGGCGAGCTGCGCGAGGCGGTCGATTTCCTGCGCTACTACGCCTCGCGGATCGAGACGCTCGATGCGCCCGCGCGCGGGCTTTTCGTCTGCATCTCGCCCTGGAACTTTCCGCTGGCGATCTTCACCGGGCAGATCGCCGCAGCGCTGGCCGCGGGCAATGCGGTGATCGCCAAGCCCGCCGAACAGACCCCGCTGATCGCGCATCTGGCGGTCAGGCTGCTGCACGAGGCGGGCGTGCCGCCCGAATGCCTGCAGCTTCTGCCGGGCGACGGGCAGATCGGCGCACGGCTGACCTCGGACCCGCGCGTCACCGGCGTGGCCTTCACCGGCTCGACCGAGACCGCCCGGCTGATCCAGCGCGCAATGGCAGAGCACATGGCCCCCGGCACGCCGCTGATCGCCGAGACCGGCGGGCTGAACGCCATGATCGTCGACAGCACCGCCCTGCCCGAACAGGCGGTCCGCGACGTCATCGCCTCGGCCTTCCAGTCGGCCGGGCAACGCTGTTCGGCGCTGCGCTGTCTGTACGTGCAGGAAGACATCGCGCCCGGCTTTCTCGAGATGCTGAAGGGCGCGATGGCCGAGCTGCGGGTCGGCGATCCCTGGGCTCTCTCGACCGATCTGGGTCCGCTGATCGACGCCGAGGCCCATGCCGGGATTGCGACCTATGTGGCGGCCGCGCGCGCCGAGGGGCGGGTGATCTGGGAAGGCAAGACCCCGCGCGAGGGGCATTTCCAGGCGCCGGTCGCGATCAGGGTGGCGGGCATCGAGGCGATCGAGCGCGAGGTGTTCGGCCCGGTGCTGCATGTGGCAACCTTCGCGGGCGCCGATCTGGACCGGGTGATCGCGGCCATCAACGCCACCGGCTATGGCCTGACCTTCGGGCTGCACAGCCGGATCGACGACCGCGTGCAGCATCTGGCCGACCGGCTTTGCGTCGGCAACCTGTACGTCAACCGCAACCAGATCGGCGCCGTGGTCGGCAGCCAGCCCTTCGGCGGCGAGGGGCTTTCGGGCACAGGCCCCAAGGCGGGCGGGCCGCATTACCTGCCCCGCTTCACCGAACGCGCGGCCCCCGAGGCACTGAGCACCTCCGAGCCCGCAGGCGGCACTCCGGCCGCGCCCGAGGCGGTCGAGGCGGCCCTGCGCGCGGCCAGCCCGGCGCGCGGTCCCGAAACGCTGGATCTGCCCGGACCGACCGGCGAATCGAACCGGCTGACGACCCGGGCGCGGCCACCCCTTCTGTGCCTAGGGCCGGGGGAGGCTGCTGCGGCGGCGCAGGCCGAAGCGGTGCGCGCGCTCGGCGGGGCGGCGGTCGCGGTCGAGGGGCGGCTCGATCCGGCCGCGCTGACGGCGGCCGAGGGCATTTCGGGGGCGCTCTGGTGGGGCGATGCCGAGACCGGGCGCGCCTATGCGCAGGCCCTGGCCGAGCGCGACGGGCCGATCCTGCCGCTGATCGCCGGGATGCCCGATCCGGCCCATGCCCGGCACGAGCGGCACCTTTGCGTCGACACGACGGCGGCGGGCGGCAATGCCGCGCTGCTGGCGCGCGCCGGTTCGGCTTGACGGCCCCGGCGCGCCCGCTAGCCTTCTGCCATGTTCCCGTTGCGTGACCACAACCCGTCGAGCCGCTTTCCCATCGTCACCCTGGCGCTGATCGGCGTGAATGTGGCGGTATTCCTGTCCTATCTGCCGCTCTTTTCCGACCCGCGGGCGGTGAACGCCTTCTTCCAGACCTGGGGGATGGTGCCCGCGCTGATGTCGCAATCGGGCGACTGGACCGGGCTTTTGACCTCGATGTTCCTGCATGGCGGGGTGCTGCATCTGGCGGGCAACATGCTGTTTCTGTGGATCTTCGGCGACAACATGGAAGACCGGTTCGGGCATCTCGGCTTCTTGCTGTTCTATCTCGCGGGCGGGGTCGCCGCGGCGCTGTTTCAATATGTCATCGACCCGGGCTCGCCCGTGCCGGTGGTGGGCGCCTCGGGGGCCATCGCGGCGGTGATGGGGGGCTATCTCTTGCTGTTTCCGAAGGCCCGCGTCGATATCCTGATCATCCTCGTCGTGATCTTCCGGGTGATCCCCGTGCCCGCCTGGCTGATGCTGGGGCTCTGGTTCGGGCTTCAGCTCTATTCGGGGGTCTCGGCCCCGACAGGTGAAGGCGGGGTCGCCTACTGGGCGCATTCGGGCGGCTTTCTTGCGGGGCTCGCGCTGACGCTGCCGCTGTGGCTGAGGCTGGGCGGCCCGGAGTTCTGGGGCCGCAATTCCGGCTCGCCGCCCCATCCGGTCGCGGTGTACAGCGCGACCAGCATCCCCCGGGTCCGGAGGCGCCGATGATCCGCCTGACCTGCCATTGCGGCGCCATCGAGCTTGAGGTCGAGCTGTCCGAGGGGCTGGCCACAGCCCGGCGCTGCGACTGTTGCTATTGCCGAAGGCGCGGCGCGATCATGGCCACGGTGCCGCTGGACAAGCTGCGGGTGGTACGGGCCGCCGATCGGCTGAGCCTCTATCAATGGGGCAGCTGCACGGCCAAACATTACTTCTGCCCGACCTGCGGCATCTACACCCATCACCGCAGGCGGTCCGATCCCAACGAATATGGCGTCAATGTCGGTGCGCTCGAGAGCGTCAATCCCCGCGATCTGGGCGAGGTGCCCTGGAGCGACGGCGTGAACCATCCAAGCGACCGCCCCTAGATCGCCTGCCGTCGCACCGGGTCTGGGCGCGGCCCCGGTCCGTCACTCGGTCCCGCCAAGCGTGTCGAGGGTCTGCACATTGGCGCTGGTCAGCGCGCCGCTGACATCCCCGCCCAGCGACACGAGGCCCGACTGGATCGACGAGACCATCGCGATGCAGGCCCCGACGATGGCGGCGGTCAGCACCACCCAATCGACGGTCACGGCCCCCGACCGGTCGGCCGCGAACGCCGCGAAACGGCGCATCGCACGCTTGCGGCTCTGCCGACGCGCTTTGTCCTGGGTCATCGCCTGCCTCCTCTGCCCCCGGCTCAGGGGGTCAGGGATGGCCTTGAAACCTGACCGGAAAAAGGCGCTGCCGGGTTTTTCAGGTGGCCCGGATGACCTTGGCGAACTGATCGTAGATCGCCTCGTTGGCGACCAGAAGCTCGCCGTGATCCAGCGGGTTGCGCCCTTCGTGGATCGGCCCGACAAATCCGCCCGCCTCGCGCACCAGCAAAAGCCCCGCGGCAATGTCCCAAGCGTGCAGTTCGCGTTCCCAATAGCCGTCGTAGCGGCCCGCCGCCACATAGGCCAGATCGAGCGACGCCGCCCCCCAGCGCCGCACACCCGCGCAATTGGGCATCAGCCGCGCCAGATCCTGCAGCGTCGCGGGCAACGTGCGCTTGGCGGCGAAGGGCACGCCGGTGGCGAAGATCGCCTCGATCATCCGCGAGCGCGACGACACCCGCAGGCGGCGGTCGTTCATCCAGGCGCCCGCGCCTTTCTCGGCGAAATAGAGTTCATCCTTGGCGGCATCGAAGACCACGCCCGAGACGATCTCGCCCTTGTGTTCCAGCGCGATCGACACGGCCCAGTGCGGCAGCCCGTGCAGGAAGTTGGTGGTGCCGTCCAGCGGATCGACGATCCAGCGCCGGGTCGGGTCGTCGCCATCCTCGCCGCCGGTTTCCTCGCCAAGCCAGCCATAGGTCGGCCGCGCGCCGCGCAGTTCCTGCCGCAGGATCTCCTCGGCGGCGGTATCGGCCCGGCTGACGAAATCGCCCGCCCCCTTCATCGAGACCTGCAGGTTCTCGACCTCGCGGAAGTCCTTGACCAGCGCGCGCCCGGCCTTGCGGGCGGCCTTGATCATGATGTTGAGGTTTGCACTGCCTTGCATGGGGGTCTCCTTCGGTCTTGCCGCGGGCCATACACGCGGGCGCGCCCGGTGCCAAGGAAAATGGCATGGCGGGGGCCGCCCTACCCGGCCGCGCCGCGTTGCAGCTTGACCGGTTCGCTGCGCGCGAGCCGCACGAAATGCGCCATGAAGGGCCGCGCCGCATCCTCGGCCCGGGTCGCGGCATACATCCGCTTGGTCAGCCCGGTCCCGGTCAGCGGCCGCACCGCGAAATCGGCGCTGGCGCGGGCCTCGCGCACCACCCAGTCGGGCAGCACGGTGACGCCCCGGCCCGAGGCGACAAGCATCAGGATCACGGCGGTCAGCTCGACCTGACGCTGGGCCAGCGGCTCGACCCGGGCGGGCGTGAGGAGCCCGGTGAAGACGTCGAGCCGCGCGCGTTCGACCGGATAGGTGATCAGCGTCTCGCCGCGGAAATCCTCGGCCTCGATGAAGGGCTTTTCGGCCAGCGGATGGCCGGCGGCGCAGAGAAAGACCGGCTCATAGTCGAAAAGCGGCACGAAGCCGATGCCGTCGATGTCCTCGGGGTCCGATGACAGCACCAGATCGACCTCTTCGCGCGCGAGCGCGGGCATCGCGTCGAAGGACAGGCCCGGGCGGATGTCGACATCGATCTCGGGCCAGGCCTTGCGGAAGCTATCGAGCACCGGCAGCAGCCAGTCGTAGCAGGCATGGCATTCGAGCGCGATATGCAGCCGCCCGGACCGGCCCGAGGTCATGCCCGCGAAATCGGCCTGCAGCGCGGCGATCTCGGGCAGCACGCGCTCGGCGGTGCGCAGGAGTTTCAGCCCCGCAGCGGACAGCCGCAAGGGCTTGGTGCGGCGAACGAAAAGCTCCATGCCCACCTGCTCTTCGAGGCCCTTCACCTGATGGCTGAGCGCCGATTGGGTGATGTTCAGCCGGTCGGCCGCGCGGGCCAGCCCGCCCGCGTCATGGATCGCCTTGATGGTCCTGAGATGGCGCAGTTCCAGATACATCCTGTTGCCCGGCTCATATTGATCTTGAGAACTATGAGTTTGTTTCACAGTCCCGGCTGTGCGACAAGGCTGCACCCTTCGAGACCTCACGGAGTGCCAGCCGATGACTGCCCCGCGCGTATCCTTCGAATTCTTTCCGCCCCAGTCGCTGGAGGCGAGCTTTCGCCTCTGGGAGGCCGCTCAGGCGCTGGCGCCGCTGAAACCCGCCTTCGTGTCTGTAACCTACGGGGCGGGCGGGACCACCCGAAAGCTGACCCATGAGGCGGTGGCGACGATCCACAACCATTACAAGCTGAACGTGGCCGCTCATCTGACCTGCGTGGACGCCACCCGGGCCGAGACGCTGGAAATCGCCGACTCCTATGCGGCGTCGGGCGTGACCGAGATCGTCGCGCTGCGGGGCGACCCGCCGAAGGACCAGGGCGCGTTCCGTCCGCATCCAGAGGGTTTTGCCAATTCCTGCGAGCTGATCGAGGCGCTGGCCGCGACCGGCAAGTTCCGCCTGCGCGTCGGCGCCTATCCCGACCCGCATCCCGAGGCGGGCTCGGCCGATGCCGATGTGCTCTGGCTGAAACGCAAGTTCGAGGCGGGCGCGGATTCGGCCATTACCCAGTTCTTCTTCGAGGCCGAGACCTTCTTCCGGTTCCGCGATGCCTGCGAGAAGCAGGGGATCGACGGCGCGAAGATCATCCCCGGCATCCTGCCGATCGAGAAATGGGCGGGCGTGCGCCGCTTTGCCGACCGCTGCGGGGCGCATGTCCCGCCGGGCATCGACGAGGCCTTCCAGACCGCGATCCGCGACGGCCGCGAAGAGCTTCTGGGCAAGGCGATGGCGACCGAGCTTTGCACCGAGCTGATGGAAGGGGGCGTGCGGGATTTCCACTTCTACACGCTGAACAAGCCGTACCTGACGCGCGACATCTGTCATGCGCTGGGCGTGCTGCCCGAGGCGCATCTGGAAAAGGTCGCCTGAGCGACGCGGCACCGGGCGTCCGCCAAGGACGACCGGTCCGAATTTTCTGCGAAAATTCGTGGCCCCGCGGGGAGGGCGTCAGTCTGCGGACTGCAGCAGGCGCCAGACCCGTTCCGGGGTGAACGGCATGTCGGCCCGGCGCACCCCCTTGTCCCAGAGCGCGTCCAGCACCGCATTGCCGACCGCCGCCATCGACCCCACCGTCCCGGCCTCGCCGCAACCCTTCATGCCCAGGGGATTCGTCGTCGAGGGCACGGGTTCGGTCGTGAAGGTCACGAAGGGCATGTCGGCGGCACGCGGCATGGCATAGTCCATGAAACTCGCGGTCAGAAGCTGGCCGTAGTCATCATGCACCACCCGTTCGCAGAGCGCCTGGCCGAGCCCCTGCGCCACCCCGCCATGGACCTGCCCCTCGGCCAGACGCGGATTGACCAGATTGCCGAAATCGTCGGTCACCGCGTAGCGCAGCACCCGCGTCTCGCCGGTCTCGGGGTCGATCTCGACCTCGGCGACATGGGCGCCGTTGGGATAGGAGCGCCCCGGCAGGGTGTAGGCCGCGCGGTGGCGCAACAGATCCGTCCGCCCCGCCGCCCGCGCCATCGCCGCCGCCTCGATCAGCCCCGGCGTCAGGTTCGAGCCCGGCGCCCGGAACCGGCCCTCGTCGAAGCCGAGCACCCCGGGATCGACGCCCATCTCGGCCGCCAGGAACGGCGTGAACGCCGCGACCATGACCTCGACCGCCGCGAGCGTCGCGCTGGCCTGAGTGGTGACCGAGCGCGAGCCACCGGTCCCGCCGCCCGAGGCGATGCGGTCGCTGTCGCCCTGGATCACCCGGATCGCCTCGACCGGCAGCCCGGTCCGGTCGGCCAGAAAGCGGGCATAGACCGTCTCGTGCCCCTGCCCGTTCGACTGGGTGCCGACATAAAGATTGACCGTCCCATCCGCGCAGAACTCGATCTCGGCGCCTTCTGTCGGATCGCCGAGGATCGACTCGATGTAGCAGCACAGCCCAAGCCCCCGAAGCCGCCCGCGCGCCGCGCTTTCGGCCTTGCGCGCGGCAAATCCCGCGCGGTCGGCGACCGCCTCGACGCGCGCCAGAACCCGGGCGAAATCGCCCACATCGTAGGTCTCGCCGGTGGGCGTGCGGTAGGGGAAGGCCGCGGGCGCGATGAAATTTCGCCGCCGAAGCTCCCAGGGGTCGATGCCCAGTTCGCGGGCCGCAAGATCCATCGTGCGTTCGAGCGCGTAGATCGCCTCGGGCCGCCCGGCGCCGCGATAGGCGTCGACCTGGGTCGTGTTGGTGTAGACGCCCTTCACCGCCAGATAGGCCGCCGGAATGTCGTAGACCCCGGTCAGCACCTTCGAGAACAGCTCTGACTGGATCAGCTGGGCGAATTCGGAATTGTAGGCACCCAGGTTGGAAATCGTCTCGACCCTGTAGCCGGTGATGCGGTGCCCGGCATCGAAGGCGATTTCGACTACCGAGACGAGATCGCGGCCCGCATTGTCGGTCAGCATCGCCTCGGTCCGGTCCGACATCCAGCGCACCGGCCGGCCCAGCGCCCGCGCGGCATGGGCGATGACGTAATATTCGGGATAGCTCATCGCCTTCATCCCGAAACCGCCGCCGACATCGGGGTTGGTCACGCGCACCGCGTCTTCGGGCAGCCCCAGCATCGCCGCCAGCTTGGCCTTCTGCCCCCAGACCCCCTGCCCGTTCACGCACAGATGCAGCCGCCCGTCCGACCACTCGGCCCAGGCGCCGCGCGGCTCCATCGCATTGACGATCACCCGATTGTCCGGAACCTCCAGCCGCACCGTATGCGCCGCCGAGCGGAACGCCTCGTGCACCGCCGCCTCGTCGCCCATCGCCCAGTCATAGGCAAGGTTCAGCGGCGCCTCGGCATGGATCTGCGGCCCGCCCACGGTCAGCGCCAGGTGCGGGTCCAGATCGTGCAGGTCGAACTCGATCTCTTCGGCGGCATCCTTGGCGGCCAGCGGGGTCTCGGCGATCACCACGGCCATGGCCTCGCCGACGAAGCGCACGCGGTCCCGGGCCAGCACGGGCCGCGCGGGCGCGGCGCCCGTGCTGCCGTCGCGATTGGTGACCACGGTCGCGCGCATCGACAGATCGACCCCCGCCGCGGCCAGATCGGCCGCGGTCAGCACCGCCACGACCCCGGGCGCCGCAGCCGCCCGGCTTACATCCAACGCGCGGATCTCGGCATGGGCGACCGGGCTGCGCAGAAACACCGCATGCAGCGCCGAGGCCGGGGCGATATCGTCGACATAGCGTCCCTGGCCGGTCAGAAAGCGCAGGTCCTCGAACCGCACGCCGGTCTGGCTCTTGCCGAATTTCGTATCCATCTGTCCTGTCCTCCCTGTTGCGGCGAGGGTAGCGGCAGGGGGGCATCTGTCCAGAGGGCTTGGCCTTGGCGCCGCCTTTCGCTAATCACGCCGCAGCCCAATTCGATGCAAGGGACCTCCGATGCCCATGGAAAAGACTTTCGACGCCGCAACGGCGGAACCGCGCCTTTACGAGGCCTGGGAAAAGGCCGGCTGCTTCACCGCCGGAGCGAATGCCTCGCGCCCCGAGACCTTCTGCATCATGATCCCGCCGCCGAACGTGACCGGCAGCCTGCATATGGGTCACGCCTTCAACAACACGCTGCAGGACATTCTGGTGCGCTGGCACCGGATGCGCGGCTTCGACACGCTGTGGCAGCCGGGTCAGGACCATGCGGGCATCGCGACCCAGATGGTGGTCGAGCGCGAACTGGCGAAAGAAGGCAATCCCGGCCGCCGCGAGATGGGACGCGAGAAATTCCTTGAAAAGGTCTGGGCCTGGAAGGGCCAGTCGGGCGGCACCATCGTCAACCAGCTGAAACGGCTGGGCGCCTCCTGCGACTGGTCGCGCAACGCCTTCACCATGTCGGGCGCGCCCGGCGCGCCCGCGGGCGAGGACGGCAACTTCCACGATGCCGTCATCAAGGTCTTCGTGGACATGTACAACAAGGGCCTCATCTATCGCGGCAAGCGGCTGGTGAACTGGGACCCCCATTTCGAGACCGCGATTTCCGATCTTGAGGTCGAGCAGGTCGAGGTCGATGGCAACATGTGGCGCCTGCGCTATCCGCTGGAGGATGGCGCGACCTACGAGCACCCGGTCGAATTCGACGAAGAGGGCAAACCCACCGCCTTCGAGACCCGCGACTATCTGGTCGTCGCCACCACCCGCCCCGAGACCATGCTGGGCGATACCGGCGTTGCCGTGCACCCCGAGGACGCGCGCTACCGGCACCTTATCGGCAAGACCGTGCGGCTGCCGCTGTGCGGCCGGTCGATCCCGATCGTGGCCGACGACTATGCCGACCCGACCAAGGGCACCGGGGCCGTCAAGATCACGCCCGCGCATGATTTCAACGACTGGGGCGTCGGCCAGCGCACGGGGCTTCGGGCCATCAACATCATGTCGACCCGCGCTGCGATATTCCTGAAGGACAATGCCGATTTCGCCGAAGGTTGCGACGCGGCGCTGGTGGCCGACGCCATCGCCCGGTTCGACGGGCTCGACCGCTACGAGGCGCGCAAGGCCATCGTCGCCGAGGCCGAGGCCGAGGGCTGGCTCGACGGCATCGACAGCGACCGGCACATGGTGCCCCATGGCGACCGGTCCAAAACCGCCATCGAGCCCTATCTGACCGACCAGTGGTTCGTCGACACGCAGAAGATCGTGGGCCCCGCGCTCGACGCTGTCCGCAAGGGCATGGCGGCGCAGGAGGCGGGCACGTTCGACCAAAAGGCCGGCTACACCCGCATCCTGCCCGAACGCGACGCCAAGACCTATTTCCACTGGCTGGAGAACATCGAGCCCTGGTGCATCAGCCGCCAGCTCTGGTGGGGCCACCAGATCCCGGTGTGGTACGGGCCGGCATTTAATCACGCCGTCGAAAGCGGCATTGGAACCCTAAGCCCAGACAAACAATCAATTCAGTTTGTTGGCTCAAGCTTTGAAGACGTCGCAAAAGCGGCGCGGCGTGCTTACGGCTGCCACATTGAAGAAGTTTTCCCGGACATGAGCGGGAGAATCCCGCTCATGTTCGAAGACCACGACACAAAGGGTCTTACTTCGGTGGGTCTCTGCCGCGACCCCGACGTCCTCGACACCTGGTTCTCGTCCGGCCTCTGGCCCATCGGCACGCTCGGCTGGCCCGAGAAGACCTCTGAACTGGCGAAATACTTCCCGACCGATGTGCTGATCACCGGCTTCGACATCATCTTCTTCTGGGTCGCCCGGATGATGATGATGCAGCTGGCCGTGGTCGACCAGATCCCGTTCCACACCGTCTATGTCCATGCCCTCGTCCGCGACGAGAAGGGCAAGAAGATGTCGAAAAGCCTGGGCAACGTGCTCGACCCGCTGGAGCTGATCGACGAATACGGCGCCGATGCGGTGCGCTTCACCCTGACCGCCATGGCCGCCATGGGGCGCGATCTGAAGCTGTCGACCAGCCGGATCGCGGGCTACCGCAATTTCGGCACCAAGATCTGGAACGCCACCCGCTTTGCCGAGATGAACGGCGTCTTCGAAGGCTATGCGCCGACCGGGGACATCCCCGCCCCCACCGAGACCGTGAACAAGTGGATCGTGGGCGAGGTTGCGCGCGTCCGCGAGGCGGTCGACGAGGCGCTGGCGGCCTACCGCTTCAACGACGCGGCCAACGCGCTTTATGCCTTCGTCTGGGGCAAGGTCTGCGACTGGTATGTGGAATTCTCGAAACCGCTGCTGATGGACGGCACCGACGCGCAGAAGGCCGAGACGCGGGCGACGATGGCCTGGGTCATCGACCAGTGCCTGATCCTGCTGCACCCGATCATGCCCTATATCACCGAGGAGCTTTGGGCCACGACCGCCGAGCGGCCCAAGATGCTGGTCCATGCCGACTGGCCCGCCTATGGCGCCGATCTGATCGACGCGGGCGCCGACCGCGAGATGAACTGGGTGATCGCGCTGATCGAGGAAATCCGCTCGGCCCGGGCCCAGATGAACGTGCCCGCGGGCGCCAAGATCGCGATGCTTTACACCGAGCTGGACCAAGCGGGCAAAACCGCCTGGACGCGGAACGAGGCGATGATCCAGCGCATGGCCCGGATCGAAAGCCTGACCGAGGCGAAGACCCTGCCCAAGGGCTGCGTGACCATCGCGGTCGAGGGCGGCGCCTTTGCCCTGCCGCTTGAGGGCATCATCGACGTGGCCGAGGAAAAGGCGCGGCTGGAAAAGACGCTTTCCAAGCTGGAAAAGGACCTCAAGGGGCTCGAAGGCCGGTTGAAGAACCCGAAATTCGTCGAAAGCGCCCCCGAGGACGTGGTCGAGGAAACCAGGGACCTGGTCGCCGCCAAGACCGAAGAGGCCGCGAAACTGCGCGTCGCTCTCGAGAGGCTGGCCGAACTCGCCTGATCCGGGGGACCTGAGCCTCCCCCTTGCCACCATTGCCGCCCGGGCCGCCCTGCCGCAGCCCGTGCGGCTTGACTTGAGCCCCGCGCAGGTTCACTAGACCAACCGACATAACCCGCAACCGGGCGTTCCGTGGGCGCCAAACCGACGAGGAGGCCGATCATGGGCCAGATCACTCTCACTTTCCCCGATGGCAATCAACGCGCGGTCGAGGCCGGGACCACCCCCGCCGAGATTGCCGCGAGCATCTCCAACTCCCTGGCCAAGAAGGCGATTTCGGCGCAGGTCAATGGCCGCCATTTCGACCTGCAATGGCCGATCACCGAAGATGCCTCGATCGCCATCAACACCATGAAGGACGACGCCCCGGCGCTGGAACTGATCCGGCACGACCTTGCGCATATCATGGCGCGGGCGGTGCAGGCGCTGTGGCCCGATGTGAAGGTCACCATCGGCCCGGTCATCGACAACGGCTGGTATTACGATTTCGACCGCGCCGAGCCCTTCACCCCCGAGGATCTGGGCCAGATCGAGGCGAAGATGAAAGAGATCATCAACGCCCGCGACCCGGTCCGTACCGAGATCTGGGACCGCGCCCGCGCGATCAAGCATTACGAGGACAATAACGAGCCCTACAAGGTCGAGCTTGTCGGCATGATCCCCGAGGATCAGCAGATCCGGATGTACTGGCATGGCGACTGGCAGGACCTCTGCCGCGGCCCGCATCTGCAGCATACGGGCCAGGTGCCGGGCGATGCCTTCAAGCTGATGAAGGTCGCGGGTGCCTATTGGCGGGGCGATTCCAACCGGCCGATGCTGCAGAGGATCTATGGCGTGGGCTTCCGCACCCGGCAGGATCTGAAGGATTACCTGACCTTCCTCGAAGAGGCCGAAAAGCGCGACCACCGCCGTCTGGGCCGCGAGATGGACCTGTTCCACCTGCAGGAAGAAGCCCCGGGCCAGATCTTCTGGCACCCGAACGGCTGGAAGATCTACACCACGCTGCAGGATTACATGCGCCGCCAGCAGGAACGCGACGGCTATGTCGAGGTCAACACCCCGCAGGTCGTGGACCGCAAGCTGTGGGAAAAGTCGGGCCACTGGGACAATTATCAGGAAAACATGTTCATCGTCGAAGTGGACGAGGAGCATGCCCGCCAGAAGGCCATCAACGCGCTGAAGCCGATGAACTGCCCCTGCCACGTGCAGATCTTCAACCAGGGCCTCAAGTCCTATCGCGACCTGCCCCTGCGGATGGCCGAATTCGGGTCCTGCAACCGCTATGAGCCCTCGGGCGCGCTGCATGGCATCATGCGGGTACGCGGCTTTACCCAGGACGACGCCCATATCTTCTGCACCGAGGACCAGATCGAGGCCGAAGCGAAGAAGTTCATCGACTTCCTGGCGAAGATCTATGCCGATCTCGGCTTCGAGAACTGGCGGGTCAAGCTGTCGACCCGGCCCGAGAAACGCATCGGCAGCGACGAAAGCTGGGACCGCACCGAAGCGGCGCTGGGCTCGGCCTGCCGTGCCGCGGGGTATGAGTACGAGATCAACGAGGGCGAAGGCGCGTTCTACGGGCCGAAGCTGGAATTCGTGCTGCGCGATGCCATCGGGCGCGACTGGCAATGCGGCACGCTGCAGGTCGACCCCAACCTGCCCGAGCGGCTGGACGCGACCTATATCGGCGCCGATGGCGACAAGCACCGGCCGATCATGCTGCACCGCGCGGTCGTGGGCTCGTTCGAACGCTTCATCGGCATATTGATCGAGAACTATGCCGGCAAGCTGCCATTCTGGATCGCGCCGCGGCAGGTCGTGGTGGCCTCGATCGTGTCGGATGCCGATGCCTATGTGCAGGAGATCGTCGCGGCCCTGCGCGCGGCGGGTGTGCGGGCCGAGGCCGATATCCGTAACGAGAAGATCAACTACAAGGTCCGCGAACACTCGCTGTCCAAGGTGCCGGTGATCCTTGCCATCGGCCAGCGCGAGGTCGAGGACCGGACCGTGTCGGTGCGCCGTCTGGGCGAGACCCGGACCGAAACCGTGGCCTTCGACAGCCTGCTGCCGCAACTGGCCGCCGAGGCGCGCGCCCCCGATCTGGCCTGAGCCGCGCGACATACCACCGAAAGAGGCGCCGGACGACCGGCGCCTTTTTGCTGTTCGGGGACGCGGACGGTCCGCGTCAGCTTGCCAGCGTCAACGCGGTCGCGGCGTCCCAGCCCAGAAAAAGCCGCCCCTCGGCCTCGATCACCGGACGTTTCATCAGCGTCGGATGGGCCTCGAGCAGATCGAGCGGATCGGCCGCCCGCGCCGCCTCGTCCAGCTCGCGCCAGGTGGTCGAGCGCCGGTTCACCAGATCCGGTCCCAGCGTCTGGAGAAACCGCGCGATCTCGGCCCGCGGCAACGGCGCCGCGCGCACGTCGTGAAACGTGACCGGCTTGCCCGCGCGCTCCAGCGCCGCCTTTGCTTTCCGGCAAGTGTCGCAGGTTTTTAAACCGTAAATTACCATTCCAAACCTCGATTGTTTCCGGGCGCAACCTAGCCGAGATTACGGTGCAATCTACAGGGCTCTTGATTTTTTCACGATTCTTACTGCATTGTTTCTTGTGTGACGGCAGACGACCTGGACGACCGCTCCTCCTTCAGGGGCAGCCGGGAGACTGGAAGACCTGGCTGTGACCTGCCGCGCCGCAATCCCGCGGGCGCGGAAACGACCGAGGAGACAGACGATGCCCACCGGCACCGTGAAATGGTTCAACACCACCAAAGGCTATGGCTTCATCGCGCCCGACGATGGCGGCAAGGACGTTTTCGTGCACATTTCCGCCGTCGAACGCGCCGGCATGACCGGCCTGACCGACAACCAGAAGATCGCCTACGAGATGATCGAAGGCCGCGACGGTCGCAAGTCGGCCGGGGATCTGAAGGCCCTGTAATCGGTCGCGCGGGAGGTGGCGGCACCGGCTGCCACCCTTCCCCGGGAACCTGACCTTAGAAGGGTCTGCCGGAAGGCGGCGCGTCAGACGAAGATGCGCGCCACATAGACCCCGATGCAGGCCGAGACCCCGGTCAGCAAGGTTCCCCAGCAGGTATCGAGCGCCACCTGAACCGGCGACCAGCGCCGCAGCGTGGCGAAGTTGGTGAATTCATAGGTGCCGTAGGCCATCGCACCGACCACCATGCCTTCGATCAGCGCCTGCCCCGGATTGCCGCGCACCAGTGCGGGCCAGGACACCAGCCAGACAAGCCCCAGCACATACGCCAGATAGAAGACCGCCGCCGCCCCCATGCGCGGACGGTCCCGCATCCAGTCGCCGAGATAGCGCGCGAAAAGCGGCTGCATGACCTTGCGCAGCATCAGCGCATCGAGCGCCAGAAACACCAGCGCCGTGACAAGATAAAGAATGATCGCAATGATGACGGACATGACCCTCGCTTTCCCGATTTTTCCCTTACGGGCGGCCAACGTTCGGGCGCGGGCGCGGGTTCCCGGTTGGCCCCCCGGACGCCGGTCCCGGGGACCGGTTTCGGGCAGGCCGCCCGGACCCGATGTCAATCGGCGGCAGGACTGGCCATCTGTTCAAGCCCCTGCCCCTGCCCCTGCCCGTGCCTGTGCGCAGGGCACCGGGACCGACGGAGGCAGACCATGACCCCGGTCACCGGCGGATGCCTTTGCGGGGCGGTCCGGCTGGAGGCGGCCGGCCCGCCGCTTCGGGTGGCCGTCTGCCATTGCCTGGACTGCCGCAAGCATCATGGCGCCGTCTTCTATGCCGCAGCGATCTTTCCCGAGGCCGCGGTCACGGTCGAGGGCGCGCCCAAGCACTATCGGGGGCGGTATTTCTTCCCGGTCTGCGGCGCGTCGGTCTTCGCCCGCAGCGGCGACGAGGTCGAGATGCATCTGGGGACGCTCGATACGCCCGACCTTTTCGTGCCAGACTACGAGACCTGGACCATCCGCCGCGAACGCTGGGTGCCGCCCGTCGCGGGGGCCGCGCAATTCGCCCGCGCCCGCGACGCGGACGACGCCTAGCCCCCGACGGCCCCGAAGCGGGGTCAGCGGACCAGCAGGGCCTCGGGGTCGAAGGTTTCGGCAAAGACCAGACGTTCCTCGATGATCCGGCGCGGGAAGAGCCGTCCGCCATGGCGCTCGTTGACCGTGTTGTCGGAATAGAACCGCTCGAACTCGCGGACCAGAATGCGGCGCGGCCCCGCACCGCCGGGCAGCGTCACGCTGGCGTCCCAGAAGGCGGGATCGGGCAGGAACGGGTCGATCGGGCGGGTCGGTGTGACCAGATCCCCGATCGTGCCGCCCATCGCGGTGCCAAGCGCGCGGCCGATGGCCAGACTGCGATCCTCGGCGGGCGGCAGGGTGACCCGGCCACCCGCCGCCGGTGTCACGATGCGGCCCCCGGCGGGTCCGGGCGACACGGTGGCCGAGAGCGCCCCCGTCCCCGCGGGACGGTCAAGCGACAGCACCCCGTCGCGGGCCGCGGACAGCCCCCCCGGCGAGAAGACAGGGCCGATGCCGCCTTCCTCTTCCTCGCCCACGACATGGTCGTGCAGCACCTGCACGTCTTCCCAGGCCAGATCGCTGTCGATCCCGTCCTTCTGGCGCTGCAGCACGATCTCGACCCGGTTGCGGCCGGTCTCGAACGGCCCGTTGACGAAGGACACGTTCTGGAAAGCGGAGTCGCGGTCAAAGCGCAGCGGCCCGCTTTCCGGGTCCGGCCCGTGCAGGCTGACCGACAGCACCGAGCCCGAGCGCGTCGCCCGCACCCGGCGGCGCGGCAGCACCTGGGCAAACTCGGCCAGAACCACGCGCGAGATCCTGGCCCCCGGCATCGCATTGGGCTGATAGCGCACCAGCGCCAGCCGCACGAAGGGCATGTAGCTCGACCCGGGCGACAGTTCGATATCGCAATACCAAAGCCGCCGGTCGTCATCCCAATGCACCCGATGCCCGACGATCCGTACAGAGGGATCACCCGGGCGCTGTTCCTGCAGCGCCAGCGTTTCGGCGGTCACCCGGGCCGGGAAGTCGGCGTCGCGGATCGTCTGTTTGGGTGCCGGGCTTTGCCAGAGCGGATCGGTCCCCCATTGGGTGACGAGCTTTTCGTACCGTTCCGGGATCTCGTTGAAATTGCCGCCATCGCGGTGAAGGACCACCCCCAGCAACTCGCCATCGCCCGAACTGAACCAGGGCCGGTCGAGCCAGACCCGCAACCCGTTGCCGGTCCGCGTCGCGGTATAGCCGGTCGCGCCGGTGCTGCGGCTCCAGCGGAAGGTGGGCACGACATACAGCAACCGCGGGTCTTTGGGCGGGGCCGAGGCCAGCACCCGGGTCTGCGCGGTCGAGCCCGCGGGATCGGGCAGCACGGGCGCCCCCATGTCGTCCTCGGGCGGCAGGGCCATCGCCTCGCCCAGCGCAACCGGCCCCAGCTGCGTGACCAGATCGGTTCGCCCGTAAAGCGCGGGCGGCAGGTATTCGCGGAACCGGGTCGTTGCGCGCATCCGGTAGGCGATCAGCCGGAACCGGGTGTCGCCAAGATCATGCACGTCGCCGCGCTTGGCCTCGGGGTCGGTCAGCTGCGCCGAAACCGCCGTCGAAAGCACCAGAGCGTTGGGGTGGTTCTCGGCCAGCCGCACCTCGCCCAGCTGGCCGCGAAAGGCGACACGCTCGGGCCGGGGTTTGGCGATGTCGTCGACCCATTCCGACCAGTCGGCCTCGATCTCGATCTTGCCGGTCGAGGGCCCGTGCAGCCGCACCTGACGGCAGGAGAGGCGCAGCTCGCGGTCGCCCCTGCCCCGGCTCGTGATCATCTGGATCATCTCGGGGCGGCAGACCGGCGCCTGTGTGGCATGGACCAGCGTCAGCGGGCGATAGGGCGTCATCAGCCAGTTGGTGCCCATCGAGGCGGCCTTGCGGCAGGCCTCGGCGGCCTTGGCCGACTCGGTCCAGTGCGGGATGCCGAAACTGTCCAGATGGCGCGGCGAGACGAAGCTGGCATACAGCAGCCGCACGATCCGGCCTTTCTCGACGAAAAGGGTCAGTTCGCGCTTGTCCTCGTCCCAGACCGGCAGGCCCCTGTCGGGGAAATCGACGGCACAGGGCAGGTCGCTGTCGGTTTCGGCGCGTTCGGCCAGAACCAGACGGAACCCCGCCAGATTGGGCCAGTCCCCGCCATGCCGGACCAGCAGGATCAACCGCTCGCGGTCGTCGCGCACGACCCGGGCACTGGGGCCAAGCACCATCTCGTCGTCGATCCCCGGCAACGCATGGCCGCGCGCCGCCCGGATCGAGATGCCGCCCGTCGCCCCGTCGGGCAGATAGGGCGTGGTCAGCGCGGCTTCGCGGTGAATCACGTATTGCCCGCCCGCCATCCGGTCGCCGACCGGGTTGTCAGCCGAGGGCAGCGCGGGCGGCACGGCCGCCGTGGTGGCGATCGCCCCCAGCGTCTGCGGCGTGATCAGCTCGATCTGCGCGCCCGGCAGCGGGTCGTAAAGCGTGCCCGCCTCGCGCGCGGCGATGGCGTAGCCCTCGCGGATGCGCTGCCAGTCGCCGAAGAACGGATCGAAGAAGCCATGGGTCTCGCATTGCTGCTGCGAGGATTTGGGCGGCACCAGATGGCGCTGATTGGTTTCGGTATAGGCGAAATCGGCCGAAGCCGGTTCGGCCGCCGCCGCCTGGAAATCGGGGTCATTTAGATATTCGCCGGTCGTTGCGTTGAAATTCGACCGGATCACCAGCCGTTCCAGCTGTTCGCCCTCGCTCAGCCTTTCGCGCTGGACCAGCACGGGCGGATCGACCGGCTCGAAGCGCCAGTAGCCGACCGCGTCGCTGGCCTGTTCCAGATCGCCCAGAGACGGGTCCTTGAGGCCCAGCGAATTGCCCGCCAGATCGACGACCCGCGCCCGCAGCCGGTACAGCGCGCCGAAGCGCAGGCGCGGCAGGCTGCCCTTCTGGGCCGCAAAGGTGACGGCCAGATCGTTGCCCTTTTCGGCGGTGTCGGTGACATCGGCGGGCAGTTCGGCCTGCAGGTTGTCGTCCTCGCCGGTTTCCGACCGGATGGTCCTGCCCGGACGCGGCGCGGCCAGGCTCCAGCCCGACCAGCGGAACAGGCTTTCATGCAGGTACTGTTCGTCTGCGTTGTCGGGATCGCCCGACACCGAATGGCCCGAGACATAGCCCTCGTCGGGCGGGAATTTCAGCTGCTCGCCGGTCGAGATCACGCGATAGTCGCCAACCCGGGCCTGCAGGCTCTGCCAGTCGCCGGGATGGACCCGGTCGGGCACCCGGGCCACGTCGATGCGATAGCCGCGATGCACATCCTCGGCAAACAGCACCACCTTGTCGGCATTGCCGGCCGCGATCTCGGCATTCTTCAGATCGGCCGCGGCGGCCAGTTGGGCCAGATCGGTGGCGCGGCCGTGCTGCGACACCCCGATCCCGCCTGACCGCAGCGCCGCCACCCCCTGCCGGTCGGGCGTCGTGTAGGTCACCTCGCCATGGCTCTGGCGCAGGCTCAGGCTGCGGGCCACGAGGTTCTGCGCGGTCAGCGCGAAGTTCACCGTCTTCAGCGCCGCGCCATCGGGATCGACCTGATAGAGATCGAAGAGACCGGGCTTTTCGTCCTTGGCCACCTGCCAGCCATCGTCGCTGTCCTCGAGCCGCAACAGCCCCGCGTCATGCTGCGCGCTGCGCGGGCGCGGCACGAACCGGTCCTTGCGGGCCAGCCAGGCGGTGCGGGGCATGGCGTCCTTGCCGGGCGCGGGCCCGTCCCATTTCAGCGCCAGCTGCATCTGCCCGATGCCGGTGCCGCCGCCCGCCGCGATCCGGTCGTCGATGACCTTGCCGGTGTCGAGCACGCAGTCGATCACCAGCCCCAGCCCGCGTTTCAGATCGCCATAGTCGGCATAAGACGCCACGATCCGGTGGAAATCGTACTCGGGCGCGGGCGGCGGCGGGGTCACGTCCTTGAAATCGGGGCGGCGCTTGAGCTTTTCCAGGTCGCTCGCGCGGGTCCGGCGGTAGAAGCGGTCGGCCTGATAGAAGGTGTATTCGTCGGCCGAGGTGAACTGCCCCATCACGCCGGCGGCCGCGCCCGCGGCCGCGGGCGGCACCCAGTCGGGCGGCAATGCGCGGCGCGGCCGGCTTTCGGCCGCATCGGGCGTGCCCGTCTCGCCCTCGACGCCCGGCCCGGGCACGGCCATCGAAAAGACCGAATGGTCCGAGAAGACGGACCGGTCGAGGATCTTGTCGATATCGTCGCCGAAGAAGCGCGAGAATCCCGGTAGCGGCACCTCGACCGAACGGTCGCCGAAATTGATGATCTGGGTGCGCGTCCCAAGATCGCCCAGCATGCCCTTCAGCGCGGGATCGGCATCCTTCCAGGGCAAGAGAACCGGATGTTCGTCGCCCGACTGCGCCGCGAGCCGCCCGTAATGGCGCCGCGCGAAGGCCAGCACGTTGCGCACCGCGTAAGACCGCAGGTTGACCCGGCTCATGTCGGTATAGACGAAACCCGCAACCGGGGTCTCTTCGGTGAAGAAGCGTTTCCAGAGAGCGCTGTCGGGTTTCGACACCGGGGTCAGGCGCACCAGCGTGCTGCCGATCCGCCCCCGGAAATTTGCCCGCTCCAGCGTGGCGGGCCAGTCGAGCCAGGGCTCGTAGGCTTTCAGCACCTGTTCATCGGGCGCCTGCGGCGTCAGACGGGGCGAGACTACAAGGCTGACCCGCCACTTGCCGTCATGTTCGCCCCCGTCGGCCACGCGGCCATAGGGCAGGACGGTCCAGACCAGAAACTGCTCTGCCATGGTAATTCCCCCTCAGCCGAAGGCCTCGACATAGTCGCGCCAGGCATAATTCACGTCGGGCCCCGAGATCGCCGCCAGCTCGTCGGCCAGCGGCAGGCTCGCATCGAAGCCCATCATTTCGCGCAAGGTCGGGTCGCCGTTCGAGCCCGCGAATTTCTTCTGGCAGCGGATGGTCACGCTGCCCGAGAAGAACAGCACCGACACCTCGATCGTCAGCTGGGCCATGCCCACGCACTTGCCCGACGAGAATTCGTAGCGCAGTTCCAGATACAGCTCGAGCGAGGCCGAGATCAGCCCCAGCACGCTGACATGGCCGCCCAGCCGGAAATACCCGGTCAGCGAGGCCTCTTGCAGCTCCATCCGGTAATAGAAGCCCGCCATCACCTCGACCCCGCCCGACGCGACGCCGAAATCGACCGACAGCGAGGCGCCGAATTCCAGGGCCGCCTCGAGGATCTGCACGCCCCTCGGATCGATGGTGACGCCGAAGAAACCGCCGCCGCCGAAGCAGTAGACCGTCAGGCAGAAGGGCTGTTCGCGGGTGCAGAAGTTGAAGGCGACCGACAGCGGCTGGCCGATGAAGGGCACGGTGAAGCCCGCACCGAGGCTGAGATTGTTGATATTCAGCACACCGACGCAGATCGAGGGCAGCGCGATGTCGAAGCCCGCATGGATGCCCTGCGGGGTGATGTCGAGATAGGGCGGGTCCGAAAACCCGTCGAGCGGGATCAGGTCGCGCAACGTCTCGACGAAGGACAGCGGCCCGACGAAGCGGATGTCGTCCAGCACCACGTCGACATCCATCTTGGCGGCGCTGTCGACCGAGAAGACGATGCGGTCGAAGTTCAGTTCCAGGAAGGAGGCCTTGCCGATCAGCACCAGATCGAAGCGGTTCAGAGAACAGGTCACGGCGATTTTCGGGCTGGAACTGCCGTTCTTCTTGACCTTGCCCTCGACCGCAACGACGAAGCCGCGCTTGTCGTTCGCGCGGAAGATCTCGTCGCCCGCGGCGGCGGGCCAGTTGCCGATCTCGGGCGCCCAGTCGAAACGGATGGTCAGTTCGTCCCCGGTCAGCGCCTCGATCAGCCCGGCCAGATCGGCCGCCGCCTCCAGCACCTCGCGGACCGCGCTCAGCGCCTTGAGGAACGCGGCCTTGGGCGCCGCGCCCAGAAGGTCGAAGTCGCGGATCGCGGTCTCGAACGGGTCCAGCGCCGCGATGACATCGTTGATCTTCGCTTCCAGCCCGGCCCCGTCGGACAGCAGGTTGGCCAGCACCGTCGGATCGCCCACGATGGCGTCAAGCGCGTCCCAGAGGTCCTTGGCCGCCGAAAACAGCGCGGCACTGTCCCCGACCGCTTCCAGCAAGGTGTCGAGCCCGGTCGCGAAGGCCCGGATCTGCTGGCGCAGATTGGCCGGAATGGCATTGCCCTGCGGCCCGTTGACGATGGCCAGAAGCTCGGCGATCCGGGTCTGGATCGTCGCGATCTGGCCGGGCAGCGCGGCAAAGTCGGGCGCCGTGCCGATGCCGTCAAGCGCCTGTTGCGACAGGCTTTCCAGCGTGGTCCTGAGCCCCGCGATCAGCGCCTCGATCTCGGAAAGCTTGGCCAGCGCGGCCTGCAATGCGGCCGGGGCCACCTGCCCCTGCTGACCCAGATCGGTGATCTTCGCGACCGCCTGGGCCAGACCGCCCGCCCCCTGCCCCAACACCCCGCGCGGCAGGTCATAGGTCAGCCCGAAAAGCCGGACCAGCGCACCGATGAAGCTTTCGACCTGGGTGCCCGCCTCGGAGACGAAGCGGGGCACCTTCTCGCCCTCGCCCGCGATGTCGGTCACGGCCTTGATCAGCTCGCCCAGCGGAATGCAGCCGAACAGAAGCGGCAGCGGCAGGTCGCTGACCGAGATCGGGAACCCCGCCCCCGGCTCCATCTGCCCGTCGAGAAACTGGGTCACGTCCGACATCACCGGCCCGGCCATCCGTGACAGGGCGCGCGGCCTGAGGTTCGGCTGGACGAAGCCGCCCGACTTGTCGCCCTGGGACGAGAAGTCGAGCATGCCCATGCCCGGGCTTTGCACGATATCGGCGAAGACCTCGCCCACGTTGCGCTGACCGACCGGGGCGCCGGGACCGGCGGCGAACCCGAATTGCAGATAGCGCGCGTTCCAGCTCAGCCGGTTGGTACGGGTCGAGCCGGTCAGCTGGTTCACCGGCCCGAGCCGCGCGGTGGTCTGAACGATCTTCGGCAGGAAAAGCGCGCGCGACAGATCGCGGCTCCAGGCCTCGATGGTGGCGTTGCGGATGGGTTGCTGGCCCGGCGCGCCGCGCCTCGGCGCCTCGGCGCCCAGCACCATCTCCTCGACTTCGACGGCGGTGTCGCCGGACTTGGCCGAGGTGGCCAGCGCCACGCGCTGGAACTCGAGGGGCACGGTATGGCGCTGGGGCCATTTCGCGTATTCCTCGGCGGCGGTCGCGGCATTGAAGGCGGCGGCGGGATAGTCCGCGTCGAGCCGTTCGGTCACCGGGTTGAAGATCCGCGGGCAGGACACGGTATTGTCCATGAAGATCATCGGCAGATCGAACAGCACCCGATGGCCGTCAAGATCGGTGCCCGCGCATTGGAACCGGAACGGTTCGCCATTGACCGCGGGCCAAAAGAACAACTGGCCCGCATTCGACACGTCGGTATCGACCGGATCGTCCAGATCGGGCGTGCGCTCGGTCAGGATCTCGATTTTCGAGAACGGGAACTGGCGGGCGAAATTGACTTTGTTGTCGGTGCTTTTCGCGGCATGGAACAGCGCGTCGTCGAAGGTCAGCACCCGTTCGCGGATGATGATGAAATAGCGCTGGCGCAGATAGGCGTGCTGGCTGCGGTCATAGCCGTCCTGCGAGCCGGGCGTTTCGGAACTACGCTTGTGGAACTTGCGTTCGGTCACCTTGACCAGCGAGACCCGGCAGTTCAGCGGGCAGAGGCAGCCGCGATAGACGACCTTGACGTAATGGTCCCGGCCCATCGCGCCGCGATGCACCCATTCCTCGACCGACAGGCCCGGCGGGTTCCAGGACCCGCGCGAATCGAGCCAGCCGCCCAGCGAGGACAGCATCAGAAGGTTGGTATCGACGGGTTCGGGCGTGTAGCCGGTGACCGAGAAGTTCGAAGAGAGATGCGCGATCTGGAACCGGTCGAAATCGTCCAGCGGCATCCGGAACGGCCGCCCGCCCGGCAATGGCAGCGCATCGTTGGGCTGGCTCGGCGGCACCCCCGGCGAGCGTGTGGGCCAGGCGGGTCCCATGGGCGGGTTCGCGGCCTCGGAACCGGTGCCCGAGCGCGCCCAGACTGCGCGAATGGTGCGGGCCGGATCGGCATAGGGCGGCGGGATCTCGGTGCCGTCGGACCCGGGCGTGACCATCCGCGTGTGCCAAAGCTCGACATGCGCGGTCGAGGCCGACAGCGCGGGCCGCGTCGCATGGCGCCATTTCGCCCCCGCATGGGGCGATACGATCAGCCGCCAGGGCATCTCGATGGCGGTGGTCGTCGCGGTGGGGTTGCCGGGCCGGGGCTTCGCGCCACCCGGGGCCACGATCACCCGGTCGGGGATGCGTTCGAAGACCGCCGCATTGGCGCTGGCCTGACGGGCGCGCAGCGTGGTGATGTCGCCGCCGTCGCTGGCCGCCAGCCGGAACGAGGACGCCACATGGCCGGCCAACTGCGCGCGCGCCTTGACCGACAGCGCGTTCAGCGCGCCGTTACGGATCAGGTCGGTCAGCGGCAGGAACAGGCTGGGCTGGCTGCGCGGCTTGGCATTGCTGGCCACCGACAGGGTCAGCGTCTGGCAGGCCGCCAGCACGCCTTCGAGCGTATAGTCGATCTCGAAGCCCTCGGGCACCAGGAAGGAGAGCCGCGATTCATCGGCGATGCGCGCCCGGATCGGCGGCTCACGCAGGACCTCGTCGGCGGCCGGGTTGGCGGGCTCGGGCTTGGGTTGGTCCTTGGGATTGGCGTATTTCGGTTCTGCCGGAACCGGCTTGCCGATCTTGGGCGGCGGCGGCTGGAAGAAGGTTTCTTCGGTCACCGTCTGGGGCGGGAAATGCAGGATCAGCCGCCCGGTGCCGCCCGCCGTCTTGCGGATCTTCGGCGGGCTGCCCGGCACGATCTCGCAATTGCGCAGCTCGATCCGGAGGGCCAGCAGGTCGTCGACCCGAAGCGCGGGTGTGCCCGGCCGGGACTTTTCGAAGATGTTCTTGATGACATCGGGCGCGCGCGGGATCAGCACCAGATCGTCGATCGCCGCGTCGATGGCGGACACGATGGCCCCTCGCGAGGTAATCGCCTGAACCGGAATGGACGCACCGAGAGAGAGCCCGGAAATCGAGCGCAACGAGGGGCGGACTGCCATGGCAAACCCCAATGGATTATAGACTGAATAGAAACAAAATTAGCCCTAATGGGCGATTCTGTAAAATACTATTACGCGGCACGGTTGAAAGCGGCGCTGGTCGAACCGTTGGAGGCAGGCACAGCCCGCCGCACCCCGCGCGGATCGGTTGGAGCGATGACGCAACGGCAGGTGCCGGGACCCCGACAGGCGACGCCCCCGGGAACGCCGCGCGGGGCGCGCGTCGGCCAGAACCGTGGGGCGCATGCCGTCGCGCCCCGCGGTCCCCGGCTCATTGGAGCTTATTGGGACGGCAGCGTCACGCGGAAGAACGGTCCGGCCGCCCTGTCGGCGGTCTCAGCCGGCGGCGGGGTCCTTGCCGCGACCGGCGCCAGGGATTGCAGATAGGCGACCAGAGCCGCGCCGTCCTCGTCGGTGAGCCCGGCATAGGAGGCCCAGGGCATCACCGGCGCCAGAACCCGCCCGTCGGGCCGGATCCCCGCACGGATCGCGGTCAGGATCTGATCGGCGCTCCAGTCGCCGAGCCCGGTCGCGTCCGGGGTCAGGTTCGGCGGCCAGAAGATGCCAAGCCCCGGCATCTCGAACCCGACCGTGCCGCCCGAGAGCCCGGCGGAAAAGGCCGGCACACCGTCGGCGCCGCGCGGCATGTGGCAGCCCGCGCAATCCATGATCCGCGCCAGATAGGCGCCGCGCTCGATCGTCGCCGCATCCGCAGGCGCGGCCGCGCCGGTCGCATGAACACACGAGGCCGAAAGGCCGGCGCCAAGCGCCAGCAGCAATGGTATGACTTTCACGATGTCTTCTCCCTGAGAACCGGGCCGAAGCGGCCGCCCGCATGCCGCGGCGGCGTCCCCGGGAACCGGCGAAGCTGAAATGCGCCCCCCTGGCGGTCCGGTTCGAAAAGGGCCCTTCCCGTGCGCGCCCGCCTGCCCTCTCGCCCCGCAAGAGCGACCGGACAGCGGACCGCGACGACCCTTCCGTCCCGTTTGCCCGAAGCGACCGCCCGAACCCCTCTGGCCCGGCGCCCGCGGCCGACGTTGAAAACGGATTGTCTGAATAGTCCGGGCACGAGATTACACCGCTGCCTGCCCCTGGGGAAGCCGGTATTTCCGCAGCCCCCGCCTCCGGGACCGCCCCGCAAGTGCCGGTTTCGGGCATCTGGAAATCCCCCGCCCGGGATGGCAATGTCGCGCAAAGGGAATCCGGTTTGAACGTCGTCTTCTTTGCCAACGGGCTTGTGCTTGGGCTGCTGGCTCTGATGTCGGCAACCGTGGCCCTTTTGTATCCCGAAACGCGGGGCGTCTTCGCCGAGGCGACCTTTCAGCTGGGGCTGATCGGCACGCTGATCGCGGTTGCCTCGCGGTCCTCCTTCGAGGCGCTGCGCCTGCCCCATGCCTTCATGCTGACGGCCTCGGTCTGGCTGGTCGCGGCCATCGGCGGGGCCGTGCCGCTTTATCTGTGGAAGCTTTCGGCGGCGGATGCCTTCTTCGAGGCCATGTCGGGGATCACCACCACCGGCTCGACGGTGATGACCGGGCTCGACAGCACGCCGAAGGGCATCCTGATGTGGCGCGCGCTGCTGCAGGCGCTGGGCGGCGTCGGCTTCATCGGCACCGGGATCGCGCTTTTGCCGGTGCTGAAGGTCGGCGGCATGCAGCTTTTCCGCACCGAAAGTTCGGACAAGGGCGAGAAGGAGCTGCGCAACGCCACCCAGTTCGCGGCGGCGACGCTGCTGGTCTATGTCTCGCTGATGACGCTTTGCGGCGTGCTCTACCGCGCCGGGGGGATGAGCGTCTTCGACGCCGTGACCCATGCCATGACCACGCTCTCGACCGGGGGCTATTCGACCCATGACGCGTCCTTCGGGTTCTTCGCCAACCCGTTCCTGCAATGGACCTGCACGCTGTTCATGGTGCTCGGCTCGGTGCCCTTCTCGTGGTACATCCGCAGCGTCTATCACGGGAAATTCCGCAGCGAGCAGGTCGGCGCGATGCTCAAGACGCTGGCCGCGGTGATCCTGCCGCTGTCGCTGTGGCTGGGCCTGACCTCGGACATGCCCTTCCTCGCGGCGCTGCGGCTGGTGGCCTTCAACGTGGTCTCGGTGGTCTCGACCACGGGCTATGCGACGACCGATTACACCACATGGGGTCCGGTCGCGGTGTCAGCCTTCGTGATCCTGACGGCGGTTGGCGGCTGTACCGGCTCGACTGCGGGCGGGGCCAAGGCGATGCGCTGGGTGATCATGTACCGGCTGGTGCGCGAGGGCATCCGGTCGGTGCGCTATCCGCACGGGGTCTATCGCATCCGCTACGAGGGCCGGGTGATCGACGAGGACATCGTGTCGAGCGTGATCGGCTTCTTCTCGATGTACGCCCTGAGCTTTGCGGTGATCGCGAGCCTTCTGACCCTTGTCGGGCTCGACGGCGAAACGGCGCTGAGCGGCGCGATCACGGCGCTGGCGAATGTGGGACCGGGTGTCGGCGACATCATCGGGCCTGCCGGCACCTTCCAGCCGCTGTCGGACAAGGCCAAGACGATCCTGGCCATCGGCATGTATCTGGGGCGGCTCGAGATGCTGACCGTTCTGGTGCTGCTGACGCCGCGCTTCTGGCGTTCGCTGGCCTGAGGGGCGCGGTTCAGAAGGCCGCGTGTTCGCCCAGATCGGCGCGGTCCTCGCCGCTCACAAGCCGCGCGTAATAGTCGTAAAGCCGGTCCGATCCGTATTCGGGCGTGGCCTCGGCGTCGTAAAGACCCGTCTCGGGGTTCAGGACCAGCATTGACTCGGTCCCGTAATAGCGCCCGATCCGCGCGAATTCGGCCTTGTCGCGGAACCGGGGCACGACCCGGCCCAGCGCCGAGAGAATGGCGATGATCGCGTCCATCATCGCCACCGGCACCTCGCGGAATTTCGGCTCGCGCCCCAGCAGGCGGAAGAGCTCCTCGCCCTGATCGCGGGGCGTGATCGCAGGCCCCGGGCCGCCGATGGGCAGCACCCGGTTCTGCAGGGCCGGATCGTCGAGGCAGTCGGCCATGAAGCGCCCCAGATCGGCATCGCTGATCGGCTTGCAGGCGGTCAGGCGCCCGTCGCCGAAGACGAGGAAGGGCTTGCCGGCCTTGACCCGCTCGACCTGCCCCGAGAGCGACTTGAAGAAGGCCGTGGGGCGCACGATGGACCATGTCAGGCCCGAGGTCCTCAGTTCGGCCTCGAAGGCCAGCTTGGCCTGCTGGAAGGCAAGGGTCGGCTTCTGCACGCAGATCGCGGACAGAAGCACCGCCTGGCTCACCCCGGCGGCGCGGGCCGCCGTCAGCGCATCGGACTGCGCCTTGTGGTCGATGGCCCAGGCATCGCGCGGCGTGCCGGTGCGCGAGGCAAGGCAGGAGACCAGCGCCTCGAACCGCTGGCCGCAAAACCCGTCGCGGGCCAGCGAGGCGGGATCGGTGACATCGCCGGTGCGGACGGTCACCCCGGCGGGCAGCCCGCGCCCCGGGTCCTCTCCGACGCGCGGCCGCACGAAACAGACCACCTCATGCCCCCGCGCCAGCAGCGCCTGGGCGGTGGCGCGGCCGATGGTGCCGGTCGCGCCCAGCAGAAAGACCCGCCGGGGCCGGGGCGACAGCGTGGTATCGGTCATGGTCTCGGCTCCTTGGCAGCGGTCTTCGGGGCAGAGCCTAAGGCCCTGCGCCCGCCCGGGAAAACGGGGCGCGGCGTCGCGCCCGCCAGACCCGTGCTCGGCCGATTATTCCGGAACGATCCGGACCGCGCCCTTGTCGGCCGAGGCCGCGAAATGGGCATAGGCCTTCAGCGCCTGCGAAACGTGACGCTTGCGCGGCTCGGCCGGTTTCCAGCCCTTCGCCTCCTGCGCGGCGCGGCGGGCGGCCAGTTCGTCCTCGGAGACGGCAAGGTTGATCGTGCGGTTCGGGATGTCGATCTCGATCAGATCGCCATCCTGCACCAGACCGATGGTGCCGCCCGAGGCCGCCTCGGGCGAGGCATGCCCGATCGACAGCCCCGAGGTGCCGCCCGAGAACCGCCCGTCGGTGATCAGCGCGCAGGCTTTGCCCAGGCCCTTCGATTTCAGATAGGAGGTCGGGTACAGCATCTCCTGCATGCCCGGCCCGCCCTTCGGCCCCTCATAACGGATCACCACCACATCGCCCGCCTCGACCTTGCCGGTCAGGATGCCCGACACGGCGGCGTCCTGGCTTTCATAGACCTTCGCGGGCCCCGAGAAGACCAGGATCGACTCGTCGACGCCCGCCGTCTTCACGATGCAGCCGTCGAGCGCGATATTGCCCTTCAGGACCGCAAGCCCGCCATCCTTCGAGAACGGCGTCTCGACCGAGCGGATTACCCCGGCCTTGCGGTCGGTGTCGAGCGAGGGCCAGGTCGAGGACTGGCTGAACGCCTCTTGCGAGGGCACGCCGCCGGGGGCCGCGAGGAACAGTTCGCGCGCCTCGGGATCGTTCGACCGGCCGATATCCCATTTGTCGATGGCCGCGCCCAGCGTCGGTTCATGCACCGTGGCGCAGTCGCGGTCGATCAGCCCGCCGCGGTCCAGCTCGCCCAGGATCGCCATGATCCCGCCCGCGCGGTGCACGTCCTCGACATGGACATTGGCGGCGTTGGGCGCGACCTTGCACAGGCAGGGCACCTTGCGCGACAGCGCGTCGATGTCGTCCATGGTGAAATCGACCTCGGCCTCCTGCGCGGCAGCGAGGATATGCAGCACCGTGTTGGTCGACCCGCCCATCGCGATATCGAGCGCCATGGCGTTCTCGAACGCGGCCTTCGTCGCGATCGAGCGCGGCAGCACGCTGGCATCGTCCTGTTCATAGTAGCGGCGGCACATCTCGACCGCGCGGCGCCCGGCCTCGAGGAACAGCTCCTTGCGGAAGGCATGCGTCGCCAGCGTCGAGCCGTTGCCCGGCAGCGACAGCCCCAGCGCCTCGGTCAGGCAGTTCATCGAGTTCGCGGTGAACATGCCCGAACAGGACCCGCAGGTCGGACAGGCGGCGGCCTCGATCTTGGCCAGATCCTCGTCCGACACCTTGTCGTCGGCGGCCGCGACCATGGCGTCGATCAGGTCGAGCGACACCACGCGCCCGTCGCCCAGCGTGACCTTGCCCGCCTCCATCGGCCCGCCCGAGACGAAGATCGCGGGAATGTTCAGCCGCAGCGCCGCCATCAGCATGCCGGGGGTGATCTTGTCGCAATTCGAGATGCAGATCATCGCATCGGCGCAATGGGCGTTGACCATGTATTCGACCGAATCCGCGATCAGTTCGCGCGAGGGCAGCGAATACAGCATCCCGTCATGGCCCATCGCGATGCCGTCATCGACGGCGATGGTGTCGAATTCCTTGGCGATGCCGCCTGCCGCCTCGACCTCGCGGGCGACCATCTGGCCAAGATCCTTGAGATGCACATGACCCGGCACGAACTGGGTGAAGGAGTTCACGATGGCGATGATCGGCTTGCCGAAATCGCCCTCCTTCACGCCGGTGGCGCGCCAGAGACCGCGGGCGCCGGCCATGTTGCGGCCATGGGTGCTGGTACGGGAACGGTATGCGGGCATGATCGTGACTTTCCGGCTGGCAGACTATCGGGCACGAGTGCCCCTTGCGCGCGGAAAAATCAACCTTTCATTGGGCGGGACGGTCATGGCAGAGTGGCGCCGCAATGATTTCCGCGCTCGATCATCTGGTGCTGACCACCGCCGACGAAGAGGCCTGTCTGGCCTTCTATGTGGAGGGTCTTGGCCTTCGGCTGGAAACCTTCGGCGCGGGGCGCAAGGCGCTGTGTTTCGGGCGCCAGAAGATCAACATTCACGTCAAGGGCCACGAGTTCGAACCCAAGGCGCATCTGCCGGTGCCGGGCGCGCTCGATCTGTGCTTTCTGGCCGACCGGCCGCTTGACGACGTGATCGCGGCGCTGGCCGCGCGCGGCCTCCGCCCGGTCGAAGGGCCGGTGGCGCGCACCGGGGCGACCGGGCCGATCCGGTCGATCTATCTGCGCGACCCGGACCTCAACCTGATCGAGATTTCGGAACCCGCCTAGCCCGCCTCGTAGACCAGTTCGATCTCGGCCGGAAGCGCGTGATAGGGCGCCGAGGTGACCAGGGCGTGAATACCGCTTTTGGCATAGGCCGGGGCGGCCTCGGCGGGGATCGGCCCGGCGGCCAGGACCTCGCCCGGCCAGTCCGGTCCCAGCGCGCGCAAGGTGGCGGCGACAGCATCGGGCGCCATCCGGGTCAACAGAAGGATGTCGGCGCCGAAGCCCGCGGCCTCCAGTGCCTCGTGGCGGTCGCGCACCTCGACCGCGAGCCGCGCGCCCGGCGCCGCCAGCCGCCGGCCCGCGATCCGGTCGGTCAGCGTCTCTGTCCCGCCGAGCGCCCGGCATTCGGCCAGCACCAGCGCCGCGTCGGGCTGCAGCACCGGATGGATCGCAGCGCCTCCCGCCGCCACCGCCTTCAACGCCAGCGGCCGCGCGCCGGGGATGGCCTTGCGCGGACAGGCGACCGCCACCGCCGGATTGGCCCGGCGCACGGCCTGCACGATGCGCGCGGCGCTGTCGGCGACGCCCGAGGCCCATTCCAGCAGGGTCTGCACCGCCTGCGCGGCCCCCACCAGCGCCTCGGCCGGCCCCCGCGCCGCGATCAGCAAATCGCCGGGCCGCACCCGCGTTCCGCTTTCGGCGGCAATATCCGCGGCACAACCCAGCAGAGCGAACATCCGCGCGGCCTCTTCGGTGCCGCAAATCGTACCGCTGCGTCGGGCCCGCATCGCGACCGAGGTCATCCGGCCCGGCCGGACCGGCCCGGTGCCGACGGAAAGCGCGGCGGTCGTATCCCGTTTCAGGAGGCAGGCGAGAGCTGTATCGTCAAGCAGCAGCATCTGGGTCAGATCCTTCCGTTGCGCGGCATCGGGGCGTCGCTCTGTCCGGCGGACACCGGGCGCCGCGCCCTGCGTTATATATTAAAAGTTCATATCGAAGGCATAGCACACCGTGTGCCAAGTTATACGAAACTGTTTTTCAAGTATTTTTCTTCTGATCGGTCGGGGATCGAACACGACTTGTCGGATTGATCACACAGGCCGGGCCGGAAGCCGCAGCCATATTGCCCGCCCGAATTCCGGCCCGGAGGGATCGTGAATCCCCCACTTTGGAATGCGAAAACTCTCTGCTACCATGCCAGATTAACCTAACGTCAAGATGTGTTGCCTAATTCTGGCGGATGGGGCGAAGGTCGGAGACCAAATTGGAACGTCGGAGTTCAGGTTCGGCAATCTGGCGAGGCGCGTGGGCACTTGTTGCGGGGCTTCTTTGCCTCGCAGCCTGTCTTCCGTCCCCCCTGTCCGCCCAGACTGCCCAGACGGCCCAGCAGACCGCCCCCGACGCCGCGTCGGCGCCGATCGTCGCGGGATGGCTCGAGAATGCCCCCTTCGGCCAGATCAGCGACGATGGCGAAGCGACCGGGTTCTCGGCGGACGTGGTCCGGGCCCTGTCCGAGACCATGGGCGTGCCCATCGAGCTTCGGCGCTTCGACGGTCTTCAACCGCGGATCCAGGCCCAGATCGACGGCGAAACCACGCTGATGACCGCCATCGCGCGCCTTCCCGCGCTGCAAGCGACCAACCTCTTCTCGAAACCGGTCGGGCGGACCGAGGTCCGGCTTTTCATCCGCATCGAGAACGAGCGGAACCCGGACTTCGTAACCCCGGTGAACAAGCGCATCGGCACGGTCCGGCAATATGCGGGCTCGGGGTCGTCCGAGGTGCTGGACCGCAACCGGCCCGTGGTCTTCGAGAACGCCGATGCCCTGCTGATCCGGCTTCTGTCGGGCGAGATCGACGGCGCCCTGCTGGCCGAGGACTGGATGGTCGGGCTGGCCCATGGCGTTCGGCTGGACAACCGGATTGCCGCCGTCGGACCGCCCGTCAGGCCGATCGAGCGGGTCATCGCCATCCATAAAAGCCGCGCCGATCTGCTTGGTCCGATCAATGCCGCCATCGACACGCTCGAAGCCAACGGAACGCTCGCCGCTTTGCGGCGGCAGTGGTTCGTCGATCCGCCGCCGCCCCTGCCCGAGGTGTTGACCGTGGGCGTCGTGAACCTGCCGCCCTTCACGCAGGTCAATGACGACGGATCGACCACCGGCTTTGCGGTCGAGGTGATCCGCGATCTGGGCAAGCTGCTGGGGCTTCAGCTGCAATTCGTGCCCGTTCCGCCCGAGGTCTGGGCCAAGGGCCCGCAGGGCGGCATCGACATCCTGCCCCTGGTCGGCATCACCCCGGAACGCAGGGAGAGAATGGATTTTGCGCTGCCGATCCAGGCCCTCGATATCGGCGTCTTCGTGCGCAGCGACAGCCGGGACCTGTTCGACGGGCTGGCCAAGGCGCGGGTCGGCGCCTGGGGGGCCGGGGTCGCGGTTGCGGTCGCCCGCCGCCATTCCAGCGACGTCCAGCGTTTCGAAACCTATGACGAACTGGTGACGGCGCTGCTGGAGGGCCGGATCGACACGATCCTGGCCGAAAGCAGCGCACTCCGCCGCACCCTGTCCGAGATGCATCGCGAGGACCGGGTCGTTCAGGTCGACTATCCGCTGGAAACGACCTATCTGGCGCCGGCACTGCGGCGGGGCCTGCCCTCGATCCGCGAGGCCCTGAACCTGGTGATGCCCGGCTATCTGGCCTCGCAGCGCTATCAGGACCTGCGCGCCGCCTGGCTCGAGCCCCGGGGGTTCTGGACCGAAGGTCGAGTGCTGTCGCTTTTGGCCGCAATCGTCACCGTGGCGGTCCTCGCGCTGAGCTATATCCCGTTTCAGCGCCACCGCATCCGGCAAGAGCGCCTGCGCTTCACCGCAAACATGATCGAGCGGATTCCGCTGGGGCTTCTGATGGTCGCGCCGAACGGCCGGATCGAGTTCGCCAATGCCGCCGCCCGCGCGGTCAGCCCCTCGGGTCCGGAGCTGATCCGCGAAGGCGCCGTCTACCGCGACGCGATCAACGCGCTGATCGCGGCCGACGCCGCCCATTGGGGCACCAAATCCCCCGCCGCGCTGGCTGCGGGCCTGTCGGGGCCCGCCCTGACCGACGGCTATTCCTACGAGTTCCGGACCACGACCGGGCAAAGCTTCCGCTGGTCGAGCTTTGCCCTGACCGGCGGGTCGATCCTGGTCATGGTGCTGAACGTCACCCGCGAACGCAGGCACCTGGCCGAGATCGAGACGCTGAACGCCGAGCTGCGCGACCAGATCTCCATTGTCGAGCGGACCAATTCCGAACTGCGCGACTTCGCCTATGCGACCTCGCACGATCTCAAGTCGCCGATCAGCACGCTGAGGCTGATCGCCAACGCGCTGACCGACTCCGTCGCCGGAAAGCTGCCCGACGATGATGTGCAACTGGTTGCAGACATGAAGGAAATTCTCGAACGCATGGGCCGGATGATCAGCGACGTCCTGGACTACACCCGCGCGGTCGGCGGCGAAGTCGCAGTCGAACCCGTCGATCTGAGCAAGGTCGCCGCCGACGTGCTTCAGGACCTGACCGCCGATATCGCCGCGAGCGGCGCCGAGATCCGAGTCGGGGACCTGCCAAGCCTTATTGGCAATCCGCGTCAGCTGCATCAATTGTTGCAAAACCTCATCGGCAACGCGATCAAGTTCCACCGCCCCGGAGATGCGCCGCAGATCGACATAGAGCCGGTCGCAGCACCGCACGGAATGGTCGCGTTTTCCGTGTCCGATCGGGGGATAGGGATCGATCCGAAATTCCATCGCCGGATTTTCCAGGTTTTCACCCGGCTCAATGACACCGAATTGTATCCCGGCAGCGGACTTGGACTTGCCATCTGCCAAAGAGTAAGCCTCAATCATGGGGGACGTATTGCGATTCAGTCCGCACCCGAGAACGGCAGCCGTTTCACGATTTTCCTGAAGGAGAAGAACGGTGATCAACACACTCATGATGATCGACGATTGCCGGTTCGAACGGAAGATGGTGAAGCGGCTTATTCATAAGACCGGCCTCGTCGACACGATGCTTGAATTCGGCATGGCCGAAGACGCCATTCATTTCCTGCGAACGCCGGACTGCCCCAAGATCGACGCGCTCATCATCGACATAAACATGCCGCGCATGAACGGTTTCGAATTTCTCGAGGAAATCGCCGAAAACTGGCCGGACCACCTGAAGGATTCGGTCGTGGTGATCCTGACCAGCTCGGAAAGCGAGACCGATGTCGAACGCGCCGAAAGCTTTCCGGCCGTCCGCAGCTTTCTGCGAAAGCCGATCGATGAAGCCGAAATCGCCCGGCTCGACACGCTGGTCAATTCCTGACCCGCCGGGTCGCTCCGTCCCCCTGCCCCTTCCGCGCCCTCCTTTCCGCACCCGGGCGGCCGTCGCACGGCCCTGCCATCGGCGGTCGCCTTGTTCGAGACGGTCTATCTGCTGGCGACCGACCCGGCGTTCCGCAAGGAAATCCTGCAGCAGATCGATGCCGCCCTGACGCAGAGCGGTCTCGATCACTACCTTGCGGCGACCCGGGTCACGGATCGGCCGACAAACAACAACTACCTGAAGGGCCGCTGGGGCAAGACCGTGGCTGATCGCTACGCGGTTGACGAGGGCTGGGAAAAGGCCGGCGATCCGGCGATGACGATGGATGGCCCCACCACCGGGCCGAACAAGATCGACGCGGTATATGTCGATCCCGGTCCGCCCCCGCGCCACATCCTGTCCGATGCGAAGGCGCTAAGTTCCAGGCAGAGTATGACCTCCAAGGGAGTCCTGCAGATGTCGCAACGTTGGATCGAAGCTCGTTTGGGAAACGCAAACCTGAGCCGACAGGCTCGCCGGGCAATGAATGACGGTTATGATGCTGTTCTCTTGAACAGTCGATAAAACCGGAAAGGTAACAAAAGTCTGGCTTGATGAAGACGGTTTGCCCATTCCTGCCCCAACCCGGAGAAAGCAATGAGAGACAAACTGGCACCCCCGGAATTCTGGAGGCAGGCCTTGGCGTGCCAATACGAGGATCTTGAGGCATACGAGAAAAGCTACCGTCAACCACCACCGGGCCCCTGAAACAGGGAGGGAAAGGAAATCCGCTTCTTCATGCGTTGTTCAAAACCTCGCTTTGCCTCTATTCCGCTGGCGCGCCTATGCCTGAGGTTATCGCGCCAGGACTGCGTGCGGTTGGGCATCTTTGCCCGGAAATGGTTGCCCGCTTCGGGACCGAGATGCCCGATGGCATCGCTCGTTTCGGTTAAGACACCTTCCTCCGATTTATCTCTATGCTCGTCCTGTGCTGCGCCGGGCAGGCCGAGGCGAAGGCCTTCTTCGATGCCCTCGATCAGTTCGATCTGACCAAGCGCGATTATGGCGGCTACGACCGGATCTGGTCAGCCTTCCGACGTCAGCTTGGTCTTGACGATATCCCCCGCAAAGTCCGGTTCATTGGCCCAGTGCCTATCAGAACCTGTGGCTCGCCATAGACCCCGAAGAACCCGATTTCGCACGTCCGCATCATTTGGGGAGATTCCTGAAGGGTTGGTATGATGAGATGGCAACCGAGCTTGCGGCCCAGACCACGCGGGCGGAGGATCTTGGCGAGAACAGTACCTATGTCGGCTACTGGTGCCTGGAGGCGGCCGCGGCCTCGGTTGCTTTCGGGATCGACAATACCGATTTGCGCGGCCACCCGCATTACCCGGCCGAATGGGCCGATTGGGCGCGCAGCTGCCGACCCGTCGCTTGAGGGGAGCACATGCTGACGGCTGATTGGAAGTCGTTGATGGAGGACGGGAGGAAATTCGAACCCGGCCATTTGGAGAGACTTCCGTTCGAGAACGGTAATTTTCTGCCTCCGGACGGACTTTTCGACGGCTTGCCGGAGGGCATGTCCCAAGCGAATCTGGAAGCGCAACCGCATGCGGATTTCATCCTGAAAGGTTCATATTTCATTCCAAATCCGATGCCGTGTTTGGATGAGAAGGGAATATCCGCGCCGATCGATCTGCGCTCTGACATGATGGCGGATCTCGGCAACGACGAGGCCACGAGCGAAGATGCCTCAGCCCTTCGTGCCGCACCGCCGCGTTTTGTGCCGACCCGTGATGTCTCGCGCGCGATAGATTTGGACGAGTTACGGTAATGGAACGAGTTGCCCGACCCGCTTGACGACCTCTTCACCCGCCTTGTTCCACCAGGTCAGGCCCTCGCAGGCGCCCCGCACGTCGCCCGCGTTCAGGCGCCGGGCGCGCGTCTCGGCCGAGAAGAAGGTCAGCAACCGGGCACGATAGTCGCGGACCTCGGGCCGCAGCAGGGCCTCGCAGTCCGCATCCGCCAGGACCATGCCCGGCCGCGCGGTGCGCGTGTGGCGCCCGAGGCCAGCACGATGCCCATGCGCGCGATCAGCGCCATGCCATCGGTGCGGAGCCAGACCAGCACCAGCGCGCCCAGAAGCGCCAGAAGGGTGCGGATCGCGTGGTCGGTGGCCTCGATCATGGCTCAGTCCGCGAGGTATTCGCGGCGGCGGTAGAGGGCCGCCCGCCCGCCGCCGAAGGTGCCGACATTGCCG